>NZ_FYEK01000061.1 GCF_900187885.1 Thermoflexus hugenholtzii JAD2 | reverse complement strand
GGTCCTGGCATAATCCAGCGGGGCCACATCGGGAGTGTAAAAACGCAGCGCCTCCTCATAAGCTGCGATCGCCCGCCGCAGGGCCTCCCGAGGGTTGCGCTGGTAGGCCGGACTGTATTCTTCCGCCCACGTGTTCCCGATCTCTATAAAAGCCGCAGCGTCTTTTCGCTCCCGGAGCGTTTCCCGGGCCGTTCGCTCCCATTCCGCCTCCGGCGGAGGGATCGCTTTGGTCAGGATCCCTTCGTAGAACCTCGCCACTTCTCCCCTCTTCTTTCGCTCCACGCGCAGGAAGGCCAGCGTCTCCAGCGCCCTCAGCACCGGATCCCGGTCCGCAGGCGTCACGGCCGCCCCTCCAGCCCTCTCCACCACCCCCCAAACCCGCTCCAGGGTCAGGGTCCGAACCCCCAGGTCCCACAGGGCCCGGGCGCTTTGCAGAAACCGCTGTCCCATCTCCCCCAGCCGATCTCGCCTGGCCGCCTCCTGCACCCCTAACACCCGGCCCATCTCCGCAGGGAGGTCTCGGTAGCACTGTTTGAATACATCCAACCCGGCCACCAGGCTCCCGGGATGGCCGGCGAAGCGCCCCCACACTTCCTCCACACGCCGCCCCTCCGCCTCCGCGACCGCTTGCGCCAACCCCTGGCAATCCTCCCGACCCATCGCCTGGAGTTCCACCACCCGCACCTCCCGCACATCCGGAGGGATGCGGTCCGTCCGCGCCGTGGCGAGGAGGGCCAGATCGGGGCACGCCCAAAGCAGATCCATCAGCCCCTCCGGCAGGGAGGGACCCTCCCCTCTCGGCCGCAGGGGAAGGTCATCCGCCAGCACAGGGGCCCGGGGGATTGGCATCTTGATCCCACGGGGGAAGGGC
Source organism: Thermoflexus hugenholtzii JAD2 (assembly GCF_900187885.1). NCBI lineage: Bacteria > Bacillati > Chloroflexota > Thermoflexia > Thermoflexales > Thermoflexaceae > Thermoflexus > Thermoflexus hugenholtzii. Next base: position 36,596 of record NZ_FYEK01000061.1, on the reverse strand, counting down.
TGGGCCCCCTCCTTCCTCCCCCGAGGCCAGACCAGGACGAGGGGAGGGTTAAGGCGGATCGCGAGCTCCATCGCCGTCCGGGTCTTGCCGGCCGCCGGCGGGCCGGCGATCACCACCCCATAGGCTTGCTTCTCAGAGCCCCAAACGTGTTCTTGGAGAATGCGGAGGGCTTCTTCCTCCTCCCGCCGGGGCACATAAAGGGGGAGCAGCCGGCCGGAGGGGCCCCGGCCGAGGGCAAAGCCCATCGCCGCATCCAGGCGCTCCCGGAAGCCCTCCGCTTCCCCATCCCACACCACCCGGACCCCCAGGTCCTCCAGGGCCCTCCAGAACCCGGCGCGGGACGCTCCCCAGCGCCCGGCCATCCAGATGACGATCCCCGCTCCGATCAACACGAAACCAAGCCCCATTCCATACCGGGCCAGTGCGCGTATGGGAAGGACGATCCTGAAGGGACCCAGGCGAAACTCCACCAACGGTTCTGAATCCGAAACGGGAAGAGGAAAGAGCCCAACCAGGAAGAGAACGATGCCGGTGATCAGGAGGACAAGGGGAACGGGCTCTCCTCGGCCCTGGACCAGGGAAGCGAGGAGGAGGGGGAGATCATAAATCCAAAGGCGAAAAAGCCGGGACCGAAGTCTGCGTCCCACGGCGTGGAGGGATGGACGGCGCATCGTTTCCCCCCTTGTCTCACCACCGGGCATCGCGCGGCCCTGCGGCAAACCGCCCCGCTCCGGAAGCCATGATAGCACCGGATGGCCTCTCCAGCAGGCCGCATCGGGAAAGACGGTGTCCGCTTGAGCCTTCCGACCTGTTGCAGCCGCTGGGCGGGCGGCAAGGGGCAGGACTCCGACTAAAATGATAAAGATCGATAGGAGGGATCCCCATGAGCGAAGCGTGGGTTTTCTGCGATGAGGTGATCATTGAGGTCCAGGCCGGGAATGGAGGCGACGGGTGCGTCTCCTTCCGCCGGGAGAAATACGTGCCCCTGGGCGGGCCGGACGGCGGGGACGGCGGGAAGGGCGGGGATGTGATCCTGCGGGTGAACCCCCATCTGAACACCCTGGCCTACTATTACCGCCACCGCCGCTTCCGGGCGGAGGACGGCCGCCGCGGCCGCGGGGGCCGCAAAACCGGCGCCAGCGGCGAAGACCTCATCCTCGAGGTGCCCCCTGGCACCGTGGTCCGGGACGCGGACACGGGGGAGATCCTGGCCGACCTCACGGAACCCGGACAATCCGTCGTGGTCGCCCGGGGCGGGCGGGGCGGGCGGGGGAACGCCGCCTTCGCCTCCCCCACGAACCAGGCCCCCCGCTTCGCGGAGCGCGGGGAGCCCGGGGAGTTCCGCCGCCTCCATCTCGAGCTGCGGCTGCTGGCCGACGTCGGGCTGATCGGCAAGCCCAACGCCGGCAAATCCACCCTGCTGGCCGCCGTCACCGCCGCCCGCCCGAAGATCGCCGACTACCCCTTCACCACCCTCCACCCCCACCTGGGGGTGGTGGTCCTGGACGACACTGCCTCTTTCGTCCTGGCGGATCTCCCCGGCTTGATCGAGGGGGCCCACCGGGGCGCCGGCCTCGGCCTGACCTTCCTGCGCCACATCGAGCGCACCCGCGTCCTCATCCACCTGCTCGACGGCCTCTCCCCTGATCCCGTCGGGGATTACGAGGCGATCCGCTCCGAGCTGGGCCACTACAACCCGGAGCTGCTGAAGCGTCCGGAGCTCATCGCCTTCAACAAGATGGACCTGCCGGAGGTCCGGGCCCGCTGGCCGGAGGTGGAGGCCGCCTTCGCCGCCCGCGGCCTCACCGTCCACCCGATCTCGGCGGCCGCCCGGCAGGGAACCCGCGCCCTGATGTGGGAGGCGTGGAAGCGGCTGCAGGAGGCGCCGCCTCCGCCCCCGCTGCAGCCCACCGCTCCCCTCCTGCGCCGCGAGACGCCGATCCGGGTGGTCCGGGAGCGGGAGGGCTGGCGGGTCCTGGGGACGGCGGCGGAGCGGGCGGTGCGGATGGCCCGCCTCGATTCCGAGGAGGGCCTCATGCACCTCCACCGCCAGCTGGAGCGCCTGGGGGTCATCGAGGCCCTGGAGAAGGCCGGGGTGCGACCCGGGGACACCGTCTACATCGGCGATGCGGTTCTGGAATGGGTGGACTGGGCAGATGTGGGGAAGCGATCGTGAGGCGATGGGGGTCGAATGAATTCGACCTTCGAAAGGCCTCCGGCCAACGGTCGGCCTGCGCCGACCGGGAAAGCATCCTTCGCGTCGGCGTAGACCGACGCCCGGCGCGCAGCGCCTTAGAAGGCCGATTTCAATCGGCGTCAAAACGCGTCGAATGAATTCGACCTCGAAAGGCCTTGGGCCAACGGTCGGCCTCCGCCGACCGGAAAATCACCCTTCGCGTCGGCGCAGGCCGACGCCCGGCGCGAAGCGCCTGAAGAGGCCGATTTCAATCGGCGCAAAGGCCTTCGGAGCGAGCCCGATGAAACGCCTGGGGTTGCTGGGAGGGACCTTCGATCCTCCCCACTACGGACATCTGGTGCTGGCGGAGCAGGCCCGGATCCAGCTGCAGCTGGATCGGGTGCTGTTCATCCCCGCCGCGCAACCGCCCCACAAACCGACGGCGGAGGTCACCCCCATCGCCCACCGCCTGCAGATGCTGGAGCTGGCCATCGCCGGCAACCCCTTCTTCGAGATCTCCCGGGCGGACATCGATCGCCCCGGCCCCCATTACACCGTGGACCTGCTGACGATCCTGCGGGAGGCCTACCCGGAGGCGGAGTTCTTCTTCCTGATGGGCTCGGACTCCCTGGTGGATCTCCCTCGCTGGCGGGATCCGCACCGCCTGATCCAGATGACCTGGCTGGCGGTGATGCCGCGGCCCGGCTATGTGGTCCACATGCCGCTGCTGGAGCAGGCGCTGCCTGGGATCAGCCGCCGCTTGATCTGGCTGGACGCCCCTTTCCTGGACATCGCCTCCCACGACCTGCGTCGGCGGGTCCGACAGGGCGGCTCCATCCGCTATCTGGTCCCCCCGGAGGTGGAGGCCTACATCCACGCCCACGGCCTGTATCGAAACGCGGATCGACCTTCCACCCCCTGAGCCCTTGGAGGAGGTCCAGCCCGGTGTCCCTGACGATCCAGTTGGTCGCCGTCCAGATGCGCTGGAGCGTGGCGGATGGGCGCTCGCCGGAGGCCTTCGCCGCCCGGATGGCTGCCTTGCTCCAGCAGGCGTGCGCCCCCCTGGATCCCCGGGCGCCGGCCCTGGTGGCCCTTCCGGAGGATGTCGGGCTGCTCGCCGCCCTGGCCATCCTCCCCCCGGGGTTGATCCGCCAGCCCTCGATGGCGGCGGCGATGGCCTTCGCCCTGCGCCGACGGCTCCTCCCCGCCCTCTACCGGCGCCTGCGCCACCGGGTCAGCTGGGCCCGCGCCCTTCTGCTGACGATCAACCCCCTCCTCGCCCGCCTCTATCTGGAGACCTTCTCCCAGCTAGCCCGTGCCCACCGGATTTACCTCGTCGCTGGCTCGGCCCCCCTCGCGGATTACGGGATCCGTGAAGGGGAACTTCCCCGCCCGCTACGCCCACGGGGTCCAGCGGTCTACAACACGGCGGCCCTCTTCGGCCCTGACGGGCGTCTGATCGGGCTCCAGACCAAGGTCGCCCTCATCGACCTGGAAGGCCCCGCCGGGCTGGATCTCTCCCCTGGGGCGCCGGAGGCGATCCGGGTTTTCGACACAGAAGTCGGTCGCATCGGGATCGCCGTCTGCCTGGACGCCTTCGTCCCGGAATCCCCGGTGCGGGAGCTCCTCGCCCGCCAGGGGGCGCAGATCCTGGTCCAGCCCTCAGCCAACCCGGGCCCCTGGACCCCCGAACAGCAAGCGGATTGGCTGCGGGGCGCGTGGGCGGCCACCGTGCAGGAGGGTCGCTTCGCCTACGCCCTGAACCCGATGATGACCGGGGCGCTGTTCGACCTGGCCTTCTACGGGCAATCCGCCCTCTTCGCCCGGGACGCGCGCCTCGCCCCCGAGGGGCGAGGATACCGGGATCTCGGGCCCATGCCCGGGTTCCTCGCTGTGGCCGCCACGGAGGACGGCGAGGAGATCCTGACGGCCCGCGTCCCCCACCCGGACGCGCCCCTGCTGTAGGGGGCTTCCACTCGATGGGGCAAGGATCGCGGCTACCGCGTGGATGCCAGGTCGATGATTTTTGTAGGAGGGGCTTCAGCCCCGAACCACTGTTTTCGATGACGCAATGGTTTGCGGCGAAAGCCGCTGCTGCGCATGGAGGCCGAAATGAATCTCGGCTTACATAGGGGACTTCAACCCCGAGCTTCGCGTCTTCGATCCCGCAAGGGTTCGCGGCGGCATCCGCCCCGACGGAATAGATTCCCCGCATTCGTGTATTCGTGTTCCCATTCGCGGACGGCCCCTTACCCCTCACCACAGGGATGCCGAAATGGATTTCGGCCCGCACCCAGGGTCCGGGTCACGGCGAAAGCCGCTCCTCCAAACTTCCGCCCTAGACCTTGCCGAATGCCTTCCACGTGTATAAACTGAGGGTGGAAAGAGGGGCCCGGGATTCGCCCCAGGCGGCGAGGATGATGGTCCGGCTGGAGACCCGGGAAGGACCGGTGACCCTGAACCTGCAGCCCGGCGCCCTCTCCCTTCACCTCTACGGGCGCGATGTCCTGGCCTATGATCGCGCCGGCCGCCTCTGGAGCGCCACCCTTGGGGAGCTCACCTACCGCCGCGGGCTCGACAACCGGATCCAGGCCATCCGGATGACCCCCGAGGGGCTCCAACGTCGCTGGCTCTCCCGGGAGGAAGTCCGCGCCCTGGAGGAGGAGCTCGCCCGGCGGCTTCGGGAGTTGCTTCGCGCGCTCTCCACCCCCTCCCTCCGCTGGATCACCCCGCCTCCCGATCCGGAGGACTGGTTCCGCATCCTGGAGGCGCTCCGGCGAGCGGCCGCGATGGACTTCGAAGCCCTGGAGGCCGACGCGCGACGGTTCACGGAGGTCTACGCCCCCATCGGGATCCTCCCCCCGGATCAGTATCTCTCCCTCGTTGTCCAGGCGACCACCGGCTGCCCCTTCAACACCTGCATCTTCTGCGGGTTCTATCGGTCGGTGCCCTTCCGGGTGCGCTCCCCCGAGGCGTTCGAGGCCCACCTGCATGCGATCCGCGACTTCTTCGGCGAGGGCCTGTGGATGCGGCGGACGATCTTCCTGGGCAGCGCCAACGCCCTCGCCATCCCGATGCCCCGCCTGATCGCCCTCCTGGAGCGTCTGCGACAAGCCTTCCCGCTGCAGGCCGACGGCTCCGGGCGCGGCTTCGCCGGGATCTACGCCTTCCTGGACGGCTTCACCGGGCTGCGGAAGACCGTGGAGGATTACGCCCAGCTGCGCGCCATGGGGTTGCGCCGGGTCTACATCGGCCTGGAGAGCGGGCATGCGCCCCTGCTGGAGTTCCTGCGCAAGCCCGCGACGGTGGAAGGGATGATCGAGACCGTGCGTCGGCTGAAGGCTGCCGGCCTCTCCGTCGGGGTGATCGTCATGATCGGGGTCGGCGGGGACCGCTTCGCCCATGGTCACGTGGAGGATACGCTGGCCGTCTTAAAGGCCATGCCGCTGGACCGACGGGATCTGGTTTACCTTTCGGACTTCGTGGAGATGCCGGGGACGCCCTACCGCGCGGCAGCGGAGGCCTGGGGGATCCGCCCCCTCTCCCCGGCGGAGCGCCGGGCACAGGCCGAGGCCCTCCGCGCCGGCCTGCGCGCCCCGGGAGGGGAAGGCCCCCGCGTCGCCCCCTACGCACTGGAGGCATTCGTTTACTGAACGATGTAACGGCGCCGTAACTCCATTCAGGACAGATTAGGAAGTCCCAGGACAGCCCGCCCCGGACCGGTTTGCCGGGCCTCCGGCGCGGGGGTAAGGTGGAAGGCGCGGATCCGGCACAGCTTACCCAGCAAGGAGGTTCCCATGCTCCGGGAAGACGCCCTGGAATACCACCGCAAAGGCCGTCCGGGCAAGCTGGAGATCGTCCCCACCAAGCCCATGATCACCCAGCGGGACCTCTCCCTGGCCTACAGCCCGGGCGTGGCGTATCCGGTCCTGGAGATCGAGAAGGACCCAGACCTGGCTTATGAATATACCATCAAGGGGAACCTGGTGGCGGTGATCTCCAACGGCACCGCCATCCTGGGCCTGGGGGATCGGGGGGCCCTGGCCTCCAAGCCGGTGATGGAAGGCAAGGCGGTGCTCTTCAAGAAGTTCGCCGATGTGGATGCCATCGACATCGAGGTGAACACCCGGGATCCGGATGAGTTCATCCGGGTGGTGCAGGCCATCGCCCCCACCTTCGGGGGGATCAACCTGGAGGACATCAAGGCGCCGGAGTGCTTCTACATCGAGGAAACCCTGCGGGCTACCCTGGACATCCCGGTCTTCCACGACGACCAGCATGGGACGGCGGTGATCTCCGCGGCCGCCCTGCTCAACGCCCTGGAGCTGGTGGGCAAGCGCATCGATGAGATCAAGGTGGTGATCAACGGCGCGGGGGCCTCCGGCATCGCCTGCGCCGATCTCTGGGTGAAGCTGGGGGTGCGCAAGGAGAACCTCATCCTGCTGGACACGAAGGGGGTGATCTACAAGGGACGCAAGGAGGGGATGAACCCCTACAAGGAGCGCTTCGCCGCCGACACCGAGGCCCGCACCCTCGCCGAGGCCATCCGGGGAGCCGACGTCTTCCTGGGCCTCTCAGTGGCGGACGTGCTCACCCCCGAGATGGTGAAATCCATGGCCGAGCGGCCCATCATCTTCGCCCTGGCCAACCCGGACCCCGAGATCCGCTACGAGCTGGCCAAGGAGGTCCGCCCCGACGCCATCGTGGCCACCGGCCGCAGCGATTACCCCAACCAGGTCAACAACGTCCTGGGCTTCCCCTTCATCTTCCGCGGGGCCCTGGACGTGCGGGCGCGGGCGATCAACGACGAGATGAAGCTGGCCGCGGCCCGGGCCCTGGCCGCCCTGGCCCGGGAGGACGTGCCGGACAGCGTGCTGAAGGCCTACGGGCTGGAGACGCTGCGCTTCGGGCCGGACTACATCATCCCGAAGCCGCTGGACCCGCGGGTGATGCTCTGGGAGGCGCCGGCGGTCGCCCAGGCGGCCATGGAGACCGGCGTGGCGCGGATCCACATCGACGTCGAGGAATACCGGGAGCGGCTGGCCGCCCGGCTGGGCAAGGGCACCCAGGTGATGCGCTTCATCATCAACAAGGCGAAGGCGGCCCCCAAGCGCATCGCCTTCGGGGAGGGCGAGGAGCCCAAGATCCTGCGGGCCGCCGCCCTGATCCAGGAGGAGGGGATCGGCCGGCCCATCCTCATCGGGCGCCCCGAGGTCATCCGCCGGCGCATCGAGGAGCTGGGGCTGCGCTGCCAGCCGGAGATCGTCTACCCGCCCGAGTTCCCGCGGCTGGAGGAATACGCCCAGCGCCTCTACGAGAAGCGGCAGCGCAAAGGCGTCACCCTCCCCCTGGCCCGCACGCTGATGCGGGAGCCCAACTACTTCGGGCCCATGATGGTCGAGATGGGGGACGCCGACGCCTTCATCTCCGGCCTCACCTACGACTACCCCGCCGTCATCCGCCCCGCCCTCCAGGTCGTGGGGGTCCGGGAGGGCATGCGCAAGGTCGCCGGGCTTTACATCATGATCGTGAAGGAGAAGGTCTACTTCTTCACCGACGCCACGGTGAACATCGAACCCACAGCCGAGGACCTGGCGGAGATCGCCATCATGGCGGCCGACTTCGCCCGGCGCTTCGACATTGAGCCGCGGGTGGCCATGCTCTCCTTCTCCAACTTCGGCAGCACCCGCCACCCGCTCTCCGAGAAGGTGCGCCAGGCCGTGGAGATCGTGCGCCAGCGGCGGCCGGACATCCTGATCGACGGGGAGATGCAGGCCGACACGGCGGTGGTGCCGGAGATCATCGAGGAGCGCTACCCCTTCAGCCGGGTGAAGGACGCCAACGTGCTGGTCTTCCCGGACCTGGAGGCGGCGAACGTCTCGTATAAGCTGCTGCAGCGCCTCGGGAACGCCCAGGCCATCGGGCCGATCCTTCTGGGGATGGGCAAGCCCGTCCACGTGCTCCAGACCGGCGACGAGGTCCAGGACATCGTCTTCATCGCGGCTATCGCCGCCCTGGACGCTCAGGAGCGCGCCCAGGCCCTCGCCGGCGTTCGGTGAGGGAGCTTCCGGAGGATGAAGCCGCCGCCCCGGCGGATTTGACATCCCGGACGGCCCTGGTAGAATTGAAAACGAAACGCCGGGGTGGCGGAACTGGCAGACGCGCCACGTTCAGGGCGTGGTGGGCATGCGCCCGTGCGGGTTCAAATCCCGCCCCCGGCACTGCCCGGAGGCCGCTCCCGCCTCCGGGCTTTTTGTTGAGAAAAGCGCCTGTCCAACTCCTGAGTAAGGAAGCGCCGCATGCGCCGCTGGCTGGATCGGATATGGCGCTGGGGGGTCCGCCTCACCGTGCTGGCCGCCCTGCTCGCCCTGGCCCACATCGCCTGGGAGAACCTGGAGATCTACCGGCAGCGGGTGGAACGGGCGGAGCGCCTGCGCGCGGCCATCGCCACCGAACAGGCCCGAGCAACCCGCCTGGCCGAACAGGCCCGCTACGTCCAGAGCGAGGAGTTCGTCGCCCGCTGGGCCCGCTTGGAGGCCGGGATGGTCCGCCCAAACGAAACCCCCTACCGCCTATCGTGGACCCCGTCGGCCTCTCCTCCGCCATCTCCTCCTACCCCTACCCCCACTCCCCTCCCCTGGCAGGCCTGGTGGATGCGGCTGCAGGGGCGATGAGGAGGAGTCCGTGCGGATTCTCCTCCCTCCGGATCCCCGCTAAAATATGGATGAAGCATCGCGTCCGAAGAGACAACCCTCGAGGTCCCGGGAGGCTCGATGGCGAAAGGCGGCGAGAAGGCCAAGGATGTCATCCAGGTGGAAGGCACTGTGGTGGAGACCCTTCCGAATACGATGTTCAAGGTCCGCCTGGACAACGGCCATGAGGTGCTGGCCCACCTCTCCGGCCGGATGCGGATGTATTACATTCGCGTGCTCCTGGGGGACCGGGTGCTGGTGGAGCTCTCCCCCTACGACCTGAGCCGGGGGCGCATCGTCCGGCGGCTGTCCCGCTGAAGGCGGGGCTGCGCTGCCGGCTCCCTCAAGCCCTACGCCACATTGTGGCGCTCCAGGTTATAATATTCCCCAAACCGGCCGCAACGGCGGGTCGCTCCCTCCGTTGCCCTGAATCCACGGGAGGAGGTCTGCCGCTCAACCGGAAAGCGCATCCCTCACCACAGGCCGCGGTTTCCCATCGCCATCCTTCAGCCCCACGGAGGGAGAGCATGGATACCATTAAGGTTGCTGCCAAGTCACGCACCACAGCCGTGGCCGGCGCCATCGCAGGTGTCATCCGGGAGCGCGGGCGGGCGGAGGTGCAGGCCATCGGGGCCGGGGCCGTCAACCAGGCGGTCAAGGCCATCTGCATCGCCCGCACCTACCTCGCCCAGGATGGCATCGACATCGTCTGCATCCCCGAGTTCACCGACGTCAAGATCAACGACCAGGAGCGGACAGCCATCCGCTTCGTCATCGAAAAGCGATGAGCGTCCGCCTCGACCTCCACGTCCACACCACCGCCTCGGATGGCCTGTGGACCCCCGCCCGGGTGGTGCAGGAGGCCCTCTCGCGCGGCCTCCGATACCTGGCCATCACCGACCATGAGACCACCCAGGGTGTCCTCGAGGCGGCGGCCCATGCCCGCGGCACCCCCCTGGAGGTGATCCCCGGTGTGGAGATCAGCGTCGGCGGCCCGGAGGAGGAGATCGACCTGCTGGGCTACTTCATCGATCCCCTCCACCCGGAGCTGCTCCGTATGCTGGAGGCCATGCAGGCGGAGCGGGTGGAGCGGATCCGGGCAATGGCCGAGCGCCTAGCCCGGCTGGGGCTGCCGGTCCCCTGGGAGCGGGTGCTGGAGCTGGCCCGGGGGGACGTGCTGGGGCGCCCGCATCTGGCCCGGGCGATGGTGGAACAAGGCTACGTGGCCGACGAGGCGGAGGCCTTCCGCCGTTACCTGGGACGGGATCGCCCGGCCTATGTGCCCCGGCGGCCCGTGGATCCCCAGGAGGTCATCGCGCGGATCCGGGCCGCCGGGGGGGTGGCGGTCCTGGCCCACCCGGGCCGCTCCGGCCTCCCCCGGGATCTCCGGAGCCTGTGGGAGGCCGGGTTGGCCGGCCTGGAGGTCTATCATCCTGACCACTCCGAGGCCGACACCGCCCGGTTGATGGAGATCGCCCGGATCTACGACCTGGTCCCCACCGGCGGCAGCGACTTCCACGGTCCCACCCCCGACGGCCGCATCCTCCTCGGAGCCCTCCCGGTCCCCCCCCACACGGTGGACCGGCTGCGCGCGCGCCGGCCGTGATCGGGCGACCCGGCGGGTCGTCCCTACCGGACCCGCGCATTATGTGGGGCAACTGCGAGCAGTTGCCCTACACGCCCAGAAAATCTGAAAGGCCCTGCACCCCAGCCATCCTATGCGGATTTCCTGTCTGCCAGATACAATAGGGGGAAACCATGGAGGTGGAAGGGAGATGCCGCCTGCCCCCTCGGAGCGCATGCAGCGCCTGAAGCCGTATCCCTTCGCCGCCCTGGAGCGGCGGATCGCGGAGCTCCAGGCAGAGGGCCGCGACGTCATCCGCCTGGACATCGGCAGCCCGGATATGGCCCCCCCATCCTTCATCCTCGAGGCCATGGAAAAAAGCGCGCGGGACCCCCGGGCCCACGGTTACGCCGGCTACCGGGGGATCCCCGCCCTGCGCCAGGCGGTGGCCCGCTTCTACGCCCGCCGCTTCGGCGTGGCGCTCGACCCCGACCGCGAGGTCCTGATCCTCATCGGCTCCAAGGAGGGGATCTTCAACCTGAGCCTGGCCTACCTGGGCCCAGGGGATGTCGCCTTAGTCCCCTCCCCGGGATACCCCACCTACACGGATGGGGCCCTGGCGGCCGGGGCCGATGTCTTCTACATGCCGCTGCGGCGGGAGCGGGGCTGGTTCCCGGATTTCTCCGAGATCCCCGCCGAGGTCCTGGCCCGGGCGAAGATCCTCTGGCTGAACTATCCCAACAATCCCACCGCCGCCTGCCCCACCCCGGAGTTCCTAACGGAGGCGGTGGCTTTCGCCCGCCGGCACAACCTGCTCCTGGCCTACGATAACCCCTACGCCGACGTCGCCTTCGACGGCTACCGAGCCCCCAGCGTCCTCAGCGTCCCGGGGGCCAAAGAGGTGGCCGTGGAGTTCTACTCCCTCTCCAAATCCCACAACATGGCCGGCTGGCGTGTGGGGATGCTGGTGGGCAACGCGGAGGTGGTGGGCACCCTGGCCCGGCTCAAAAGCAACATCGACTCCGGGCACTTCCGCCCCATCCAGGAGGCCGCGGCCGTGGCCCTCACCCACGACGACGAGTGGATGGCGGAGCGCAACGCCGAATACGCCCGGCGGCGGGACGTGATGGTGGACGCCCTGAACGCCGCGGGCTTGACGACGGAGCGGCCCCGTGCCACGATTTATGTGTGGGCGCGGCTGCCCGAGGGCTGGCGCAGCGCCGATTACGCCGCCCGGCTGCTGGAGGCCACCGGCGTCTCCGTCGCCCCCGGGGCCATGTTCGGCGAGGCCGGCGAAGGCTACATCCGGATCTCCCTGGTCCAGCCGGTCCCCCGCCTGGAGGAAGCCGCGCGCCGCATCCAGGCCTTCCAGCAGGCTCTGGGAGGGTGAGGGATGAGCTATGAGCCCTATCTCATCGCCGCTGCCCTGTTCGAAGCCCTGGTCTTCGGATGGGCGCTCTGGACCGCCTGGCGAGAAGGACGCCGGTCCGGTGCCCCGCGCCCCTAACCGCGGACAAGGAGGTGTCCGATCGGACGAGAAACCCGGGAGACGACGGCCCCGGTCGATCGCGCCGTGCTGGTCGGCACGGAAGTCTATGGGAAGCCGGGGCTGCTGCCCGTGGAGGACTCCCTGGACGAGCTGGCGCAGCTGGCCCGCACGGCCGGCGTGGAGGTCGTCGGCCGGGCGGTCCAGCGCCTGCGCCGGATCCACCCCGCCACCTACATCGGGCCCGGGAAGGTGGAGGAGATCCGCGCCCTGGTCCGGGCCATGAACGCCAACATGGTCATCTTCGACGATGAGCTCTCCCCCTCCCAGCAACGCAACCTGGAGAACGCCTTTGGCGACGAGGTGCGGGTGCTGGACCGCACGGCCCTGATCCTTGACATCTTCGCCCAGCATGCCCACACCCGGGAAGGGGCCCTCCAGGTGGAGCTGGCCCAGTATGAATATCGCCTGCCCCGGCTGACCCGGCGCTGGCAGAACCTGGCCCAGCAGGCCGGCGGCTCCTTCGGCCGCGGGGGGATCAGCGGGGTGGGCCTGCGGGGGCCCGGCGAGAAGCAGCTGGAGATCGACCGCCGGCGGATCAAGGAGCGCATCGCCCATCTCAAGCGCGAACTGGAGGAGGTGCGGGCCCACCGCCAGCGCTACCGCGAGCGGCGACGCCGCGCCCAGATCCCGGTGGTCGCCCTGGTGGGCTACACCAACGCCGGCAAGTCCACCCTCCTCAACGCCGTCTCCGGGGCCCACGTCCTGGTGGCCGACCAGCTCTTCGCCACCCTGGACCCCACCACGCGGCGGGTGAAGCTCCCCGCGGGAGGCATCGCCCTCTTCACTGACACCGTCGGGTTCATCCAGAAGCTCCCCCATCCGCTGGTGGCCGCCTTCCGGGCCACCCTGGAGGAGATCAACGAGGCCGACCTGATCATCCACGTCCTCGACATCACCCATCCCAACGCCCGGCAACAGGCCCAGGTGGTGATCCGCACCCTGCGGGAGATCGGGGTGCAGGACATCCCGATGATCACCGCCCTCAACAAGATCGACCGGCTTCCGGACCCGGAGCAGGCCCGCGCCCTGGCCGCGGAACATCCCGACTTCGTGGCCATCTCCGCCGCCTACGGCATCGGCCTGGAGGACCTGCTGCGCAAGGTGGAGGCGATCCTCTATCAGAGCCTCACGTCAGTGCGGGTGCGGCTGCCCCTGAGCCGGGGGGACCTCATCGCCCTGTTCTATGAGCAGGGCATGGTGGAGTGGGAAGCCCACACTGACAGCGAGGTCACCCTCTCGGGCCGGCTGCCCGCCCGGCTGCTGGCTGCCTTCCGCCCTTATCTGGAACACTCCGAGGCCGAACGGGCCTCACGAGAGCCCGTGCGGTGAATCCGGCGGGGGCCCGAATGCCGGATCTGAACCGCTGGATCGATCGCACCGCCGAGTTCTTGGCCCATTACAAGGGCCTGCCCATCCTCATCGGGGTCGGCCTGATCCTCCTGGACTTCCTGATGGTCCTCCTCCACCGTCTGGCGCCGGGTCTCCCCCTCGTGGACCTGGTGGCGGGGTTGCACTGCTTCCTCTACCTGGGGCTGCTTACCGCCCTGCTCGGCGGGCTCATCGCGGAGGTCCTCTGAGGGATCGGGGATGACAGAGCGCCCTTCCCCTCCGCGCCCCCTGGTGGCCATCGTGGGGCCTACTGCCGTCGGGAAGAGCGAGGTCGCGCTGATCCTGGCGGAGCGACTGAACGGCGAGATCGTCTCCGCCGACTCCCGCCAGATCTACCGGGGGATGGACATCGGCACCGCCAAGCCCACGCCGAAGGAGCGGGCCCGCGTCCCCCATCACCTGATCGATGTCACCGACCCGGACTGCCCCCTGACCCTGGCCGAATACCAGCGCATGGCCTACGCCGCCATTGAGGAGATCCACCGGCGGGGGCGATTGCCCTTCCTGGTCGGGGGGACCGGGCTCTACGTCTGGGCGGTGGTGGAGGGCTGGCAGATCCCTCCGGCCCCACCGGACCCCGCGCTACGGCAGGCCCTGGAGGAACGGGCGCAACGGGAGGGGCCCGGAGCCCTGTATGAAGAGCTGCGCCGGCTGGACCCCGAAGCGGCGGCCCGGATCGATCCCCGCAACCTGCGGCGGGTGATCCGCGCCCTGGAGGTCTGCTACCGCACCGGGCAGCCCTTCTCCGCCCAGCGGCGCAAGAACCCGCCGCCTTACGCCACGATCATGATCGGCCTGACGCGGCCCCGGGAGGAGCTCTACCGGCGGATCGATGAGCGGGTGGAGCGTATGATCGCCGCGGGGCTGATCGAGGAGGTGCGCCGCTTGGCCGAGCGCTACCCGTGGGAGCTCCCGGCCATGACCGGCCTGGGCTACCGGCAGATCGGGGCGTATCTGCGGGGTGAGATCCCGCTGGAGGAGGCGATCCGCCGCATCCGATCGGCCACCCGCGCCTTCGTGCATCATCAGTATAACTGGTTCCGGCTGGAAGACTCTCGCATCCGGTGGTTCGACCTGAGTCGCGTCGGCGTCGAGGACATCGAGGCCTGGTTGCGAGAGGAGCTCGCCCGCCGGCTCCAGGAGGCAACCCCGGCCGGCCCTGCGCAGAATCCCAACCCGTCCCCGGAGTCCTCCGGATGATCGGTTACCTCTACGTCCTCGCCGCCGCTTGCCTGTGGGGACTGATCGGCCCGCTGAGCCGGCTGGCCTTCGCCTCTGGATGGACACCCCTGGAGGTGGCCTTCTGGCGGGCGGCTCTCGCCGGCCTGTTGTTCGGCCTCCATGCCCTCCGCCTCGGCCGGGTTTGCGTGGCTCGAAGGGATCTTCCCATCGTGGTCGCCTTCGGCCTCGTCGGTGTGGCGCTGTTTTACGCCTCCTTCCAGTTCGCGGTGCAAGCCGGCGGCGGGGCGATGGCTGCGGTCTTGCTCTACACCGCCCCCGCCTGGGTGGCCCTGCTCTCCTGGATCTTCTTGAAGGAGGCGATGGGGCCGCGCAAGCTGGCCGCTTTGACGCTCACCCTGCTCGGGGTGGCAGGGGTCAGCCTTCAAGGAGGCACCGTGCGCATCAGCGTCGCTGGCATCCTCTGGGGATTGACCGCCGGGTTCACCTATGCCCTGTATTATCTGTTCGGGAAGCTCTACCTTCCGCGCTACGAAACGCCGACGCTCTTCGCTTACGCTATGCCGGTGGGTGCCCTTGCCCTGCTGCCCCTGGTCTCCTTCCATCCGCCGACCCTACCCGCTTGGGGCGCCGTCCTTCTCCTCACCGTGGGCTCCACCTACCTGGCCTATCTGACCTACTCCGTTGGCCTGCGACGGCTGGAGGCGACCCGAGCAGCGGTGGTTGCCACCGTGGAGCCAGTGGTCGCAGCGCTCGTCTCCTACCTGGCCTGGGGGGAACGCTTCGGGCCGCTGGGCTACCTCGGGGCTGCGCTGATCCTCGTCGGAGTGCTGCTCACCTTTCAGAGATCCCCCGCCCCTACCGCCCGACCTGCTGGGAGCCAGCCAGCGGAAGAATCCCTATGATCACGATCGAAGAAGGGCTTCTATCGGGTCATCCCCTTCGATGTTGGTGGGATTGTCAAGGCCCTTGCGGGTCTCCCACACCCGGTCTGTAGGGGCGCAGCGGCGCTGCGCCCCTCCTGCGAGAGATGGGGATCCTCCAAATGCGTTCAGTCCAGAAGATGGCTCCCCTTTCGGAACACCCAGCGGCCGCCGACCATGGTCCCCAGAACCTCCAGATCCCGCAGGGCATCCGGGGGAATCCGGAAGGGATCCTCGGGGAGCACGATGAGGTCCGCCCACATCCCGGGCCGCAGCCGGCCCTGCCATCGCTCCAGGCCGGCGGCCCAGGCCGGGCCCATGGTGTAGGCCTCCAGGGCCTCAGTCAGAGAAAGGGCCTGCTCGGGATGCCAGCCGTCGCGGACCACCGCCGCGTGCAGGCCCCACCACGGGTTCGGGGGCTCCACCGGGGCGTCGGAGCCGAAGGCCAGCCGGGCCCCCGCCGCCTTCAGGCGGCGCCAGGCGTAGGCGGTGGCGCACCGGCTCCCCCAGTAGCGCTCTGCCATGGGGCGATCCGAGACCGCGTGGATCGGCTGCATGGAGGCCACGATCCCCAGGGCGCCGAAACGGGGGATGTCCGCCGGGTGCACGAGCTGGGCATGTTCGATCCGGTGCCGCCGGGCCTCCGGTGGGATGCCGCGCTGAGCCTCCAGCGCCCGCAACGCCTCGAAAAGATCCAGGACCTCCCGGTTCGCCCGGTCGCCGATGGCGTGAATCGCCAGGGACAGGCCCCCGAGGGTCGCCCGATGGGCGGCCTCCCGCATGACCTCGGGGGAGGTGTAAGCGATCCCCGTGTTCTCCGGCTCCCCTTCGTAGGGCTCCAGCATCCACGCCGTCCGCGGCCCCAGGGCCCCATCGGCGAAGATCTTCACTGACCCGATGCGCAGCCAGGCATCCCCGAACCCGGTGCGCAGCCCGACGGCAAGGGCGTGATCCAGCGCAGACAAAGGAATGTGCTGCACCACCCGCAGGGGGAGATCCCCCCGCGCGTGGAGGATCTGGAGGGCGGCGAAGCTGCGGGGGCCATCGAAGTTGTGCACCGCTGTCAGCCCCAGGGTGGCCAGCTCGTAGAGCACCTCATATAGGGCCTCTGCCAGCTCCTCGACGGACGGCTCGGGGATGATCTGAGCAATCAGGTCGATGGCCCGTTCGAAGAAGAGGCCGGTGGGCTCCCCGGCCGCATCGCGGGCGATCCGCCCCCCTGGGGGATCCGGGGTGTCCCGGGTGACGCCCGCCCGGCGCATCGCTTCCCGGTTGACCCAGAGGGCATGGCCGCTGCGGGCCCACAGAGCCACCGGATGGGCCGGCGCCACCCGGTCCAGATCATCGGCCGTGGGGAAGCGTCCCCAGCGCTCCTGCAGCCATCCTCGTCCGACGATCCACTCCCTGGGCGGCCGGGTGGCCGCCTGCCGGGCCACCCGGGCCAGGGCCTCCTCGAGGGTCGGCGTGTCGACGTCCACTCCCATCTGGAGGCGGGCATATCCCTCCAGATGGAAGTGGGCGTCGATCAGGCCCGGGAGCACCGTCGCGCCCTTCAGGTCCAGGACCCGGGTGCGAGGCCCCTGCCACGCCCGCACCGCCTCCATGGGGCCCACCGCCGCGAGGGTTTCCCCCACCACGGCCAGGGCCTCCGCCTCCGGCTGCTCGGGGTCCTGGGTGTAGATGCGGGCGTTCCACAGGATCCAGTCCGCAGCCTGCATGGGCACCTCCGGATCAAGGGCCGAACGCGGCGAAGATCCGGAATCCATCAACGCAGGACGCCGCGCAGGACCTGGGGGCCGGTGGGAGAGGGGCTGCCGCCTTCCGGCTCCAGGGTCACCCCGATACGCGCATAGGCCGTCAACGGGAGGGGAACGGTGACCGTATAGACCCCATACGGTCGGGGCTGGGTGCGGAAGATCCCGCCGCTGACACGGCGCCCGGCGGCGTCCATAAACCAGACCTGGTAGACCTGGCCCTCCGGCGGGACCGCCAGTCCCTTGGTCACCAGCAGGCCTTGGCTGTCTTCCAGGATGAGATAACCCTGCGCATCCGGTGCCGCCTCCGCCCCCTGAAGCGAGAACACCTGAGGCGTCGTCGCAGATCGGAAACTGAGGAGTGAGGGAGCAAAGAGCACCAGCGTGAGGATCGCGATGACCAGGACGATCCCCAGCCCCAGCCAGCGCTCGCTGCGCCGTGAAGTCCTCCGCGCCCCGGCCAGCAGCCGCGCCCTCAAGCGCGGCGAGGGACGGCGCAGGGGGGCAGCATAGGCCAGGGCCGCGGCGGCCTCCCGGTAACGGCGCACCCGCTCCCGGCACTCCGGGCACCCGGCCAGGTGAGCCGCCACCGCGGCCGCCTCCTCCGGCGGCAGCGCTCCCAGGGCGTAAACGGCCAGCTCTTCCTCCAGGATCTCGTGCTCCATCGCTTCGCCTCGCTCCATCCACGGGACCCGGTGATCCGGGTTTCCTCCGGAAGCATCCCCAGAGGTAGCGCCCCTGCCGCGCGCGGATTTGTAGCGTTCTCTCTATCCGTGATACGCACGGGGCCCACTTCAGGATCCTTCCCGGATCGCCTTATGGGATCATTCCCCGCTCGGCCAGCCAGTCATGGACCTTCCGCAGCGCCAGATACAGGCGGCTCTTGACGGTCCCCAGGGGCTCGCCCAGATGCGCGGCGATCTCCCGATGGGTCCATCCCCGGAAATAGGCCAGCTCCAGCACCTGCCGCTGGGCAGGCGGGAGGGCCGCCAGGGCCTCCCGGATCGCCTGGGCCAGCTCCCGGGCCTCCACCAGGTCCTCCACCGAGGGGTCCGGGAGCGCAGGTTCCACCTCCCCCTGCGGGGGCTCCGGGAGCTGGGGCGGCCGGGCGCGACGGCGGCGCAGGGCGTCGATGGCCCGATGGCGCACCATGGCGTGGAGCCAAGTGGTGAAGCGGCCCCGCTCCGGCGTGAAGGCCCCGGCGTGCTGCCAGATGCTCCAGAACACATCCAAGACCACCTCCTCAGCGGTCTCGGGGTCGCCCAGGATGCGCATGGCGAGGGAGAAGGCCCGGGCCGCGTGCCGGTCGTAAAGGGCCGCCAGCGCCTGCTCGTCGCCTCCCGCGATCCGCGCGAGGAGCACAGCGTCTTCGAGATCGGCATAGCCTGCTTCCTTCACGGTCGGATCACCCAGAGCTCCGCCTGCGGATGGCTGATCCACTCCGCCCCATGGGGCGTGACCCGCACGTCCTCCTCCAGCCCGACGTAGCCATACCCGGGCACCCGCACGCCCAACTCCAGCGTGAACACGTTGCCGGCCTCCACCACCCCGTAAGGGGTCTGGCCATAACGCTCCCAGCGTGGCCCCAGGATCGTGGAGCCATCATGCACGGTCCGCCCGATGTGATGCCCCAAGGCGTGCAGATACTCCGGATAGCCCTGCCCGGTTAGGGCGCGACGGGCGGCGGCGTCCACTTCCCATCCCTGAACGCCCGGCCGCAGGGCCTGAAAGCCCGCCTGGATCGCCTCCCGAACCGCCCGGAACGCCCGCTGGACCTCCGGCGGGGGCTCCGTCTCGCCCTCGCCCAGCACATACCAGACGCGCTGCAGATCCGAGCAGAATCCCTCCTGACGGATCCCCAGATCCACGTGGACCAGGGTGCCGGGCGCCACCCGGCGATCCCCCGGCATCGCGTGCCCTGCCGGGGCCTCAGGGCCCACGGCGACGATGGGGCAGTAATCCGGATCCCAGGCCGGCTCCACCCCATAGGCGCGCATCCGCTCGTGGACGAAGGCCTGAATCTCCCGCTCAGTGCGACCGGGACGCAGGAAGGCCCCGATCTCTGCGAACAGCCGCTCGGTGGTCTCCACCGCCCGCCGGATCGCCTCCAGCTCCAGGGGGGTCTTGCGGCCGCGCAGGGCTCCGATGAGGTCCTCCGCCGAGATCAGGCGGCCGACGAAGGGGGTGCCGCTCAGGAGCCGGTGGAGCATGCACCACATCCCGTGGGTCAAGCCGTCGGCCGCCGGATCGTTCTCCGAGTAATTGATGGCGATCTCCCGGGGGTTCAGCCGCTGGAGCGTCTCCACCAGGGGCCCCCGGATGCTCTCATCGTAGCCGATGACCGGATCCCAGACTTCCAGGGCGGCCACGTTCTCCCGGTCGAACCGGCCGACGATGGCCACGCGATCCCCCTGGGCGGTGAGGATGAAGGCCGAGATCCAAGTGACGTTCAGGTCCAGGATCAGATCCAGAACGGGATCCCGAGTCTGCTCTGTCTCCCGGACGAACGTGAGCCAGGCGTCGATCCCCTTCTCGTTCAGGAGGGCAATGGCCTGCCGCACCTTCTCACGGATGAGGGCCGGGTTGGGCATGGAAGGACCTCCGGGTCGAGGTGGATGATGGGATCACGAGGAGCCGAGCAAGCGGCGAAGGAGGGCCTCCAGTTCTTCCTCAGAATAGTAGTAGATGACGATGCGCCCGCCTTTGCGGTTATGAGAGAGCCGGACCTTGGTGCCCAAGGCCTGACGCAGGCGGCCCTCCAGCTCCGCCAGGCCGGGCGGGAGGGAGGCTGCCTTCCGCCGGGCCGGGCGCTGGCCCTGCAGGCGGCGGGCCAGCTCCTCGGTCGCCCGCACGCTCAGGCCCTCCTCCAGGATGCGCCGGAGGACCATCTCCTGTTGGGCCGGGTGGGGGAGCATCAGCAGGGCCCGGGCGTGGCCCTCCGTGATGCGCCCCTCCATCAGGTGGGCTTGAATGGAGGGCGGCAGCTGGAGCAGGCGCAGGGCATTGGTGATCGTCGCCCGGCTCCGGCCGACCCGGCGGGCGACCTCCTCGTGGGTCAGGCCGAATTGTTCGATCAAATACCGGTAGGCCTGGGCCTCCTCAATGGGGTTGAGATCCGCCCGCTGCAGGTTCTCCACCAGGGCCAGCTCCAGCATCTGCTGGGGGGCCACCTCGCGGACCACCACCGGCACCGTCGTCAGGCCGGCCCGTCGGGCGGCCCGCCATCGGCGCTCCCCGGCGATCAGGGTGTAGCGCGGCGGGTCCGCCTGGGTCTGGGTGACGATCAGGGGTTGCAGCAGGCCGTGCTCCCGGATGGACTGGGCCAGCTCCTCCAGCTCCGCCTCGTCGATCTGCCGGCGGGGCTGGTGAGGATTGGGCTCGATGGCCTCGATGGGGACCTCCAGAAGGCCTGCGGCCTCGCCGGCCGGCAGCAGGGCCTCCAGGCCTTTCCCCAATCCGAATTTACGGCCCATACGCGCCTCCTTCCAGCGAAGGGACCGGCAGGCCATCCCCCTGCAGCAGCTCCCGAGCCAGGGCCGTATAGGCGAGGGCGCCCGGGGAATTCGGGGCATAGGCGATGATTGGGAGACCGTAGCTGGGCGCCTCCGCGAGGCGCACGCTGCGGGGGATCACCGTCCGGAACACCCGCCCCGGGAAATGATGCCGCACCTCCTCGACCACCTGCTGGGCCAGCCGCGAGCGGGCGTCGAACATAGTCAGCAGGAAGCCCCGCACGTGCAGGCGGGGGTTGAACCGCTGGCGCACCCGCGTCATCGTCTGAAGCAGGCGGGAAAGCCCTTCCAGGGCCAGATACTCGCATTGCACCGGGACGATCAAGGCGTCCGCTGCCACCATGGCGTTGAGGGTCAGCAGGCCGAGGCTGGGAGGGCAATCGATCAGCACGTAATCGTAAGCGGAGCGGACCTCCTCCAGGGCCCGGCGGAGGCGGAACTCCCGTTCCGGCGCCGAAACCAGCTCCACTTCCGCGCCGGCCAGATCCACGGCGGCCGGGGCCAGATGCAGGCCCTCCCAGCGCGTGGGCAGGATCCGCTCCGGGAGGGGCGCGCCGTCCACGAGCGCCTCATAGACGGAGCGCGGGAGAGCGGAGCGATCGATCCCCAGGCTGGCCGTCGCGTTGCCCTGGGGGTCCAGGTCGACCAGCAGCACCGAGCGCCCGGCGGCCGCCAGACACGCCGCCAGGTTCACCGCCGAGGTCGTCTTGCCCACCCCACCCTTTTGATTGGCGAAGGCGTAAACCGGCATCGCTCGGCGCTCCCTCGCCCGGGATCAGAAGGCCATCTCCCGCCGGATGGCCGCGATCTCCTCGGGCCGGGGAGTGCCCTCCAGGCCCGGTCGGGTCACCGAAAGGGCCGCCACCCGCGCGGCATACCGGGCCGCCGCCAAGGGGTCCCGCGTCTCCCAGAGCCGGATGAAGAAGGCCGCCGCGAAGACATCCCCCGCGCCGGTGGGATCCACCTCCTCGACCGGATACGCCGGGATCGGATGGGGGAGGCCGTCCAGGAAAAGAGTGGCGCCCCGGGCCGCCTGAGTGACCACCAGGATGCGCGTCTGACGCGCCCAGCGACGGGCCGTCTCCCAGTCCCCCTGGATGTCCTCCTCGCTGAAGACCACCGCATCGGCGCGGGGGAGGATCCACTCTGCCTCCCGCCAGGGCTGGGGATAGACCTGGCCCTGAGCATCCCAGGCGCGCATCCAGCCCTGCGGGGTGACCCCGCGCAGGGCGCCTTCAAAGGCCTCCAACAGGGAGGGATCCACCTCGCCAGCGATAGGGCCCAAGTGGACCACCCGGGGTCGGCGCCATTCCAGGGGGACCGCGGCCGGGAGCAGCCGCTCGGCGACGCCATGCACGCGCTGCCGGCGTCCCTCCGGGGTATACACGTTCTCGAACTCGGTGGTCCGCTCCGCCGGGAGGTTCATGAGATACGCCCCATCCAGCGCCGGCCGGGGGTCCCAGTCCGGGCCAGTGCTGGTGATCACCCCCACCCGCCAGCCGTGGGCCAGGGCCGTCCGCCCGGCGTAGGCTGCTGTCCCTCCGAACATCGGGCCGGCCGGCGTCCGGTCCCGACACACATGGCCGATGATCACGTAATCCACGGGGGACATCGTCACTCCTCAGTAGTCCAGCGCATGGCGATCACCACCCGCCGCTCCTCGCCCTCCCCAATGCTGTAAGTGGTCACCCGCGGATGATCCTTCAGGGCCATGTGGATCACCCGGCGTTCAGCGGCCGGCATCGGCTCCAGCTCGACCGGGCGGCCGGTGGCCATCACCTGTTCGGCTTTCTTCAGGGCCAGGCGTCGGAGGGCCTCCGCCCGCTTCGCCCGGTAGCCATTGATGTCCACGATCAGGGGGACGAACGCCCCGAGGCGCCGGGCCACGATGGCCCGCACCAGGGTCTGGAAGGCATAAAGAGTGCGGCCATGGTGGCCGATCAGGCGCCCAGCCGTGGGGCCCTCGATCCGCGCCGCCCAGATGGTGGAGGGCTCGGAGCCCTCCGCCCCTTCCACCGGCTCCTGGGCGATGGAGAGCCGGGCCGACATCCCCAGGGATTCCAGAAGGCCGTGGATAGCCTCCGCGATCGCTTCCTCGACCTGCTCCGGAGCTGGAAGTGGAGGAGGTGTCTCCGGCGGGCGGCGCACGATCAGGCGCACCCGGGCCTCCCGCGCCCCCAGGCCCAGGAAGCCCGGGCTCCCGGGATCCAGCACCTCGATCTCCACCGCTTCCCGGGGGACCCCCAGCCGGGCCAGCCCGGCCTGGATGGCCGCCTCGATGGTCGGACCACTGACAATCAGCTCCGGAGATGATCCGAGATCCGTCATCAATCGCTCACCTCTTTGTGGAGATCCGGAACGGTGATCAGGAAGGCGAGGGCCGTCCCCCGCTCTTCTCTCACTTCGCGCTCCGGGCCTTGCGGCGCGGGCGGGCAGGCGGCGCCGGCGTGGCAGGTCCCGAAGATGCTGAAGATGAAGGAGTAACCGGGGCCCGGCCCGGGGCCAAGCGGCGGGCCAGCGCTCCTCGCCAGTCCCGCGTGACCAAGGCGAACTGGACCACCGAGATCAGGTTGGTGACGATGAAGTAGATGCTCAACCCCACCGCTAGGTTGTAGCTGATCCACCCGAAGAAGAGCGGCATATACAGGTTCATCAGCTGGGTGGTCATCCGCGTTTGGGGATCCGTGCTCGGCGGGGTCATCACCTTCTGGGACCACCACGTCGTGAGGATCACCAGGAGGGTCATGAGCGGCAGCGGGATCAGGATCCCACCCACTGGGACGAAGATCCGCTCCGGCCGCCCCAGGTCCCAGAGCAGGAACTGGCTCTGGATGGGAAGGAGGGTGGCCAGGGCGGGGAACCCATTGAACCGGTAGAGCAGCTTGGCTAGGTCGATGACCATGATGGGATTAAGGGCCAGGACGTGGATGATGGCCTGGTAGACAGCGATCAGGATCGGGAACTGAATCAGGAGGGGGAGACACCCTCCCAGAGGGTTGACCCCTGCCTCCTTATAAAGCTTCATCTGCTCCTGGGCCAGCTTCTCCCGATCCTTCCCGTATTTCTTCTGAAGCTCCTGCAGGCGGGGCTGGAGCTCCTGCATCTTCTTCATTGCCTGCTGCTGCTTGGCCATCAGCGGATAGAGCAGCAGGCGGATCAACACCGTCAGGGCCACGATGGCCAGGACGAAGTTCCGCCCCAACAGGGCGTAGAGCACCAGCAGCAGGTTGACCAGCGGCTGGAAGAACAGCAGATTCGTGATCAACGTGATCGGATTCATCCGGCCTCCTTACCGGCTATCCCGAAGGGTCTGGCTCCCCTCAGCGAGCCAGTTTCCAGGCCTCGCGGAGATCCGGGTGAAAAGCCACCACGCGGGACGGACCGCCGGTGGGAGCCACCACGATTCGATCCGCCGCCGCCACCGGCGAGGTGAGGAGACGCCCGGGCGCCAGGTTCACGGATTTCACCTTCGTCCCATCCGCCAGATTCAGCAAATGGAGCCATCCCGCCTCGTCGGCCACATACACGCGATCCTCGACCACCAGCGGGCGGGCGCGGACCGGGCCGTTGGCCTGGAAGGGCTGAGCCCAGAGGGGACGTCCCTGGCGATCCAGGGCCCACACCTTCCCGCTCATATCCCCGACGATCAGGCGATCGCCCGCCACTGCGGGCCCATCCCACACCCAATGGCTGGCCCGGAAGCGCCAGCGCTCCTGCCCGCTGTACAGATCCACGGCGTAGAGGTGATCGTCGAAGGCCCCTGCGTAGAGGATCTCCCCGTCCAGGGTCAGGGCGCCCGCGATGGCCCCCCCGGCCTGGAAGGGCGCCGGCCAACGGAGCACCCCGCTCTCCCGATCCAGGGCCAGCAGCCGATGATCCATCGTCCCCACCACCAGAAGCGTTCCAGAGAGGACGGGCGTGGACCAGATCCGCGCGGCCCCCCGTCCGGCCTCGGGCAGGCGCGTCCGCCAGCGCGGTTGTCCGGTCTCCGGATCCAGG
Organism: Thermoflexus hugenholtzii JAD2; assembly: GCF_900187885.1. Lineage (NCBI taxonomy): Bacteria > Bacillati > Chloroflexota > Thermoflexia > Thermoflexales > Thermoflexaceae > Thermoflexus > Thermoflexus hugenholtzii. The sequence continues at coordinate 11,859 of NZ_FYEK01000061.1, read as the reverse complement.
GCGATCACCCAGCCATCTCCGGTGCCTGCGAAGACCTGCGTCCCATCGGAGATCAGGCCGGCGAAGATGGGGCCCAGGGGCGGCTGCTCCGCCGGCGGATAGACCCATTGCAGGGCTCCGCTCTCCCGATCCAGCCCGCACAGGCGGCTCTCCCCCGTGCCCGGGTTCTCCGCGGCGATGACGACCCGCTCCGCCACGACCGCAGGGGCCGCATGGTAAACCCCGCCGCAGGCGCCCGCGTTCCCATCCTTCGGAGGGAACCGCCAGCGCTCCTGACCGGACTGCGGATCCACTGCCAGCACGTGATCGAGATCCGCAACGTAAAGGGTCTGATCCCCCACCTGCATCCCCGGCCAGTTCGGGGGGGCGCCGCTGCAGGCGGCCAGCACCACCCCCGTCAGCATCCCCAATCCCTTCAGAATGTTCCGCAATGACATCCGCAACGGTGCCACCTCCGGAAACCCGGTCCTGGGAGGACCGGGCCGAGATGCAAGACCGGAGCTCCGAAGACCTTTGTGCCGATTGAAATCGGCCTCTACAGGCGCTTGCGCGCCGAGCGTCGGCCTCCGCCGACGTAAGCAACGTTCCTCGGTCGGCGCAGGCCGACCGTCGGCCGAAGGCCCCAGGAGGCCGAATTCATTCGGCGCCCCCCGCGCCAGGCGTCGGCCTCCACCGACGCGGGCGACGTTCCTCGGTCGGCGTAGGCCGACCGTTGGCCGAAGGCCTCATCCGGTCGAATTCATTCGACGCCCCCGGGCGCCCCTGCTCCCCTATGGGACCGGATCGTAACCGCCGGGATGAAGCGGATGGCAACGGGCGATCCGTTTGAGGCCCAGCCATCCTCCCCGGAGCAATCCGTAGCGAGCGATGGCCTCATAGGTGTATTGAGAGCAGCTCGGATAAAACCGGCAGCTGGGAGGCAGGAAGGGAGAGATCCACCGCTGATACAGGCGGATCAACCCCATCGCCGCCCGCGCCGGGAGATCCTTTCCACCTCCCATCTCTTCACTCCGTCTCCTTAGGGAAGCTCTCCCCGGGCCCTTCCCGCGAAGCCACCAGCAGCCCCAGCCGGCGGAGCGCCTCGCATAGCGCTGCCTCCGCATCCTGCCGCTTGCGCTCCGGGAGATCCGGCCGGGCGATGAGCACCAGATCCCAGCCCGGCCGGATCTCGTGGAGATGCAGACGGGCGGCCTCACGGAGCAGGCGCTTGGCCCGGTTCCGGCGGACCGCTTTGCCGAGGGCACGCCGCCCCGCGATGACCGCCACCCGGGTGACCCCCAGGTCGTTCGGGGCGGCGATCAGCTTCAGCAGCGGGGTGGACCAGGACCGCCCTTCCCGCAGGACCCGCTCGATGGCTTTGCGGTGACGCAGCCGGACCAGCGAGGCCACAGCGACCGGGGAGATCAATCCTTACGGCCGGAGGGGCCGCGATACTTCCCTTTCCAGTTGATGCGCTTGGCCCCCTCATATTGCGGGGTCAGCCGCCACCGGCCCTTCAGCCGCCGCGCCTTCAAGACCCGCCGCCCGCCCTTGGTGCGCATGCGGGCCAGGAACCCGTGCACCTTCAAGCGCTTCCGCCGCTTGGGCTGATAGGTCCGCTTGGGCATCTCGTCGGAACCTCCGCGCGAAGGCTGGAAAGCAACGCAAGGGATAATTATAACCGAAGCCGCCGCTCCGGCCAGGCCCGGGGATCCGCCAGCGGCCGCTTCCCTAATTCTACTTCGATCTTGCGAGGGCCGGCGGATCTTCTTATACTCCACAAACAACCATGAAGCGGGGGCCTGAAAACGCCTTGCTTCGGAGAAGCAGCGAGGGCGCAGGATCTGGAGTGAACTCGGAAGGGAGGGGACGATGTCGGTGGATGGACGTTTGCCGCGGATCGCCTTCATCGGCAGCGGGGTGATGGCCGAGGCGATGATCCGCGGGCTGTTGCGGGACAACCTGATCGACCCCCAGGACATCATCGCCAGCGGGCCGCGGCCGGAGCGGGGGCAGGAGCTCCGGAGCCGCTATGGGGTGCGCGCCACCGTGCACAACCCGGAGGCGGCTGCCGAGGCGGAGATCGTGGTCCTCTCCGTCAAGCCCCAGGTGATCCCCCGCGTGCTCCCGGAGCTGCGCGGCCACATCCGCCCGCAGGCCCTCGTCTTCTCCATCGCCGCCGGCGTGCGCATCGCCACCCTGCGGGAAGGCCTGGGGGTCTCCGCCATCATCCGGGCGATGCCCAACACCCCTGCCCAAATCGGCCAGGGGGTCACCGTGTGGACGGCCACGGAAGAGGTGACCCCGCGCCAGCGGGAGCAGGCGATCCTGCTCATGCGGGCGATGGGCGAGGAAGTCTACGTGGACGATGAGCGCTACCTGGATATGGCCACCGCCCTGACCGGGACCGGGCCGGCGTATGTATTCCTCTTCATGGAGGCGATGGTGGACGCGGGGGTCCATCTGGGGTTCTCCCGACGGGTGGCCGAGCAGCTGGTGTATCAGACCGTCATCGGCTCCGCCCTCTACGCCCGCCAGTCCGGTTTGCACCTGGCGGCGCTGCGCAACCAGGTGACCTCCCCGGGGGGCACCACCGCGGAGGCGCTGTATCACCTGGAGAAGGGTGGCTTCCGCACGGTGATCTCCCGCGCCATCTGGGCAGCTTACGTGCGTTCACGGCAGCTGGGCCGGGGGGCCGCCGATGAAGTCGAGCGGCTGGAGCGTTGAACGGCCGCTCCGGATCGCGGTGGTGGGGAGCAGCGAGGCCACGCCCCAGGAGGAAGCCTGGGCTTACACCGTGGGCCGCCGGCTAGCCGAGGCCGGCGCGGTGGTGATCTGCGGCGGCCGCGGCGGGGTGATGGAGGCCGTCTGCCGGGGCGCCGTGGAGGCCGGCGGGCTCACCGTCGGGATCCTCCCCGGGAGCGATCCCGCAGAGGCCAACCCTTACGTGCGTCTCCCCCTGCCCACCGGGCTGGGCGAGGCGCGCAACGCCCTGGTCGTGCGAGCCGCGGAGGCCGTGATCGCCATCGGGGGGGAGTTCGGCACCCTCTCCGAGATCGCCCTGGCCCTCAAATGGGGCATCCCGGTCATCGGCCTGGGGACATGGACGCTGCACCGGCCGGGGATCACCGTCCCGATGGAGACGGTTTCCTCGCCGGAGGAAGCCGTGGCGCGCGCCCTCGCCCGGGCCCGGGCGCGCCACGCCCCGGCATCCTGAAGCGGGGCCGCCGGCGCGCCTCGGCCAATGGACCAACACAACCCCAACGGAGGGTCCTGCTGCGTGCTGCTGGCCATCGGCGATGTCACGGTGGATCTCTACCTGGCCCTCCCCCGCCTCCCGAAGCCCGGAGAGGATCTGCACGCTGCCCGGATGATCCTGCGGGCCGGGGGATCCGCAGCCAACACCGCCGCGGTGGCCGCCCAGCTGGGGCTCCCGGCCCGCCTGATCGGCGCGATCGGTCAGGATCCCCTGGGAGAGTGGGTGGCGGAGGAGCTGCGCGCCAGCGGCGTGGAGATCGAGCTCCTCCAGCGGTGTCCTGAGGCCCCCACCTCCGTGATCACTGTTCTCGTGACGCCGGAAGGGGAGCGAACGATGCTCTCCCACCGGGGAGCCAGCCGGCTCGCCCGCCTCCCGGAGTTCCCCCTTCCGCCGGCAGGGTTCGTCCATCTTTCCGGCTACGCCCTCTTGGAAGAGAGCCCGCTCCTCCACACGGCAATGGCCATGCTGAGGGAAGCGGCAACAGCAGGTCTCCATTGCGCCCTGGATCCCGGGCTGCCGGCCTGTCGGATGGCTCCCCAGGCGGTGCGGGAGGCCCTCCGGGAAGTGGAGATCCTGCTGTTGAACGAGGCCGAAGCCGACCTCCTGTTCGGGCTCGATCCCCGGTCCGGCTTCCGGGAGGCGCCTCGGTTGCGCTGGATCGTCCTCAAACGGGGCGAGCAGGGATGCCGCCTGCTGGGGCGAGCAGGCGAAGAACAGACCGTGCCCGCCTTCCGGGTTCCGGTGCTGGATACCACCGGCGCCGGGGATGCCTTCGACGCCGGCTTCCTGCTCGGCCTGGCCCGGGGCGCTTCCCCGGCGGCAGCCGCTCTGTTGGGTAACGCGGCCGGCGCCCTGGCCTGCACCGTCTGGGGCGTGATTGGGTCTTTCCCCGGCCGGGAGGCGCTGGAGCGACTGCTCCAGGAGGCCTCCCAAGACCCTGCCTGGGCACCGTGGCGCGCGCTCCTCGAAGAGGCACAGACCTGCCTGGCCGAGGCCCAGATCGCTGGCGAGGGCTGAACCTTGTCACCCGGATGGAGCTCATACGCGATGTCCGAGAAGCCCGCTCAGATCCTGGTGGTGGAAGACGACCCCGCCCTGCGGGAATTGCTCACCACCGTCCTGCGCAAAGCCGGTTACGAGGTAGAAGCCGTGGAGGACGGCCCGGCCGCCCTAGAGTGGATCCGAGGCCGGCAGCCGGACCTCATTCTTCTGGATGTGATGCTGCCCGGCCTGGACGGCTTTGAAGTATGCCGCCGGGTGAGAGAGCTCTGGCATCTGCGCACCGTCCCCGTGCTGATGCTCACCGCCCTGGGGCGCATCGAGGACAAGCTGCGAGGGATCCAGGCGGGCGCGGACGATTATCTCACCAAGCCCGTGGCCATCCCCGAGCTCCTGGCTCGGGTGGAGATGCATCTGCGCCGCTCCCGGCGGGAGCGGGCCACCAATCCCCTTTCCGGGCTCCCCGGGAACCCGGAGATCGAGGCAGAGATCATGCGACGGTTCCGCAGCGGGGAGCCTTTCGGGATCGCCTATGTGGACCTGAACGCCTTCAAGGACTTCAACGATCGCTATGGGTTCCGGGAAGGGGATCGAGTGCTGCAAGCCTTCGCCCGGCTGTTGCAGGAGACCATGGCCGCTTACGGGGATCCCACCCGGGACTTCATCGGCCACATCGGGGGCGACGACTTCGTCCTCCTCACCCGCCCCCATGTGCTCAGCCCGGTCTCCCGGGAGATCCTGGAGAAATTCCCTCAGGCTGTTGGCGCCCCGGAGCTCTCGGTCTCCATCGTCGGCGGCGTGGTGGATCCGAGCCGGGGGCCGGATCTGGAGCGACTGATCCGCCACCTAGCCGCCCTCAAACGCCAGGCCAAACAGGAGGATCGCCCCCTCCTGCTCTCCGGCAACCTGGGCCTCGAAGCGGGGGAGTAGAGAAGAGGGCCGATTCGATCGGTCCACCCTCAGGCTTTGGCCTCCAGCAGAACCCTCAGGGTTCCCCAGACCGCCAGGCCGGCTGCCTGCGCGATCCACCGGGCAAGTCTATCATCCGGGATTCTCCAGAGCCAGAGCAATCACAGAAAGCTCCTCAGGCCCCAGATCCGGGGCTAACCGTTCAAAGGGTGGCTGCTGCGGATCCCTTGCACGCAACCATGAATCATTGAGGGGATCATGCACATCGTAGCCTCTCCGCTGTCCTTCTTCCAGCTCGTGAACAACAGCGATGGTGGCCTAAACTCTGATATCGCTCCAGGCTCAACAAAAATTACACCCGGGACAGCCCGGCCAGCTCTGCGACTCGCCCGGAGGACAGGCGTCCCATCTCATAGAGCTTCACGGCTGCCAGCATGCGCAACTCCCGGGCGAAAGATTCCTCATCCATTTTCCCTGCCAGGAGCACCTTGTCGGGGATTTCCAGGAAGATCCTGCGCGTGGCCATCCGGCCCTCCCTGACGGCCCTGCGAGTTGCCCCGCACCTCTTTCACTATCCTAAACATTCAACCGCGCGGCGCTGCTCCCATGTCACCCGCCCGGGCGTCTCGCATCCAATGAGATGGAGGGGATCCACCCTGGATCTCCTCATCCTCAGCCTCAGGTTGGAGGTGGCAGATGGCGAGGATCATGATCCTGGGCGGTGGCAGCGGCGGCCTGGTGGTGGCCAACAAACTGGCCCGCGGCCTGCGTGGGACCTCCCACGAGATCCTTCTGGTGGACCGCAGCCCCTATCACTACTTCATGCCCTCCTTCCCATGGGTGGCCCTGGGTTTCAAGGAGCCGGAGCAGGTGCGCCGGCCCCTGAAGAACCTGGAGAAGAAAGGCGTCCGGGTGCTTCAGGGCGAGGTCCGGGAGATCCGCATCCCCGAGAAACGCGTTCGCGTGAACGGCGAGGATCTTTCCTACGATCTGATGGTGGTCGCCTTGGGGGCGGAGGTGAAGCCGGATCTGATGCCCGGATTCGAGGCGGCTTACCATCCGTGGACCATCGAAGGGGCCCTCCGGATGCGGGAGGCGATCCAGCGGTTCGAGGGGGGACGCATCGTGATCGGCGTCTCCGGGCCTTACTACCGTTGTCCCCCCGCGCCTTATGAGATCGCCGGGCAGCTGGATTTCGCCCTCCGCGCCCGCCGGCTGCGGGACAAATCGGAGATCGTCCTGGCCCATCCTCACCCGCAGCCGCTCTCGGCGATGGGGCCAGCCATCAGCGGGGTGATCACCGAGATCCTGGCCGCCAAGGGCGTGCGGTTTGAGGGGAACTTTCACGCTAAGGCCATCGACCCGGAGCGGCGGCTGCTCCTCGGGCAGGACGGCCGGGAGATCCCCTTCGATCTGCTGATCATGGTCCCGCCGCATCGGCCCAGCGTGGCCGGGATGTGCCCGGGCCTCCTCACCCCCGCCGGCTTCCCCCTCGTCGATCCGAAGACCTTCCGCTGTCTGGCGGATCCCGACGTGTTCGCCATCGGGGACATGGTCAACCCGGCCATCAACCTGCCGGCGGCCGGCGTGGTCGCCCACTTCCAGGCGGAGTTCGTGGCCAACCAGATCCTGGCCGAGCTCAAGGGTGCCTACATCGGCGAGAGCTTCACCCCCGTCGCCATGTGCATCATGGACTTCGGTGACGACGCCGTGCTGCCCATGTGCGACTTCACCCGCATCCTGGATCTATCCGGCCCGCCTTCCTGCGGCGTGCTGGGCCGCAGCAAAGCGATCCGCTTGATCAAGATGCTCTTCGAATCCATATGGTTCGCCACTTACCTGAGCTGAACCCGACCGGGAGGCCACGGCCATGACGGAGCAAATCCTTCAGGATCCGAAGGCTCAGGAGGCGCTGGAGCGAACCCTCTCGCTCCTGATCCGGATGAACGAGACGGGGGCGCTGGCCTTTCTGGAGGACACGGTAGAGCTGCTCCCGGATTCCCTGTCGTATCTGATGGATCCGCGGCTGCTGAAGATCGGGGCCAACCTGGCCTACTTGCTGCACGTAGTGGAGCTGATAGAGCCGACCCTGATCACCGTGATGATGAGCCGCCTGGTGGAGGAGCTCAACCGGGAGCTGACGCCGGAGCGGATGAAGGAGCTCCCCCGCGTGGGGCCGGTCTCCCTGATGAAGGCCCTGGCGGACCCCGACGTCCAGCGGGGCCTGGGGATCCTCCTCCTGTTCCTGCGGGTGCTGGGGCGCGCCTTCGACCGCTCCAGCCAGGAGCTGATGGCCTTGATGGAGGCCACGGAGAAGACCCTCGCGGAGCTGCGCCGCCAGCGGGCGGAGATGGAACGCCAGGCCGCGGCCGTCGCCTCCTGAACCCCGCGGCAGACCCCTCGATGTCCGCCCCGCCCGGCGGCAGACGAACCGGAAGACGGGGGCCGGGAAAACCATCCACCGCACCGGCCCCCGACCCTCCATGGTTTGCTCAGGAGTCATCCGGAAGGCCTTTCACAAGCCATCGCGATCCTCCTTGTGGCGCTGCCCGGGACCCTTACAGACCGGATGAGAACGCCCGGGCTTATCCGCTGCATCCGCATCCTCTGGGACCCGGAGCTTGGCCCCACTGCCCAGCCACCCGGTTGCGACCATTCCCTTCTATATATCCTCCCCTTTTGCGCCCAATACCTACCTGCCGATCCCATCCACTTGCTCCCTCAAGATGGGACAATAAAAGAGGATAGGAGCTCCATTCGGTCGCTCTTGACAAATCATCCTTTTTGAGATATATGCAAGGAGGACAGGATCCACCACCTTCGTAGAGGACTTTACCCGGAAGGCAGGGAAATGGTGCGAAGGGCCGGGTTCTGGGTAAGGGGCGAGGCTCCCTTTCACAGGAGGCATAGCAATCCCCTTCCCGGATCTTTTACAACACTAAGGAGGAGTAAAAATGGGCTACAAATTGAATTTAGAGGGCTTTGAAGGACAAAACATTGAGGTCAAGATAAGTTTTTGGTCGAGTCCAAAGCTTCTTGTTAACAATCAGTCTGCACCCAAAGGGAGTAAACGCGGCGAAATGTTGCTACAACGTAACGATGGCAGACAGGTAATTGCTAAATGGAAGCCGCGGTTCCTGGGTTTAGATGTTCCACAACTTATCGTGGACGACAAATTGATCGACATTGTAGAACCTCTAAAGTGGTATCAATGGGTATGGATCGGTTTACCGATTGTTCTTGTTTTTATCGGTGGGGCGCTTGGGGCATTGATAGGATCAATCGGCGCCATTATCAACGCTAAAGTATTCAGGACAGATATAAACAGTGTTTTAAAGTATATCATTACCGGATCTGTATCTATTATGGCGGTTGTTTTATATTTCATCGTAGCGATACTCCTCGTTGTGCTTATTAATATGGCCTGAACGTGCCTATCATCCGCGGTCCATGGATATCACCGCTCCGTAAGGTGATTTCTTCGTGGAGAAGCGAACACCCAATTCTGTGATCAAAGTTGACGGGCTGGTCAAGAGATATGGCGATCGGGTGGTTCTCAACGGGGTGAGCTTCTCCGTCCGTGAGGGAGAGATCTTCGGCCTGCTGGGGCCGAACGGGGCCGGAAAGACGACGCTGATCTCCATCCTGGCCACCCTGCTTCCCCCGGACGAAGGACAGGTCCTCATCTGCGGATATGATCTGCGACGAGAAGCAGATCGGATCCGACCGCTCATCGGCTTCGTCCCCCAAGAGCTGGCCCTTTACCCCACCCTCAGCGCCTGGGACAACCTGGCCTTCTTCGGCCGCATCTACGGCCTGCGGGGGACAGCCCTCCAGGAACGCATCACTACTGTGCTGGACCTGGTGGGGCTGCGCGATCGCGCGGGGGACACGGTGCGCACCTTCTCCGGTGGGATGAAGCGCCGTCTCAACATCGCCGCCGGCCTCATCCACGGGCCGCGCCTTCTCCTCTTGGATGAGCCCACCGTGGGGGTGGACCCTCAATCGCGCAATTTCATCTTTGAGCACATCGAGCGGTTGAGGGCGGAGGGGATGACCATTCTCTACACCACTCACTACATGGAGGAGGCGGAGCAGCTCTGCGACCGGGTGGCGATCATGGACGAGGGACGCATCCTGGCCCTGGACACGCCCAAAGGGCTGATCGGCCTGCTGGGCGGCGGGGTCATCCACATGGAGGTAGCAGCGGAACATATGGAGGATCTGCTGTCCGCTGTCCGCGCCTTGCCTCATGTGCGAGCGGCTTCTTCCCGGGACAGGCAACTCAAAATTGAAACCCGCGCCGCCCGCCCGGCCCTGTTGGAGCTGATCCAACTATGCAACGCCCGCGATATCCCTATCCTCTCCCTGGAGGTGCTGGAGCCCAACCTGGAGAGCGTCTTTCTGCACCTCACAGGCAAGCGGCTGCGCGATTAGAGGGTGCGCTATGTTGAACCAGATCCTCGCCTTCACCTGGAAGGATCTTAAGATTTTCTTTAAGGATCCCGGAGCGGTGGCGCTGATCTTCCTGCAGCCTTTCATGTTCATTGTGGTGATGAGCTATGCCCTGGGCGGCCTGTTTGAGCCCGGCAAAGACCCCATCCGGATCCTGGTCGTGAACCAGGACATGGGGACCCAGGCGGCGACGATCATCCGGCAACTGGACGAAATGGAGGCCTTCCAGGTGGAAACAGCCTGGGAAGGCCAGCCCCTGACCCGGGAGATGGCGGAGAAGTTGATCCTCCAAGGAAAGCGCAACTTGGCCCTGGTTTTCCCTCCCGATTTCTCCGAGGTCCTGGCCCAGGATCCAGGGGCCACGCCGCGCCGCCGCACCCGGATATGGGTGATCGTAGACCCGGCGACCTCCAGTCCGTTCGTCGAGCCCATCCTGGGCACACTGCAGGGCCTGATCGAGCGGAGCACTTACACCGCGATGATGCCCAAGGGATTGGATTATCTCTTTACGCAGCTGGCGCCCCAGGTCCCCCCGGAGCAGCGCGAGGCCTTCAAAGCCCGGGCTCAGGAGGCGATGTCCGGCGGCCTGCTCGGTGGAGAGGAGCCCGTGGTCGCCCTGGAACGAACGGCCCCGCCCGGGATGCGGGTGGAGAAACTTCCAAACACCTTCCAGCAAAACGTCCCCGGCTACACGATCTACGGCGTTTTCTGGATCGTGAGCTTGCTGGCCGGATCGGTGCTGCAGGAAAAGCGCGAAGGAACTTTCCGCCGGCTGCTGGCCGCGCCGATGAGCCGGGCGGTGATGCTGACGGGAAAGCTGTTGCCCTATTACCTCATCAACCTGATCCAGATCGCCATCATGCTCGGGGCGTCCAGCTGGCTGTTCGGCCTGAGCCTCGGGCGCTCCCCCCTTGCCCTGCTGGCCGTGAGCCTGGCCGCCGCGGCCGCTGCCACCGGGCTGGGGGTGTTAGTCGCAGCCATCGTGCGCACCGAGGCCCAGGCGGGCGGCCTCACTGTCCTGCTGTTGCTGACCATGTCCGCCCTCGGTGGCTGCTTCGTCCCCCGCTTCGTTATGCCGGACTGGCTTCAGACGCTCGGTCTCCTCACGCCCCACGCCTGGGCGCTGGACGCCTATCAGGATCTGCTGGTGCGCGGATACGGGCTGCAGGAAGTATGGCCCAAAGTGGGCGCCCTGACGGCGTTCGCGGCGGCCTTCTTCGGCCTCGGCGTGTGGCGTTTCCGCTTCGATTGAAGTCACCCCCATCCGGAGCGGAACCGCCGGAAGCGAGGTACCCTCGAGGGGTGTGGAAAAGGCGAGGGCGGTGTACCCTTAGTTAAGAAGAAAACCACGGGCTACAGGCCTGAGGAGGGAGGACACCGCCATGCAGCAGCACAGCACGCACCGGGAGCAGTTGTCAATTCCTACCTGGGAGACCCTCCACGAGTAGCTCCGGGAGCGGATGCAGGAGCTCGTCCAATGGGTCCTGGCGGCGGAGGTGACGGAGCTTTGGGGGCGGGCTCGGTGCCAGCGGCGAGCGGAGGTAGGCGCCTTACCGGGGTACCGGAACGGGTATGGGAAGCCTCGCCAGCTGACCACACCCCTGGGGACGGTGACGTTGCGGCAGCCCCGGGTGCGGGGGTTGGAGGAGCGCTTTGTGAGCCGAATCCTGCCGCTGTTTGCCCGGAGAACCCAGGAGGTGGGGGAGCTGTTGCCGGAGCTGCACCTGCACGGGCTGGCGGAGGGGGACTTTGACCTGGCCCTGCGGGGGTTACTTAGGAGAGGACGCTTCCCTGTCCGCGAGCACGGTGGCCCGGCTGAAGGAGCCGTGGCAGGCAGAGTGGGAGGCGTGGCGGAGGAGGTGGCTGGAGGATCTGGAGCCGGTGTACCTGTGGGCGGATGGGGGATATGTGCGAGCGGGGCCGGAGAAGGAGAAGGCGGCGGTGCTGGTAGTGATCGTAGGGTGGGTGGACGGCCGGAAGGGGGTGGGGAGCGTGGAGCCGGGGGAAGTGGGACCTGCGGGACCGGGGAGTTGCGGGCGCCCCAGCGGGTCATCACGGATGGGCACCTGGGGATCTGGGGGGCGGTGCGGAACATCTGGCCGGAGACGGCCAAGCAGCGGTGCTGGAACCACAAGATCCTCAACGTGCTGGACCCGCTCCCCAAAACCCAGCAGATGCTCCGGGCTGTGGCGCACGCACCCAGCCGGAAGGAAGCAGATCACCAGCGGCAGGCCTTCGAGGCGTGGTGCCAAAGGCAG
>NZ_FYEK01000060.1 GCF_900187885.1 Thermoflexus hugenholtzii JAD2 | reverse complement strand
AGAACAGGATCCCGGCCCTTGGGGAGGAGAAGGGGTGCTTTACGAACCCTGCAGGCCGCTGACGATGGAGGAGAACACGGTGCTGACCTGGGTGCCCAGGATGGTGAGGATGGCGATGACCACGA
>NZ_FYEK01000059.1 GCF_900187885.1 Thermoflexus hugenholtzii JAD2 | reverse complement strand
GTGGGCGGAGGCGTAGAAATCGGGGCGATAGCGGAGCAGCGCCACATCCGGCTGCGGCTCGGAGTGCGGGCTGAGCCGGAGCGGGTTCTGGACCCGCACGATGATCCCCTCGCCGGTGCGTCGAGAGAAGAGATGATTCAGCCGATCCACCACGCCGGCGTGTCGGCTTCCGATGGGGCTCATGGTGACGAGTTCTCCTTCGATGAGCTCCACGC
>NZ_FYEK01000058.1 GCF_900187885.1 Thermoflexus hugenholtzii JAD2 | reverse complement strand
GAGCCGCAGCCGGATGTGGCGCTGCTCCGCTATCGCCCCGATTTCTACGCCTCCGCCCACCCGGGCCCCGAGGACGTCCTCCTGGTGGTGGAGGTGGCCGAAACCTCCGCCGACTATGACCGCTCCGTC
>NZ_FYEK01000057.1 GCF_900187885.1 Thermoflexus hugenholtzii JAD2 | reverse complement strand
AGCTGCGCTTGGGTCTGGGCCTGGTGGGCCAGGAACTCCTGACGATGGGCAGTGAAAGCCTCTCCCAGGCGCTGGAGGTTCTCCTCGGTGCGACGCTGGGCCTCCGCCAACCCCAGCTGGGTCTCGGCCAGGTTATGGACGGTCTCGCTGAAAGCGTGGACAACCTCAGTCAGGTTGCGGACGGCCCCGTTGAGCTCGGTAAGCTGCGCTTGGGTCTGGGCCTGGTGGGCCAGGAACTCCTGACGATGGGC
>NZ_FYEK01000056.1 GCF_900187885.1 Thermoflexus hugenholtzii JAD2 | reverse complement strand
AGGAGGCGAGCGATGTCGAAGGCGGTGTTTGTGCGGGCGAAGCCGCATGTGAATGTGGGGACGATTGGGCATATTGATCATGGGAAGACGACGCTGACGTCGGCGATTACGAAGGTGTTGTCGTTGCGGGGTTTGGCGGAGTTTGTGCCGTTTGAGCGGATTGACAAGGCGCCGGAGGAGCGGTTGCGTGGGATTACGATCAACATTACGCATGTGGAGTATGAGAGTGAGCGGCGGCATTATGCGCATATTGATTGTCCGGGGCATCGGGATTACATCAAGAATATGATTACGGGTGCGGCGCAGATGGATGGGGCGATATTGGTGGTGGCGGCGCCGGAGGGGCCGATGCCGCAGACGCGGGAGCATGTGTTGCTGGCGCGGCAGGTGAACGTGCCGGCGATGGTGGTGTTTTTGAACAAGGTGGATATGATGGATGATCCGGAGTTATTGGAGTTGGTGGAGTTGGAGGTGCGGGATTTGCTGAGCCAGTATGGGTATCCGGGGGATGAGGTGCCGGTGATTCGGGGGAGTGCGTTGCGGGCGTTGGAGAGCAAGAGCACGGATCCGGAGGCGGAGGAGTATCGGCCGATTTGGGAGCTGATTCGGGCGTTGGATGAGTATATTCCGGAGCCGGTGCGGGAGGTGGACAAGCCGTTTTTGATGCCGATAGAGGATGTGTTTAGCATTAAGGGGCGAGGGACGGTGGTGACGGGGCGGATTGAGCGGGGTCGGATTCGGCCGGGGGAGGAGGTGGAGATTGTGGGGTTGCGGGAGGAGGTGAAGCGGACGGTGGTGACGAGCATTGAGATGTTTCACAAGGCGTTGGAGGAGGGGATCGCGGGGGACAATGTGGGGTGCTTGTTGCGGGGAGTGGCGAAGGAGGAGGTGGAGCGGGGGATGGTGCTGGCGGCGCCGGGGACGATCAAGCCGCATCGGGAGTTTGAGGCGGAGGTGTATGTGTTGAAGAAGGAGGAGGGTGGGCGGCACAAGGCGTTTTTCAGCGGGTATAAGCCGCAGTTTTACTTTCGGACGGCGGATGTGACGGGGGAGATTCAGTTGCCGGCGGGGGTGGAGATGGTGATGCCGGGGGACAATGTGAACCTGCGGGTGCGGTTGATTGCGCCGGTGGCCATTGAGGAAGGGCTGCGCTTCGCCATCCGGGAAGGGGGGCTGACCGTCGGCGCCGGCGTGGTCACCAAAATCCTCGACTAACCCCTGG
>NZ_FYEK01000055.1 GCF_900187885.1 Thermoflexus hugenholtzii JAD2 | reverse complement strand
GCGGTGCACCGGGACCTGGACCATCGGGGTGATCCTCCCCGGCTCCAGCCGCAATTCCTGCGCCGAGGCCCAGGCCGAGATCGACTGCGCCGGAAATGTTCAGATCACCCACCGCTTCGGCGAAGGCCCCGACTTCTGCCCCACCGCCAACACCGCCTGGAAAACCTACTGCCTGGAAGACCCCACCCTGGGCTCCAGCGTCGGGGACAGCGCCGGCACCTGCGCCTGGCGGGACTACTACGGCCAGACCATCTCCCTCCAGGTCCAGGTCCCACCCCACCGCTTCCGCATCACCCCCTACCCCGTCGGCTTCGTCGCCCGGGAGGACCCCTGGGGGGTCTTCCACCCCACCGCCCGCCTGGTCTGGGAAGAACCCCCCTGGCCCCAGCACG
>NZ_FYEK01000054.1 GCF_900187885.1 Thermoflexus hugenholtzii JAD2 | reverse complement strand
CCAACGCCGACACTACGAGGAATTCGTCGCCCAACGCGCCGAGACCGACCGCCGCTTCGCGGAGATGGCCGAAGCCATCCGGGCCCTCACCCAACGAGTGAGTGATCTGGATGGCCTGACCCGGGGCTGGATCCACGAGGACCGCTACCGCACCCGATCCCGCCGCTATCGCCACCTGCTCCTCGACCCCCACATCCTTTCCGTGGAGGAGCGGGAACAGCTGCTGCGGGAGGCCGAGGCCGCTGGCCGCCTAACTGCAGAGGAGGCTGCCGAGCTGGACGAATCCGACGTCCTGGTCCGGGGCCGCTCCCGGGCCACCGGCGGCGAGGCCTTCCTGGTGGTGGAGGTCTCCGCGAAGGTAGACACCGACGATGTGGAGCGGGCGGTCGAGCGGGCGGAGATCCTGCGCAAGGCCCGGCCGGAGGCGGAGGTGATCCCCGTGGCGGCAGGCCCCGAGATCCACCCACTGGCGGCCCGGGCCGCCCGGGACCAGGGGGTCTGGTGGCTCACCGACGGCCGCCCCTACGCGCCCCATGAAATCCCCGAGTGATCCCCTGCCCACCTCGGGAATGCAGCGGCCGGTTCCCATCCGGGATCGCTATCATTCGACTTCCAGGATCGCGATCGGCCACTCCTCCCCCATCGGCTGCCCCCGGAGGAAGGCCGGAAGGCGGCGGCCGTCCGGGCCGTAGAAGCCCAGGACCAGGGGGTAACGCCCGGGAGGGAGATCCGGCGGCAGCCACACGCCGTAGCCGTCCGAGATCACCTCCCCCGGGCGCCAGGTGGAGGTCGGACGCCGCCAGCCCACCGGCTCTCGATCGGTTTGCGCCACCGGTCGGCCGTTGGGGCCGCGCACGTGCACGAACACCTTGTAGGGAACGGGGATGGGCCTGAGGGCCCGCCACTGCACCGCCAAGCCGATGACATCGCCCGGATGCGCCCGGCGGGCTGTCAGCCCATACCGCGCCACCTCAATGGCCTCCCCGAACCGAACCTCAGGGGCGGGCGATTCCTCCGGCGTCCCCAGCCCATAGACGGCGAAGCGGATCCGTCCCACCCACCGTTCCTCTGCCCGGAAGGCATGGGCGTCCAGCCAGGCCTCCACCTGTCCCGCCGGGTCGGCCTCCCGCTCCCCATACCAGAGCACGAACAGCCGGCCCTGCCCCTGCAGCACGGGGCCCAGTGTCCTCTCGATCTCCTCCGGCGCAGGCGGCCGCCCCCGGGGCGCCGGCACCAGCGGGGCGTCCGGCCAGTAATAGGTGAAGACATCCACCTGGCCGGGCGCGTAGAGGAGGATCCCATCCCCCGCCCGGACCCATGCCGCCAGGGCCCGGGCCAGGCCCCGGTAATCGTCCCGGGCGAAACGGGGGTCGAAATACAGGGCCCGCAGGCTGAGGCCCGTCGGGAGCGCCACCAGCCCCAGGGCGAGGGCGAAGACGGCCTTCCCGGCCGCCCCCTGCAGCCTCCTTATGGCCGCCAGGCCGGCGGCCCAGAGGGCCACGAAGGCCGGGAGGGCGGCCATGAAGAACTTGAGGTTGGCCTCCCGATAGGCCCCCCGTCCCAGCACCAGCGCCACCGGGGCCAGCGCCAGGGCCAGCCCGATCCCCCCACCCCGGCGTTCGGATCCAACGAAGGCGAAGGCGATCCCCCCCAGGGGGATGATAAGGACCAGCGGAGGGACCTCCGGCGGCAGGGTGATCCCCCAGCCCAGGGCCCGCAGGATGGCTTGGAGGGCTTCGGGGAGGGGAACCGGGGCCGGCGCCGGCCACTGTCGGAGCTGGGCCAGGGCGGCCGGGGCCCAGGGCAGGAAGGCCAGCCCGATCCACGCCTGCAACCCCAGCCAGCGGACCAGACGCCGCCACCGGCCCCGCGCCATCGCCTCCCCGAGCATGATCAGGCCGTGGGCGGCCGGGATCGCCGGGAACACGTAGTGGGTGTAGAGGCCGGCGGCCCCGGTGAGGAGAAGGCCCAGGGCCCGCCCCGGCCGGGGCCGCGCCCGCCAGGCCAGAAAGAAGAGGGAGTGCAGCGCCGCCCACAGGCCCAGAAGGGCATACATCCGGACCTCCTGGGCATAGTAGACGGCCAGGGGATGCGCGGCCATCAGCAGCATGGCGAGGCCGGCGGCGCGGCGGCCGAACAGCCGGGCGGCCATCGCTCCCGTCGCCGCGATCAGCAGCACCCCGGCGAGGGCGGAGAAGGCCCGCAGGGCGAAGACCGAACGTCCGGCGGCCGCGCCCCAGGCGTGAAGGAGCAGATAATAAAGCGGCGGATGGATATCCTGGGCCGCCGCCTCCACGATCCGCCGGACAGGGCTGGCGCTGAGACCGGCCGACGTCCCCTCGTCATACCACAGGCTCTGGGCGTCCAGCCGGTAGAACCGGAGCCCCATCCCCAGCAGCAACACCGCAAGTCCGATCCATCCGAGGGTCCTGCTCCGGCGGACCCCTCCGGCCGGCCCCATCCCCGTCCCCCCTCACTCGTTGAACAGCTGGCCGACCGAGCGGCCCTCGTGGATCCGGCGGATCACCTCGGCCAGCATGGGCCCCACGGAGAGGACGGTCATGTTCGGGAGTCGCTTATGGGGTGGGATGGGGATGGTGTTCGTGCAGATGATCTCCCGGATGGGCAAGGCCCGCAGGCGGTCCACGGCGGGACCGGAGAGGACGGCGTGGGTGAAGCAGAGGTAGATCTCCGCCGCCCCCTGTTCCTTCAAGACCCGCACCGCGCCGCTGACCGAGCCCGCCGTGTCCACCTCGTCGTCCACCAGGATCACCTTCCGGCCGGCCACCTCGCCGATCACCGTCAGGGCCTCCGTCTGGGTGCCGGTGCGGCGTTTCTCGATGAAGGCGATGGGCAGATTGAGCTTGGCCGCATAGTTGCGGGCCTTCTTGGCGAACCCCAAGTCGGCGGCCACCACCACTGCCTCCTCAGGGGAGAAGTTCTTCTCGAGTAGGTAATCGCTCAGCAAGTGGAAGGCCGTGAGCTCGTCGCCGGGGATGCTGAAGAAGCCCTGGATCTGGCTGGCGTGGAGGTCGATGGTCACCCAGCGATCGGCCCCGGCCACGGCGATGAAATCCGCCACCAGGCGCGCGGTGATGGGCACCCGGGGCTGATCCTTCTTGTCGCTGCGGGCGTAAGCCAGGTAAGGGATCACCGCCGTGATGCGGCCCGCGTTGGCCCGCTTGATGGTGTCCAGCAGGATGAACAGCTCCATCATGTTGTAGTTCACCGGCGAGGCGGTGCTCTGGATCACGAACACGTCCTGCCCGCGGACGCTGGCCAGCAGGCGGACGAAGATGTTCTCGTTCGGGAAGACGATGATCTCGCGGGGGAGAAGGGGGATCCCCAGACAGTCGGCGATCTCCTCGGCCAGTTGCGGATGGCCGGAGCCCGCCACCAGGATCAGGTCCCCATAGCGCCATGACGGCCCGGGCATTCGCGAACGACCTCCCTGTCAGGATGACGCAGCTTATCCATCATAGTCGGGATCCCCGGAATCCGAAAGAAGGGGCGTGAAAAGGGAGGCATCCGCGACGATTCCGAAAGAGGAACCGGTGGACGTATGACGAGGCCACGTCGAAGGGGGCGACTGCGAATTCCAGCCCGAACGCACCAGCTGGGCTTCCCAAGCCCCCGGCGCACCCATGTTCGTGGACGGCCCTCCGTCACGGAAGACGGAGGGGCCGTGCGCCTACAGATCGGTCAGATGGCACGTATCGTTCAGCGTCACCACGATCCAGCGGCCGTCGCGGAGGGCCAGCTCCGTGAGCGAGGCGTTGTCGAACCGGAAGGGGGAGGGCCGATCGAGGGGGAGGCCCAGCCACTGGCGGAAGAACATGCTGAAGGTCCCCCCATGGGCCACCACGGCCAGTGTCCGTTCCGGCCGCGCCATCGCGGCCTCCATCGCCGCCCACACCCGTTCGGCGAACGCCGCCCGGGGCTCCACCCCCGCGATCTCCGCCGTCGGATCCCGCTCCATCTCCCGCCAGGCCTGCTGCAGCGCGGCGACCTCCACCCCGGTGCGTCCCTCGAAGGGCCCCTGGCCTCGCTCCTTCAAGCGCTCATCGACCTCGATGGGGACCTCCCAGACGGCGGCGAGGATGCGGGCGGTTTCATAGGCCCGCCACAGTGGGCTGCAGAGGATGAGCTCCGGCGGGCGCGCCCGGAGGCGCTCCGCCAGGCGCCGGGCCTGCTCCCGGCCCACGTCATCCAGTGGCACGTCCGCCCACCCCTGAATCCGTCCCTCGGCGTTCCACGCCGTGCGTCCGTGCCGGATCAGGTAAAGCCGCTCCGGCATCTCAGCGGTTCTCCCGACCCGACTTCACCCCTGCGGAAAGCTTCCTGCCTGCCGCATCCCTTGAGGCCCAACGTCCCCGTCCGGCGATTCCACACCGGGTTCCCCGACGTGCTCTGAGTATACCCCATCTCTGGAGCCCTCCACGCATTTTGTTCCCCTTTCGGTGGGGCGCAGGCCAACGGGGTTACGGAATCTCCAGAGTCCCCACCTCCACGCCATCCCCGATGGAGCCATCCACCTGGACCGGCCATCGGGCTCCGGAGCGAGGGTCATACAGACCCACCCGGATCCGGTAGATGCCGTGGAGCTCCCGGGGCAGGATCACCCGGGTGAAGACCGGGAAGGCGTGATCGGGGGGCCAAGTGGAGATCGGGGTCAGATCGTTGGGCAGCGGCCCGTCCCGCTGGGCTACCAGGCGGCCGGAGGCGTCCAGAACATGGATGAAGACCCGAGGGGCCTGGGGCACCGGCCCCGCCCGGGCCCACCACAGAGTCACCCCCAGCACATCCCCCGGCCAGCGCGGCCGGCGCAGGCCAACGCCCCGCAGCTCGATCTTCCCTGCGAAATCCGCCTTCAAGGGCGTGAAGGCGAACCCCTGGAAGGGCGGCCACGTCTCGTAATAGGCCACCCACAAGGATCCGAAGGGCTGCCCCCCCACCTCGAAGCCGTTCGCCAGCAGCAGCCCGTCGAACAGCCCCAGGGGGTCCACCACCTCCTGCTGCCAGCCGAAGAGCCACAGGCGCCAGGGGCCGTCCGCGGGGCCATAGCGGCGGCGGGCATCCTCCAGCGCGGCGCGGACAGCCGCCTCGTCCCACACCGGAGACTCCGGGCCCATCCATAGCGGGGCGGGAACTCCCATGCGTTCCCAGTAGTACAGAACGGCCCAGTTGGCCCGCAGGGCGAGGGCGGCCTCCCCGGGCCGGATCTGCCGGGCCACGTGGGCCACCGCCTCTCGATACGGATCGCGGCCGTGGCCCGGATCCGCCCACCACGTCCGCCAGGGAGCGGCCATCATCCCCCATAGGGGGAGGAGCGCCAGCGCGCCGAGCCATCCCCGGGCGGGAGGAGGGATCCCCCGGATCCGCGCGCCAAGGAGCTCTCCCAGCCGGGCGGCCCCGCCGCCGACGCCGGGGATCCACATCGCCCAGAGGAAGATGGCGTAGCGCGGGTGGAAGACGGCGAAGCGGGCGAACAGGGTCAGCAGCACCGCCATCATCAGCCCGAAGGTCCCCAGCGTCCCGATCGCCCATCGGCGGACGAAGGGATCCGGGCGGATCAGGGCGGCCGTGGCCAGCAGCCCGGCGAGCCGGGCGATGCCCTCCCCGCCCCAGAAGCCTCGGGCCAGCTCCTGCAGCAGGCCTTCCGCCGTCATCGGCGGCCGGATGAAGGCCTCAGGCTGGAGGAACCGCGGGTGGGCAAAGGCCAGCCAGGGCCCCACCAGGGCCATGAGGGCCAGCATGCTCCATCCCCATCGCCGGAGGGCCTCCGGACGCCGCCGGCTCCCCACGCCCAGGGCCGCCGCCATCATCGCCACGGGGAACAACCCGTAGTAATGCGTGAGGGCCGTCCCGGCCGCCAGGAGGGTCCAGACGGCGAAGCGGCGGGAGGAGGGCCGGCGGCGCGCCGCCTCCGTCGCCGCCCAGAGGGCCAGGACGCCGGCGGCCAGCATCGCATACATCCGGGCCTCCTGGACGTAGTAGAGCCAGAAAGGGGAGAGCCCCATCGTGAGGACCGCGAAGGCCGCGGCGGGTTGTCCCCAGCCTCGGGCCGTCAGGCGCGCGACCAGGGCGGCCGCGAGGAGGCCGAAGGCCACGGACAGCCCACGCAGGGCGAACTCGCTCTCCCCGGCCGCTCGGATCCAGAAGTGGAGAAACAAGTAATAGAGGAAGGGGCTGCGGTCCGCCGCCGTGGCCTGCAGCATCGCGGGGATCGACATCCGGGCCAGATGCCAGGACCATCCCTCGTCGAACCAGAGGGAAGGACCGCCCAGGCGGTCCGCATAAAGGGCGGCGGCCAGGAGCAGCAGCCCTACCAAGAGCCCCCAGCGTCCCCAGCGGTGTTCCCTTTCCATTGCCTCCCCATCGGGTGCGTTTGGATCAAGAGGAGTGTAACGAGAACAGCAGGAGATCGCCACCGCCCCTTGGCGGAAGCCGATGGGGGGACTATCATCCTTAGGAGGAAGCCGAGGAGGGTGGGATGCATCTCGTTGTTCAGATCCCAGCGTATAACGAAGCGGAGACCATCGGCGGGGTGATCCAGGAGATCCCGCGCCGGATCCCGGGGATCGATCAGGTGACAGTCCTTGTGGTGGACGACGGCTCCCGCGATGGCACGGGGGAGGTCGCCCGGGCGGCGGGGGCGGACGTGGTGATCCGGCATCGGCGCAACCGGGGGCTGGCGGCGGCCTTCCAGACCGGGATGGACGCTGCGTTGCGCCTGGGGGCCGATCTCATCGTCAACCTGGATGCGGACGGCCAGTATGATCCGGCGGACATCCCGGCCCTGATCGCCCCGATCCTGCGGGGGGAGGCGGATCTTGTAGTGGGTGATCGGCAGGTGATGCGCCTCACACACTTCCCCTGGCCCAAGCGGGCCCTCTCGGCCCTGGGTTCGGCGGTTGTGCGCTGGGCCTCTGGAGTGGAGATCCCGGATGCGCCGAGCGGCTTCCGGGCTTACACCCGGGAGGCGGCCCTGCGCCTCATCGTGCTCACCGACTTCTCTTACACTGTGGAGCACCTCATCCAAGCGGGCAAACGGCGGCTGGCCGTCGCCCACGTTCCGGTGCGCGCCCGACCCACCCCGCGGCCCTCGCGGCTGCATCACGGAGTGTGGGACTTCATCAAGCGCCAAGGGGCCACGCTGGTGCGAGTCTACGCGGGCTACGAGCCGTTGAAGGCCTTTTTCTATATTTCACTCCCCTTCTGGCTGATCGGCCTGATCCTCTTCGCCCGGCTGGCCTGGTTCTTCGTCACCGAGGGCTTCGCCCTGCGGGGCCATTTGCAATCCCTGATCGTCGCTACCCTTTCCATCATTCTCGCCTTCTTAATCTTCCTCTTCGGCCTCCTGGCCGATCGTATCGGCGACAACCGGAGACTGCTGGAAGAAATCATGCGTCGACTACGGGAGTTGGAGACCCGGCTTTAGCCCCGATGCCCCATTTTGTGCAACACCATGTTGAAATTCGGCAACCAGGAGGTTAACAGCGAACGAACACGGGGAAAAGCGCAATTAGCGTCAAATCCAAGAAGGTCTCTGCTCATCTGTTAACTCTCGAAACCCTATCGCCATTCACCTCTCCAACAGATCTTTAAATAGTATGCTACAGCGTACTACAACAGAGCGATACACCTTTGGACAAGATTATCGATCAAATGTAAGCTCTCCTAAATCTGTAATTTTGTTTTCCAATACTTTAATTACCACAACATCACCCTCATTAGTCATATATACCCAACCTCCACTTTCGGGTTCGGAAATAATAAGAGCATAAATCCCAGGGCGAACTTTCTCGAAAATAAACCGTCCTGTTGTATAATCGAAAATACCTATAGGAGCCCTTTTTTTGTCCAAAAATGCTCCATGCCTGTTCTCACTTATAATTATAATATCACCAAGAAAGATACTCAAGCCGATCATTCTGGCCGGATCTTTTGTTACTATTTTTCCGGTTACAATACCATATCCAGGAAAAGGTGTAGGGATATAGTCCGATAGTCTAGAGATTTTTCCTTGTTCGAGTTCTATTTGTTCATGAATTTCGCTTAGCTTATAAGATTGCTTTTCCTGCACGAACGGGCTCAGAACCAAAGAATCTCTCTTTTGACATGAAATAGCCAAAATAACAGAAAGAATTATACAAACAAAAATGTTTTTATAAGTCATTTTTTCCTCACATAAATATAATCACTCGTATTAGGAATGATGCATACAGTCGGAGACGGACGGACTTCAACGGGCTCTTGTCAGGTTTTTATTACTAATGATGATACCCTCACTTCCCCACGAAATTGGAGCCTTTGACCGAATCCATGTAAATCGTGCTCTCCGATGCAATCACTTAGATTATCATCGGCTTTAAACTTCCACACTCCAAGTTGAGCATCACGGCTAAGACAAGGCCACCTTGTTCTCGGCCAAGCATCAACCCCACAGCCAGGCAGTCCTGGGCGGCGCTCCCCTGCCCGCGCCCACGCATCTTTTCCTGCCGTTGAGAGAGGATGAGCAGGCTCGAGGATCCCTGCGGAGAGTCCAGCCCTTATGTCCGGCTGTAACGCTAATTTCGTCGATCTCGACCATGCCTTATCCCGATGTGTACAGCTTTTAGGTGGAGCCTCTGCTCCCGCACCAGCCAGATAATTCGGTGGGCCGTTTAATCGTCATAAGGCGCTTCTCAGGCAATTGCACATGTGTTCTGAGACAACTAAGCAAAGAATCAGACGGTAAGAGGGGGTTTCGATCCTTTAAGCTGGTTCCATTATACTCTAAATTGGCCTAGGTACTCTATGCCAATACGAACGAACATAGTTAAAACAACTTTGGATTGTCGGACCGAATCAAACATAGAGCCTAGATACCAGATCTTGATGTCTCTGATCCGGTACCTAGGCCCTATACTGAATCCCTTGTTCCAAATCCCAACAATTTAGTTTTCAAAAGAGAGTTTTTCCTATTTTATCGGAATTGCCATATACATATTAGCAACATTACGACCATAATTGGCGTGAATCACTGTCCCCACAAGCTCGCATCCTGGCTCGCTGCAAGTTACCAAAGCAGATCCTTTCCAAGCAGGTGGTACATATTGACCACCATCTAAGATCGGATTAGCTAGATATAACTCGATCGCTTGTCCTGGCCCAAGCAAAATTCCACTTCGTTGTCCAACCCATGAGGGATTAGAAATATCTGGATCGCTCATAAAATTGACTGTAACGGTAGCTGTAATTGTTCCTATATTTTGGATTTTGATTCCTGAGACCCACTGACCTGCCCCGGAAGGCCAGCGACCATATAGAGAAGGAAAGCTTAGGCGACTCGCCCCGCTAGCCATACCAAAATATCCTACTGCAACTCCTTTGCCCCCCGAAGCTTCGTAGTTAGTATGAATAACAGTAGCTACCACTTTTCCGTCAGTCGGCTCAATTACATCAATTATACCGTATCCTTTAAACATATTAGGAATAGATGCTCCACCATCTAAAATCCCAGCATTTCGTAGATATAACTCAACAGATCCCAAAGCCGGTATATTTAGATTGCTTCGCTTGCCCATCCAAGGACCAGTTGGGCTGTCTGGATCAGCAAGAAAAGTCACCGTAACTGTCACAGATGAAGTTGTTGTGTTTTGGATTTTAATCCCTGAACGCCATGTGCCGCTCACGCCAGAGAACTCTTTATAAAGAGAAGGGAGCACAACACGTTTACCTGCATCAGATTGAGTCAGTCCACGAAAGCTCACCAATACATTTCCGTTCGCATTTCCAGCCCCAACAATACGGCTTTCATTAACTAAAACCGATAAAGGAACATTTTCGGTCGAGGTGATTATAGCTGAACCAATAAACCAACCCAAAACATCGTACTCAGGCCGACTAGTATCAAATGAACCCATGCCATGCGGAGGAAGCACAAGAGGAAATTGGAGAGTTTTAGATCCGTCGGAAAATGTTGCATAAACATGTGCGACTACAGAATCGCTTGTGTTTTGAACAAAAATTTCGGTCGACCAATAATTGTGATTATGATAAACATAAGGAACATAAACCTGCGTTGCCCCTTCCATACCATTGTAAGAATCAGCAAGCCCATAATCATAATTAGTATGCGTAGCAATCACGCCAATAGGTTGATCTGAGCTAACCACAGCAGAATATTTGCCAGAACTCACATTAGGATAATTCGGAAGATAAATTTCCACAGAGCCGCCTGGAGGTGCCTGTAGCAGGTTGTTGTTGGCAGTCTTATCTAACGTGTAAGCTATACTACCGTCTTGATTAAATAGTGTAACAATAATGTTAGCAGACGAAGTAAAACTCAGATTCTGAACTTTTATGCCAGTATTCCAAGTGCCACTTGGTAATGCTGAAGTAGGCGCAGCACCTACCGAAGCGAATAAAATGACCAAAATCGCACGAGCGACCCTCTGAATATTTTTCATTTTCTCATACCTCCTTAAAAGATTTTGTTCGTGTCGATTAAATTAATTTTTAATAGCACGCAAAAAGACCCATGGAACGCTCTTTACGACTTCTATACTATCGAAATAGTCTTTTACTAGACGTGATATACCATCTGCTGACCAGTGGTGAATATGTCCTGGCGTATTTCCAAAATCACGTAAATATTTTCCACGCAACATGTTGAGTATCCTCCACAAAGGCTCTTCCGGCACACTAATAATGCAGAATTTCTTGCTAACCCGCCTTAACTGTTTAAGCACAATATTTGGGTCTAAAACATGTTCTAAAACCTCACAAGCTATTACCAAATCGAACGAGTCGTCTAAAAACGGAAGATTTTCTGCTTCAGCAACGCACCAGATAATTCCGCAATGCCGATTCTGGGCCAAGCGCACCATTTCTTCGCTTATATCGGATCCTATTAGCAGAATATCTGGTCTTACCTCTCGAATATAATATAAAATATATCCTTCTCCGCTACCTACCTCCAATGCAGAGCTAATAGGCAGACCAACAATCAACCGCTGCAAAGTTTTTCGGTATTTGTTTACAACCATCCTGATAAAAGGATTTGTAGACTCATGTTTATTAAAATAATGACCTGCCTTAACATCCTTAGACATTGTTGCTTCCCCAGAAATGTGATCTGTTGCAAAATAGTTGCCACCAAGCAGCGTTATTCAGAGAAATCAAAAGCCTCTAGCTTCTATGTCATGATAGAAACACAATCGGTCATTGTCAATAACTCTTTTGTATTAATCGATGCCTACTCCCTCTGGAAGTCATCAAGCGAGCCTGGGGAGGCTCTACTTCTCACATCTCCTAACACAAGGCTTTTACATCGAAAAGACACATGCTAGTATCAGATAAAAGCTTACCAGCCCAAAAGTTGATGTGTTTATTTATGAACTTATCTCAAAAACTCTGCAGGCGATAAGGGAGCAGGCGAGGAAGGCGAAGTCCCCGAAGGTAGCAAGCAGTCTTTCATGCCAAACCGTTAACCTTCGGCCCCCCTTTCAGCCAGCCAAAGAACCGTTCCACACTGCCTCGAACCTCCCGACTTTCGGATCGAAGGAAAGCAACACTCCCTGTCGGGTCTCCTTCCTCCTCTGCGGATTCCTCGGAAGGCCGACCCGAATCCCCCGCTGCCGCAATCCCCCCGAATCGCCCGTGTATCATACACCCCATCCCTATAGACTCCCCCGACCGCGTCTGCATCTACTTCTTCTTGAGTCAAAATCCTTTCAGCACCTCCCCAAACTGGCGACTATCATGCGCATTCCTCGGACCCACGGTTACACTAAACGGAAGCCCTTCCCGGTTCACCAGAGCGTCCCCTTTGGTCCCTTCCCGCCTTCTATGCCCATCGATCCAGGGTCTTCCAGCCTTGGCCTTGGGCAGTAGCGCAGCTCGATGAACGCCTACTGTCCATTGATGAACTTCCAAAACATTATCTATCTTCCTTTCTCAACAAACCCTCTAAGGAAACATATATTCCAACAGAGCGCTGGAATTTTGAGACAAGCTCGATACAGAATTTTAAATTATTTGACAATCTCAAAAATACGAACTCTGTCTTGATGATATAAAACCACAACACACTCGATACCAGTATAATCAAACCTGTTATTAAACGAGAAGATATGTGTTATTTTCGACCTCTTAAAATTCTTGCATAAATTTTTGCGATCATCTCTTAAGTTTTTTGCAATATCATAAACAAGACTTAGATTTTGTGAAAGCGATGGACTCGCCCATTCAAGCGAATATATCATTGGCGGCAATACAGTAGCCCGATGAGTTAATAATGGGATCCAATATCCCGCATCAATTCCAACCATCCATCCTGGAGACCAATCAAATTCTACCATATCAATCAAGAAAAGCGCATTCTCTGGGACGTTTTCACGAATCCATTGCATAACAATTAGATCGCCAGGCCGCAAATAGAACAGTCCAGTATAGATCAACCGTGGAAGATGTAATACTCCTAACAAGATTCCCTGCCCCAAGATCGTAATCAGGATGGCTCGGCCCATTAACCTTACTCTTCCCTGAAGGACTTTTCCAACAATATCTCCGCTCACGCCAACTAGGACTGCTAAAGGGATCGAAAGAGAAAGTATAGTGGTAGGAATGTCCCAGATCCATATTCCAATTCGCGCAATGATTGTCACTGCTCCAATCAAGAAGAAAATCCATCCGATCAGCACATGCATTCCAAAAGTCCGTCCACTTAGTAAGGCAACCCTTGTCAGTAAGATTCCTCCTATTACCACCAACCAATTCGTAGGGAACAAAATAACAATTCCTTCCAATCGCATTAAATCATGGTATCCATACGACATCGGATAAGTTATGCGCATATCTTGTGGGTCCCAATGCACCCATATCACGCGCAATAACCACGGTAAGGCTAAGGCCAAGCTAATGCCCCCCATTCGCACCCAGCGCTTTACTTCTGACCATCTATTGATCCAAATCTGCCTGAAGAACACAAGCATCATTAAAAGCAACCAGAAAAAGGTAACCCGCGTGTGACTAAGCCCCATGCCAACGATAATGAATATTGGCCATATCCTATTGCTTATCTCTCCTCCTGCTAATGCGATCAGGACTCCCAGCGGAAGGAAAAACATCCCTGTAGTCTGGGTGAAGCGTCCCCAGCGGAGCAACGCAAAAGGAGAGACCATTATCAATCCGACCAAAATAGACGTAATGACATTGGACCACCGATTGCGTGTTAAAGTTTCAGTGGCAAAACCAGCGGTGGCCGCAATAGTTCCATTTAACACTAAGGCCACCACCTTCGTAGTGCTCAACAAGTCCGTCTCAAATAGCCAGCGGAAAAGGGCCACAATACTGTGAAAGCCAAAGTGATAAGAGAAGCTAATTAAGGGAGCATAAGGGTCATAAGAACGAGGAATACCTCCTTGTTCTTCAAATAACTGAACAATCAAGGTGTGATGATAGGTATCACTGCCCGGTAACATTACCATCCCGCGCCCTACGAAAAGGCGTAACGCGAGAGCAGCCAGCACAGCTACCCAAACTGCCAAGGTGGCCCACGGATCCTCACCGAGCCAATACGTCCTACGCCGCCAAAGATGATGATCCCGAATCCAGAAAATCAACCCTATGAGAATGCCCGCAGCCACAATCAATCGGACATTTGTTTTATTGAGGCGGACACCCACCACATCCATCCATACCAAGATCACCATCCACAGACCCAAGGCGCTTGCCGCGCTTATGATCAATGTAGATGTAAAATCCAAACCTCTCTCATTAGACCATCTACGAACTATCATATAGCCGCAAAGAAATAGAATTATAATCACAATACCGCACCACACAATCCACCAAAATGTCATTAATAACAGGTCAAGTGCTATATAAAGCATATCGTATACAAGTCGGAAGGCCGCTTGAACAGCTTCTGGCTTGTGATCATAATACATGGTACCATCCGCATACGTTGTCAGATCAGCGATTGGTATTATGATTGGATCGGTTCCTATTTGCTCTAAAAAGAAATAATAATATCGTGTATGTGAGTTTTGAATAGGAGGAAATGAAAAGCGATAGAAGCCTTCAGGACTACCAGGAGGTAGAGCAATGTGAGCTGTTCTCAAATCCACTTGATGGAGAGGGCTCTCACGTAGATGCAGGACAAGGGTGTGGCCTCCTGAGCCCGGCTTTATGTAGATTTCAACTCCGCTCAATCCTCCATGTCGGGCAACGAAAGTCTGTCCAACCGTATGGCCAGCTTCCCACCGAAGTAGGGTCTCATGTGCAACAACAGGCTGATCTCGATCCACAAAATACGAACATCCGGTCAGAAGAACCGAAAGCGCAAGAAGAAGGAGTGCAACAACTTTCTCCTTCCATGGTCCATAAGGCCTATGAAAGCTCACCACCAGGCTACTTACCAAGTTTTTTCCAACCCCAACCCCACCTCGGCCATCCATATCCCAACCCCTTCACTAATGGTTAGTGAAGTCTGTTTTTGTGGGCCGAAATGGCCGCCATGATGGGGTAGATACCCATAAAATCACGTTTGACCGACCACTAGCTCCAGAGTCGGAAGCGCCCCCAGCTAGAAGTGCCATCATCGTCCCGCCGCTTCAGTGATCGAAGCAAAGCGGAAAGCCTGTTCTCACCTCTGAAGCCTAGACCATCCAGATCTGAAGAGAACTCGCCTTCCTCATCATACCTGTAGCGCTAGCAAGCCCTTCCGAGCGGCCCGGGCTTAGATCTCCCTGCACATCTCGCCGGGTCCCTATGCCTATCGATTCGACCACCCCCTGTAACCCTAGGAGCCAAAAGAGATCCACCGCCTAAGCCACTCAGCGATTCTACCATGGATGCGCACACCCTTCGACGGACCAGCAGCTGTCCCCAGGGCTTGACAATCCTCCCAGACCCATTTTCTATAGTTGGGGAAAATCCGCAAAGCGAGGAGAAGAGATGCCTTCATCCCCGGAAGCCTGGTATGATGCATGGTATTTCCGTCATTGTTGTGGCCGGCCCTACGAGCGAAGCCCCGAGTGGCTGGAGTTCTTCGGTCGGATCGCCGATCGCATCGTCGCCGACATCGGACCGCGAACGGTCATGGATGTCGGCTGTGCGATGGGTTTCCTGGTGAAGGCCCTGCGCGATCGCGGGGTGGAGGCCTTCGGGATCGATATCTCGGAGTACGCCCTTCAACACGTCTGTGAGGACATCCGGCCCTACGTCTGGAAGGCCTCGATCCTCGAGCCGCTGCCCGGCCGCTACGACCTGATCGTCTGCATCGAGGTGCTGGAACACCTCCCTCCCGCTGAAGTGGAGAAGGCCATCGATCACCTCTGCCAGGCTGCTGACGACATCCTGTTCTCATCGACGCCCTATGACTTCGGGTAGCCCACCCACCTGAACGTCCAGCCGCTGGAGTATTGGGCCGAGCGGTTCGCCCGCAGGGGCTTCTTCCGGGATGTGGATTTCGATGCCTCCTTCATCGCGCCCTGGGCCGTCCGGTTCCGAAGGTCCACGGAACCTCTCCATCGCCTCATCGGCCGCTACGAGCGCAAGTTCTGGCGGCTTTGGATGGAGAACACCCAGCTCCGGAGCCGCCTGCTGGAATGGCGAGAGCAGCTGGCTCGGCGGGAGGAACAGGCGTCCATGCTGCAGACCCAGCAGGATCCGAAGATCCTATCGCGTTCGAAGATTTGGCGATGGACCGAGCCTCTGCGGAGGGCCTGTGCGATGTGGCGCGCTCTTCGGTCCGGATGGCGACTTCAAGGAAAGGAAGCAAGGAAAGCGCGGGATCCCTGACATCCATCCCATGGCGCTTGTTTTACGAAAGCGCCCAACGTTGGGGCGCCCGCCAGGGCAGGACCAGCGGGGCGACCACCCGAGGGAATCCGGGACGGCGCTCCGTAATGTGGTCAGCGGCTTCACCCCACGCAGGGGTTCCGACGAGTCACCTGAGCATAGAGTGTCTCCAGCCGGTCCACGTGCTCCTCCATCGTCATCGGAGGCTGGACGCCGGCGCGCAGGCGAGGGAGGAGGTCCGGTTCATCCAGCAGGCGCTGCATCGCGGCGCGCCAGGCGGCGACATCGCCCGGAGGCAGAAGCAGGCCGTCCACGCCATCGCGGACCCGATCGGCCAAGGCTCCCAGGCGGGAAGCCAGCACCGGCAGGCCGGCCGCGAAGGCCTCAGAGATAAGAAAAGAGTAAGCCTCATACCACAGGGAGGGGACAACCACCACATCCACCTGCATCAGGGTCTGCCAAACTCCCCTCCGGTCCAGCCGGCCCAGAAAGCGAACGTTGGGCGTAGCCAGCGCCCGCAGACGGGAAACATAGGCGGGGTCAAAGGACTCGTCTCCAGCGATCCATAGTTCGGCTTTCCCACATACCCCAGAGAAGGCCTCTACCAACACGTGCACTCCCTTCTGCCACGAGAGGCCGCCGATGTAAGCGAAACGAATTGTGCCATCCGCAGGACGCGATGGTGCGGAAGAAAGAACAGGCCTCTCCAGCCCATGAGGTAACACGATGATTTTCTCGTCCGGCACGCCATGGGCCACATGCCAGCGCCGCACGAATTCGGTGGGGGCGATCAGGACACAAGCTCCTTCCAGCACGGTGCGGAGCAGGCGATTGCGCCAGGCCGATAGACCAGCCAGAAAGGGAATGGTTGGCCATAGCCTGGGGAATCCGACCCGGGCCAGCATACATCGGGCGCAGTTCCAGTAGCGGGGCCCTACGCAGACCTCACCGCTATAGTTGGTCAGCAATTGGGCGTTGAGACAAAACCACCAGAAATCGCGCAGGGTGATGATGAAAGGGAGAGCGCGCTGCCTGAAGGCATTTACAGACAGAACCGGGAGCCCCATCAGGTGCTGGATATGGATCACATCAGGGTGGAATTCGTCCAGTACTCGGATTAGCGCCCGATGGATCCATGGATTGCGGAAAGTGTAGAGGAACCGCCGGGCCGGCCCGGCCTGTCCGTCCCAGACCGCATAGACATCAACCCCGTCCTCCGCCCGGTGCTGCAAGCCCCGACCGGGAGCATCCCGGCGGTAGAAGACGGCCACAGCATGCCCCTGCCGGGTCAGGGCCCGGGATATCGCCTGGGTATAAAGTTCAGCGCCCCCTATTTTATCCGGGGGGTACTGATGGACGATGTGGAGGATGCGCATTATGGATTTCCCACCAGGCGTCGGTAGAGGTCACGAATCATGGGATATTTGCGATCCCAAGTATGCAGCACGCGCACTTTCTGCTCCCCCCGCTGGCCCATCACCTCCCGCATATCGGGCTGGCTGGCGAGGGTGGCGATCGCCCCGGCCAGCGCGTCCACGTCCCCAAAGGGAACCAGCAGGCCATCCTCTCCATGCTGAATGACATCCGTCACTCCCCAGGTCTGGGCTCCGATGACCGGCTTTCGATA
Source organism: Thermoflexus hugenholtzii JAD2 (assembly GCF_900187885.1). Taxonomy (NCBI): domain Bacteria; kingdom Bacillati; phylum Chloroflexota; class Thermoflexia; order Thermoflexales; family Thermoflexaceae; genus Thermoflexus; species Thermoflexus hugenholtzii. The sequence continues at coordinate 57,669 of NZ_FYEK01000054.1, read as the reverse complement.
GAGCCAAGCTTCCAGGTATACGATGCCAAAGGAGTCGGTGCGGGAGGGCATCGCGAAAATGTCGCAGGCGGCCAGCAGGTCCCGCTTCTCCTCCTCGCTGACGGGACCCAGCACATAGATACCCTTACGGGCCTCCTGGGGAAGCCGCTCCCAGTATCGCCGAAAGGGTTGAAGAGAGGCTCCCGCCAGGGCCAGACTCACATCGTTGCCCTGCTGGCGAAGGCGCCGGACAGCTTCTACCAGATGAAAAGTACCCTTATCATATGAGAGATTTGAGATAGAGGCAACCAGTGTCCCCTGGATACCGTACCGGGCACGGAAGCGCGCCCCATCCCCGCCCAGGATCTTTTCCGGGTTCACCCCTGGCCCTGCCACTAAGATCCGCTCCGGCGGAACCCCGCGCTGGATGTAAAACGCCTGCTCCGTGGGGGTCTGGGCCACCACCGCATCGCTGGCCCGGACCAGCGCGACCTGATGCCGCATCGTGTAGAACCGGCTGAGGGCATCGGCGCCCGGGCGAGGACCGGCCCCCAAGTGGGTCAACGGATACGCGACGAAGGGGATCCCCCGTCGTCGGGCGAAACGCAACCCTGCCTCCATTAGTGGTTCAAAACAAATCGTCATCCCGGCCACCAGATCAAAGGGCTCATCCGTCTGGGCCAGCCAGCGCCAGAGATCGGGAACCCAGGGGGTGTAGCGAGAAAGCCACTGCAGCACGCCAACCGGGACGGGACGCAGATGGGAGAGAATCCAGAGCAACCTTCGCCAGGCCGGGTAGGCCAGTTGAGGAAACGGAAGATAACGGACCGGAAAGCGGAGAATCCGCACCCCATCCCGCCAGCCTTCCGGTTCCAGGATGCGGCGGCGGGAAGGGTCCCAAAAGAGTTCAAAGTCCAGCGCGTCGGTGGTAGCCACCGTGACCAGATGGCCATCGGCGACCAGGCGGGCGGAAATCTCATGCAGGTAGGTTTCAGCTCCACCCCGAGCGGGCCAGTAGCGCTGGAGAATGTGAAGGATCCTCATCGCGCCGAACACAAGACGATAGGGAGATACAAGCGGTACACCCGCCCAACGTATAAGGTAACTGGGATGTTGGTCGGGCTTCCATGCACAGGGCCTCCAGCGCTTGTCCCTGTTAGGACCACATTCCCCAACGAGTGGGTGCCGGTTTCATAGCCCATGGCGGACACGGTCACAGTAAGAAGGGTGGTGGAAGTATAAAAGGCGGTTCCAGATGAGGGAACCACCGTTACCCCGGAAGGTGTGGAAGAGACCGCCCAATGGAAAGACCCATCACCTGTATTGCGGAGACGGAGATAAGCGGTCTCAGCACTTCCGCTGCCATACTGGTGCAGGAGGTACAGCGAGGTGGGTGAAACGCCCAGCCGCGGAGGCTGGGGATAGTACCCCGTATGCCGGGGGTCCCGGTGGAACATCGGCCAGGGCTGAAGCGCCGGGTTGTAACTGCCCGCGCCAAAGGTAAAGGCATACACATAGCCATACGAAGAGTGATGATAGTTTGATCCGCCGATGACCACATCGGTTCTGCCATCGTTATCCAGGTCGCCGATGGCCGGGGAGGCAAAGAGGGAATAGGTGGTATGCAGAATGTTCTCCTGCTGGCCGTTCGGGCCGACCACGATGACGTCCCAGTTCATGGAAAACAGGATTTCCGGTTGCCCATCGCCGTCCACGTCGGCTACGGTGGGGGAAGAGCGAATAAAAGCGTTCTTGCCCATATAATCCTTAGGCCACATCGGGAAGCCGGACACCGGCGAACCATCGTGATGCCAAGCGTAGAGCGCACCGTAGCAAGCAGGAGGGCATTGATCGGGCTCACTGCTTCCAGTATAACCCGTGCCGATGATAATCTCCAGGTCGCCATCGCCGTCCAGGTCCGCCAGGGCTGGGGAACTCATGCCCGGGTAGGCCACGGGTTGGGGCCAGCCTGGCAGGTCTTCCAACACCCATTCGGAACTGGACATGTTCACGCGGAAGCCATACACATAAGGTTGCGTGTACCTGCCCTGCAGATACCAGTACATTCCGGTTCCTACGAAAATCTCCAGGCGCCCATCGCCATCTACGTCTCCCACTGCGGGGGAAGAATAGATGGCCTCGTTCATCTGGCGGCGCGCCAGTTTTCGTCCGTCTTTATCCAGAATCAGCACAAACCCGCCATCGGTGGGACGGTAACCGTCGGGGAGGACGCCCCCTCCGGCGATATCGGTGCCGATGATGATCTCCAGGTCCCCATCCCGGTCCAAGTCCGCCAGCGCCGCCGTAGACCAGACCGTATCCGCCACGTGGTAATGCCACTGATACTGGCCGAGATGATTAAGCACGTAGATATTGCGGTCCCATGAGCCGAACACGATCTCCATATCCCCATCGCCGTCCAGGTCGCCGATGGTGGGCGAGGACCAGTTCCCGCTGGGGGTTCCGGTTCCCTGGGCATCGGTGGTATCGTATTTCCACAACTGATTGCCATTCCGGTCAAAGGCGATGACCGATCCCCGCTGCTGGGTAACGTCCCCTCCGGTGCTGACAATAATCTCCGGGATGCCATCCGGAGGATACGAAATGTCGGCCACAGCGGGGGAGGACCTTACGGGGTCAGCCAGATTCACGCTCCATTTGATCGTGCCGTCATCCTCCAATACAGCCAGGACAGGGGAAGCGTCTTCCTTTGTTGTCCCAATGACGATTTCCAGTTTGCCGTCGCCATCCAGATCGTAGAGGGTTGGGGAGGAATCCTCAATCCGGCCGCCCGGGAGTTGACGGCTCCACGACGGGGAGAGGTATTGTGGCGCGACCCGCTGCGGAGTCGCTGCGCTCCAGAGGAAGCCCAAATACAGCACTGCCAAAAGCCAGGGATACATCCTCATCGCGTCACCTCCAGCCGGGTGAATCCCACCGACAGCATCCGCCGGTCTCCATTCTGCCCTTGCGTAACCTCGGCCGGGCTGAGGGCATAGGCATATTCAAAGGAGACCTCGTTCCAACCGATCCGGACTGCGGAAGCAGGGATCAGGATCTCTCCCTCCCACAATTCGCACTCCTGCCAACGGTAACGGGCCATCTCTTGACCATTGACCTTCACGACCATCTCCTGACGCCGATCCGGCACGCAGAACGGGAAGGCCCCTATGCGTAGGCGGTAATCCTGCCGGGCAGGGCTGATCCACCCTGCTCGGGACCTTAGTCCTTCGGACCACACCCCCCAGTCTTCGGGTCCAGACCAGCCCTCCTGGCGCATCAGGTTGATGGGCCTCTGTGTATCAAGCACTTCAGCCACACAAATGGGCCAGGGCCAGGCAGTTGGTTCCCTCAGCGGCTCAAAACAGTCCAGGGGGCGAAAAGAGGGGTTTTTAGAAATCATATCCCACATTGCTCTTTCTTTGTCGCTCAGCATATGGAGAAAAATGTAGCGGATCCCATATTGCTGGAAGATTAGCACACTCTCTTCTTGGGAAAGTAAATGTGGATTGCCCAATAGATGGTTCCACAACGCAAATGCATGTTCTGGCCAGAACGATCCTACACCGGAGGCAGTTGGCTTGTGATGAAGCAGAGTGGCCCAGAGTGTTCTCCCGTCTATAAAGAGTGTAGGGTATCTCAAATCCATAATGCTTTCCCCGGGCCTCAGCTCCCGATCAGCAAGCCAAGCGTAAGCCGGATGGGGTTGGAACGGCACGGGCACGCCATGAATAGGGCGAGGGAGCACCTCTATAAGCCAGATCAATGCTGCCAGATACCGCAGTAATTTTGGGAACTTTTCTAAAGCCATCGCCGCTAACCCAACAGCCCCCACCATACCCACGAGAGCAAAACGTGACACTGTCCTTGCTGACTCCCAGAAAGGAAGCAAGGTCGTTAACACGAGACCAGGCAGAGGGATTCCACACTCAAAAACCGGATTGGGTTGTGTTGTGGCAAATAAGCCCGGTTTGAGGATATGCCCTAATGTCCATATCAGGGCTGTCAATGGACAGAAAGCCGGATGGCGGACAACCTCGCCGTTCCACCTCAGCAACAACCCCAGTCCCAGAATGATACCAGTCAGGGTTAACCATACCAAACCCATTTGGCGCGACTTGGTCTTGATCGCCACAATGAATCCGATAAAAGCCAGGAAGCCAGTCAGCAGGCCTAAATTGATTGCCCCGGACTCGTTATATGGACCAGAGTATAGGTTCCGAGCAAACCGCTGAATAACGGTCAAAGGATGATAAACGGAGGGAATAAACAGACTATTCAGACTTGCCCCCCACCAGAGATTGTGTTCAACTCCATGAACATGAAGAGCATCTTGACGAATACTTATAACATATGGCACAATTGAAATGAGGCTCAAAGTCATAGCGATAACAGCGGCGGATATTACCTGTAAAAGCCGCTTCAACGATAAAAGACGGCTTCCCCACAGGACAAAAAAGATGGCCCCCATAAAGATGCCATATAGCGAGAAGTTGATCGCCAATCCCCATATCAAGCCTGCAGCGATGACCAGCCGTTTTTCGCATTGCGGGGCACTGGACTGCCCAAGCCTTTCAACAGCCAGCGCCATCCAGGGAAACAACCCCAAAAGCCAGGCTGTGTGCAGATGACCTCCCAGCCGAAACCAGTGGGGGTCCACAAATGTATAAACCAGAGCGGCCACAGTCGCTGTGGACGAGGAAGCAAACGATCGCACCAATCGGAAGCAACCAGCAAATGAAATAACCATTGACAATACAGACAAAAAATTATATGCAAAAGCAAGACCGCCAACCAGGAAAAGAGGGAGCGTAAGCAGAAAGAGGAAAGGCGTATGCGCTAATGTTGCAGTATGCCATCCGAGAGGATGGAATACTAATGCGGTGAAAAATGGTGACGCGTGTCTGATAAATATGGAATCATAGTACCAAAGAATACCCCACAAAACCTCCAAGGCATCACCATAGCCGGGAATATGGGTGAAGATGTTTTGTACTCGCCACCCCCAGGCAAAGAGAGCCCAGAAGAGAACCCAGGGAATGAGTCGGGACAGAACGGGATGACCATGGATTTTCTTCATCCTACTTCCTCTGAAAAAATGTGGGGCTTGATTGCCTTGATAAAGAACAGATAACCTTCTTCAGGATTTTCGCTTAAGCCGATGTTGCGAACCAATTCTTTCGGATCAAACATCTTTCGCCTTAGACTTTCCGGCATCGGGCAAATTCCGAGGGCTTGCACAATCACAAAACCATGTTGTTCCAACATCTCACGTATTTCTTTGACCATATATTCTTTCTTATGTTCGGGACGAATCAGAAGATTGGGAGATTGCAAACGCGTCAGGGTGGCATTAGGCGTATCCAGGCAAAAATAACCGCCTGGCCTCAGAATCCGAAATACTTCTGCACAGACAATCAAGGATAACCCATCGCGAGGAGAGCCCCCTCTGGATGGTCTTCTGCTGTTCCGCCCAGGTCTACAATCACCCTGGCCATGGGTAAATGCGTCCGGATCAGCATCATTCTTGCCTGATGTAGCGCGTTCAGCGGATGAACAGGTAGGCCATAGATTTGCTTAAATTCGTTGGATTCCAGCACCGAGCGCAGGACATCCAACTTGCTCATGCTTCCCCGGTGAAGCGCCGTCAGATAGAAGGCTTCACCATCCCTATCCGGCTCGCGCCTCAGGCATGCCCTGTAAACTGTCCTCACAAAAAGACGGTCATCCGGCCACTGATGTGCTTGCAAAACCAATTTGCCCCATTCAAACAAGAGGCGCATAATTACCCGGACGTGGGCCATTTTTATCTCTCCATAGCGAAATTAAGATATTGCTCCCACTTCCGACGCACCGCAGGCTCAAGGAACTCTTTGACCCGCTCCCGCTCCCGCGCGACAATCCGGTTTCTGAGCGTCTCATCTTTCACGATTATGTCCACCAGTTCAGCCAGCGCCTCGTAATCTTTTTTCCGAAACAGCACACCCGCTCCTCCCATCGTTTCCGGAACCCCCGCCGCCGCATAAGCGAGCACGGGGATGCCAAAATACATGCTCTCTATCAATGGCTTGCCAAATCCCTCGTGCTCGCTCATGGAAACATAGATGTCCGCCAGATGGTAAAAGGTGACCAGGTCCCGCTGAGAGACGTGCCCAGCAAAGGTTACAGACTCCGCAAGGTCAAGCATCTCCACCAATTCCCGCAACCATTCCGTGTAGGAGGGTATCCAGGGCGAGCCCACCAGGAACAGACGGGCTTCTGGATCAATGCGCCGGTAATACCAGAGCAGCTTGATCAGATCCTCCTGCCGCTTATTGGGCGCAAGACGCCCTACGAATAAAAGTTTTACCCCGTTTCCTTGATATCGGGTCAGCAGATTTGGATTCGGCTCTAGGTCGTATTGAGCGGGATCCAGAACAATGGGCAATACACCAGTATGGACATAACCAGCCTGACGCAACTCCGACTCGTTGAAAGAAGAATCTCCTAAGGCCAATACAGTGCGCAGGCGCAGGTGATGGAGTTGCTCTCTTCCCCTTTGGACCTGGCTGGCCAGCCAAGGATCAAAAGGTTGAAAAAAGTCTGGAGGAGTTAGGTTGTGATAAATGATCAGAAACCGCACCTCCTGGCTGAGCAGGTATTCAACCAGGTCTGAGCCAATGCTGTGATGCAGGATTACCAGTTCGCCGGGCTGAGACGGGAGATAATCCCGATAGGGCTTTACTTTCCCGAAGAGGGAAGGATGAATACTTTCAGCGTAGATTTGTGATAGAAAACCGGCCTCCTGAAGCCAGCGCCGGATCACAAAAGCTTGATCTGTGATCGCATCTCCAGGTGTCGCTCCGACGATAAACTGATGGAGCCCCCGTTTACCCTTCATGATACCTTCCAATCCCCAATGATGGTTTCAAAGCGATCCAGGATTACCGACCAGGTATAATTGCTTAACACATAGCGCCTCCCGTTCTCACCCATCCGTGCCGCCAGTTCTGGATGAGCCCGAAGCCAATCCAGCGCGCCAGCAAATTCCTCATAAGTCCGAAACCACAACCCTCCTTTGCTGCGCTGGACATGTCCTTTCGTCACCGGACAGTCTTCATGCACCAGCACCGGTCGACCCGCCAGCCAGGATTCCATAATCGTTATGGAGAAACTCTCTTGCAACGAGGGGTGGCAAAGGGCAAGGGCACCTCTATAAAGGGAAACTTTTCTTTCTTCAGACACAAACCCCAAGTATATAAAAGCTGGGTGCCTCGGCGGCTTTATTGGCCCCTCGCCAATCACTACCAGACGAATCCCTCCTCTCTCTTCAGAATAGCCCCGCACATATTCGTAGAGCAAGGGGACGTTTTTCCCTTCCTCTAACCTGCCGGCATAGAGGATGTAATCGGCAAATTGTTCGCCCTGTGAATCCGTTTTCCCTCCAACAATCAGGCTGATCCCTCCGCCAAGAATCGCATATTTTGGAGGGCGAACCCGGAGACGATGAAGAGCCAACTCGGCTTCTTCGGGGGAGAGGAACATCACTCCCCACACGCTCTCCAGGAGCAACCGAACGGGCTCCAAATACGCATAGGGCTCATCATGAAGACACGGCCAAAGGATAACATGATTGTCAGCAGACCAAGCTGCATAGTGAACCAAAGGCGCCGGATAAGGCAGCGCTATGATCGCATCATAATTTGTGCTATTGCGCTTAATATAAGCGTATAATGCAGGACTATGAGGACCACTATCCAACCAATCATAGGCTTCTGCAGGAGATAAATTTCCTTTCTGTGCCAGCCGGATTTCCAGTTCCACCCAACGCTCTCGGTTCCATGCCTCCACGGGAAACCGGCGGATGATGACCCCGTTTTCCCGTTCCACTCCGGCCGGGTAAACGTTCTCCCAGGTATAATGGCTGCGCGCGCAGGTCGTCCAGACCTCCACTTCCCATCCCCGCTGGAATGCCGCCTCGGCGAAACCCCGGGCCATGGATTCGGCGCCGCCCAGGATCTGATCGCCATACCGGGGAACGACGAGTGCGATCCGCATCAACCGCCCTCCCGAAGCCTGCTCAATTCTTCCTCAAGCGCTTTGATGCGACGCTGCTGCTCCTGAATCTGGACGGCCATCCGATTCAGCGTACTGACCAGGTGCCGGTTGACTGTGACCTGTCGCTGGGCCAGTTTGTTCACGTAGAAAAGAACAAGGTTGTGAGCCTCGCGTCGGATACGGTCCCAGATAGGGCCCAGAATCGGGATAGAGGAACGGGGAGAAGGCACAATCAGCGGCGCCACGTCAATTTGGTGATAATTCTCGTTGGCGCGACGCAGGTGAAAATAGAGATCAATGTCGTAATCTTCCCCCTCTGGTTCTCCTGGATAAGCCGCAGCCCCGAACGCAGGGAAAACCCGCCGGGGGTATCCCAATTCTTCCCGACGGCGCCGAATTCGCTGCCGGATTTCTTCCATAATACGGACAGGATCAATCTCGGGGTCGTTGATCTCTATTAATCCGCCCAAATCTTCCATCTCACCAGCTCCTTGTTTAGAATAAAGCTGATCATAGAGATTTGAGGTGCTGATAGTCCCTGCCGATGGCGATTGCCGGCCTCCGCCGCCAACACCGCCATCCATTCGGTAAAGCGAAAGGCTTTCAGGCCATTGGTTAAACCTCCTTTTCTATGACTTGCTCAATGATCATGCAGATCACTATCGGAGGGAGAGATTACTGAAATTTGCTGATATAAAAGCTTAATAGATTCTATCAAAAACCTGTTGATGGCTTCTTGTTGTCTGTTGATGGCTTCTTGCTGCTGTATGAGATATCGGATTGCCCATTCTGAAGAAATACTAAAAAACAAACGGCGTAAGTATGAAATAAATGGACCTATAATCGGAAATGAGGATCGGAATTGAAATTCTTGCAAAGGCGGAAAGCCCGGAAAGCTGGAGCCCAAACTCCGAATTTCATCGCGTGACAACTCAGTCTGACCTATCATTTCTAATAGTTTTCTTTGACTCTCCATCATGGAATGCTCAAACAGATCTTGTAAACTGAATAGAACGGCTTTTATGATCTGGACATGCGCGCGCCACCTTGTCACAGCAATAATTGGAGCGTTGCGCATTGCCTCCAAGTAGGCGATCTGTAAAGGGCCATTCTCTCGGCCACGAAGGGCACTCATTTGATAAGATTTCTCGGCATCTACAAACTCACCCAAGAACTGATAGGGGGACATATGTTTTAGAACAAAACGCAGGCGACCCTTTTGATAGGCACATGATAGTTTAAATGGATCGCTGATAGAGGTGGTTTCTTTGTGCAAAACAACCGCTTCATGAATATACAATATCTTATATCCTATTTCTCTGGCCCGGAAGCAAAAATCAGCATCCTCAAAATACCCTGGCCAGAAGCCTTCGTCCATCCCTCCGATTTGATCGATCAGGTGACGCCGAAAGGCCATTGCCGCACCCGTGACATACTCTACCTCCCTATGTTGATCCCATTGCCCCTGGTCCAGCTCACCTTTCCCATAATGATGGGCCAGCCCTAATGGCCACTCAATCCATCCCCCTGCGTGCTGGATTGTTTTACCATCCGGATATAGGATTTTGCATCCCACAATGCCCACTTCAGGCTTTTGGAGCGCTTCCACAAGGGCCAGGAGCCAACCTGGCAGCACAACTGTATCCTGGTTCAGCAGGACCAAAACGTCGCCCTGAGCGGCTTTGAGGCCGACATTGCATCCGCCCGCAAAGCCCAAATTGCAGATATTACGGATCAATCGCACCTGGGGATATTTCTCAGCTATGAGTTCTGCTGATCCATCTACTGACGCATTGTCCACCGCAATGATCTCAAAGTTTGGATAATCCTGGGCCAGCAGCGCATCCAGGCATCCTGGCAGATGCTCCCGACCATTCCAGACAGGAATAATTACAGAAACCTTCATGCGGTTCACCTCAAAGATGTTTACTGAGGCGATGTAACAGCCGCATCATGCGGATAAACAGCCCCTGTTCATATCCAGCTATCAGTGCATGTAAGCGGGTGAGTTCATGAATATAGTATGGATTGCCCAGGCGGTCCCCCAGCGCTACCTTATCTGGTGCCCTGCGGGGGTGGCAACAGAATTCTACCAAGGGTTGGGCCACGCGCTCCCAGGTTAGATCTCTACGTGCCTTTTCAAACTGCACATGCCACGCTTCTTTCGGGGTTTCCAGGAGCTGAAGAATAGCATTGGCTACTCCGGCATCATCCGCATAATCCACTACGATCCCCAGCCGATACTGATCTACTAGGTCACTGGTTGCGTCTCCCCGCGTGGCAATAATCGGAAGCCCTGCCCAAATGTAATCCAGCACCCGACTACGAAAGGCCAAACGGGCTTCCAGCGTGTCTAGGTGGAGCGTCAGGGCCAGATCGCTCTCCAGTAGCACGTTCGGCCAGTCCTTATAAGGGACCCATTCTCCAAAGAAAACGGCCTTACCCAGCAATCCTAACTCTCCAGCCAATACCTGGGCTGCCTCATTATGCGTTGGGATACCGGACATCCAGGGATTGGGATGACGAGTTCCCGGAAAGATCAGCCGCACATCTTGTCTCTGCTGCCAGACTCGGGCCATGGCGCGAATAGCGGTTAACGGATCCAGCCAGGGCCAGAGCCCTCCTCCCCAGAGAATCACCTTATCTTCAGGACCAATGCCAGGCCATACGCCCTTTATTATCGGCCTTGTTGCCTGCGGTGGCTCCTCCAGCAATCCAAAGGGAACAACGTCCACCAATTTCCGCAGCGATGGATCTTCACCAAAAGTATACGGATTGATCCGCCCGTGGGCCTCTAATAATCCCAACCACCAATCTCGCTGGCGCTCACTGGCGCAAATAAAGAAATCGCCTAAGAGATAAGTTTTGGTTAGATTAATCTGCAAAGACAAAATATCTACGCCCAAGAACAAACTTTCGGCAATAAACGGATCATAGCCATCCACCACGATGAAAGCCTCAGACTGCCAGAGCGCTGGAATCTGCGCAGCATACACAGCTGGGACGATCACAACCCGCGCCCTCCCTATTAGCCTGCCCAGTAGCTCATCGGTCCCAGAATGGTAAACGAGTGTGAAGAAGTCGCCGGAAATCGTGGACCCTTCAGGGACAGCTAAGGTTACTTGAAACCTATGAGCCAGAACCCGTGCTAGATGAAAATAACGAATGCCCGGGCCTGCCATCCGATCACTAACGATATCATGGCTAATTATCACAACAGGTTCTCTGTGTCCCACAACCATAATCCGCTACCCTATTTCATCCCATTATCATTACAGCGGGCGCGGAGCCCGGGGAGCGGACGAGCCAGGGCGGCCCGCAGGACCTCCTCCATGGTCTCCACGAAGATCAAGGTCATCCCCCGGATCTCCCGTCGGGGCAGCTCCACCAGGTCCCGTTGGTTCTTCTTCGGCAGGATCACGCGCTGGATCCCCGCCCGATGGGCGGCCAGGATCTTCTCCTTTAACCCCCCGATGGGCAGCACCCGCCCCCGCAGGGTGATCTCCCCCGTCATCGCCGTGTCCCGCCGCACCGGGATCCCGGTGAAGGCTGAGACCAGGGCGGTGGCGATGGTGATCCCCGCCGAAGGCCCGTCCTTCGGGATCGCCCCCTCGGGCACGTGAACGTGCACATCGGTCTTCTCAAAGCGCTTCGGCCGGATCCCGAAATCGCGCGCCCGGGAGCGCACGTAGCTCAACGCCGCCTGGGCCGACTCCTGCATCACCTCCCCCAGCTGGCCCGTGAGCAACAAAACCCCCTTCCCCTCCATCAACGTCACCTCCACCGGCATCACCTCGCCCCCCGCCTCCGTCCAGGCCAGCGCCATAGCCACCCCCACCTGATCCACTTCCTCCGCACGGCCGTAGTCGTAACGAGGAGGCCCCAGATAGCGCTCCAGGGACGCCGGGGTGATCACCCGCCGATACGGCTTCCCCTCCGCCACCAGCCGCGCCGTCTTGCGACAGATGGCCGCGATCTCCCGCTCCAGGTTCCGCACCCCCGCCTCCGAGGTGTATTCCCGGATGATCCGCCGCAGGGCCCCATCGGTGATCTTCAAGGGAACCCCCTGGAGCCCGTTCTCCTCGATCTGGCGGGGGATCAGGAACCGCCGGGCGATCTGCACCTTCTCCCCTTCGGTGTAACCGGGGAACTCGATGACCTCCAGCCGGTCCCGCAGGGCCGGCGGCACCGTGTCCAGGATGTTGGCCGTGGTGATGAAGAGGACCTTGGAAAGATTATACGGGATCTCCAGGTAATGGTCCGAGAAGGCGTGGTTCTGCTCCGGGTCCAGCACCTCCAGGAGGGCCGCTGCCGGATCCCCCCGGAAGTCGGCCCCGATCTTGTCGATCTCATCCAGCATGAAGACCGGGTTGATGGTCCCCGCCCGAGCCATGCCCTGCAGGATCCGCCCCGGCAGGGCGCCGATGTAGGTCCGGCGATGGCCCCGGATCTCCGCCTCGTCGTGGATCCCCCCCAGGGAAACCCGCACGAACCGCCGGCCCAGGGCCTCGGCGATGGCTTTCCCCAGGGAGGTCTTGCCGGTGCCCGGGGGGCCCACGAAGCACAGGATGGGGCTGCGGCTGCGGTCTCCCGCCAGCTTGCGCACCGCCAGGAACTCCAGGATGCGCTCCTTGGCCTTCTTCAGGCCGTAGTGATGCCGCTCCAGCACCTCCGCCGCGTGGGCAATGTCCAAGTTGTCCTCGGTCTCCTCGGCCCAGGGCAGCTCCAGGATCCAGTCGATGTAGGTGCGTATGATGCTGACCTCCGGGGAGAGAGGCGGCATCTGGGCGAGGCGGTTGAGCTCCTTCTCCGCCCGGGCCCGCACCTCCTCGGGGAGGTTCTTGGCCTCGATCCGCTCCCGCAGCTCCTGGATCTCCTGGGTGTAGACGTCGACCTCCCCCAGCTCGTGCTGGATGGCCTTCATCTGCTCCCGCAGGTAGAACTCCCGCTGGGTCCGGTCCACCTCCTGCTGCACCTGGGCCTGGATCTTGTTCTCCAGCTCCAAAACGTCCAGGAGCCGCGCCAGCAGGATCGAGAGGCGCAGCAGCCGCGCCGAGGGCTCGAAGATCTCCAGTAGCTCCTGCCGCTCCGCCGTCTTCAGGTTCAGGGTGCTGGCGATGAGATCCGCCAGCCAGCCCGGCTCCTCGATGTTCATGGCGAAGACATACGCATCCTCCGGCACCGACCGGTCCAGCTGCACCACCCGCTCGAACTGGGAGAGGACGGCCCGCATCAGGGCCTCGGTGGCCGGCGGCCGATCCGTCCGCTCGAAGATCAGGCGGACGCGGGCCCGCAGGTAGGGCTCCTGCTGCAGGAACTCCACCACCTGGGCTCGCTGCTGGCCCTGGACCAGGACGCTGGTGGTGCCGTCGGGCATGCGCAGCACCCGCGCCACCGTGACCAGCGTCCCCACGGTGTAGAGGTCCTCCGGGGTAGGGTCCTCGACCTCCTCCGCCCGTTGGGTGAGGACCATCAAGGGCTCCTCCCGCTGGACGGCCGCCTCCACCGCCCGCAGGGATTTGTCGCGGCCCACCCGCAACGGGGTCACCATGCGGGGGAAAACCACTACATCCCGCAGGGGGAGGACCGCTGCTTCCACTTGCTCCTCCCCCTCCGCCCGCTGGTCCAGCGTTTCCTCTCCCAGAACCGGCTCCAGCGCCATCCCGCTCTCCCCCGCCCGGGACGTTTCACCTCCTGTCCGCTGTTTCCGGGCATCGAGATTCTATCACAGGGGCCGGGAGAAGGGTGAGTCCGGAGCGCTATCCCTGTGCCGATTGAAATCGGCCTCCCCAGGCGCTCCACACCCGGCGTCGGCCTCCGCCGACGCAAAGGATGCTTTCCGGTCGGCGCAGGCCGACCGTCGGCCGAAGGCCTTCGAAGGTCAAATTCATTCGACGCATAAGCCAACCACCGGCCAAAGGCCTCTCCCGTCCGAATTCATTCGGCACGCAGGCCGACCGTCAGCCGAAAGCCTTGCCAGGCCGGATTCAGAGGAAGGCCCTTCGATGCTTCCACCGCTTCGAAGGGGGATCCCGGTCGCGCGCCCCGGCACGCCGGAGGAGCGCTCCGAAGCCGCCTTCACCGCCCTCCGACCCGGAGGGGGAGAGGGTCGACCTCCGGCATGGGCATCCCGCCCCGCGCCGCCCACGTCTCCCGAGCCTCGGCGACCACGAAGAGGGAACCGGCCACCAGCACCGGCCCGCCGGAGGCCAGGGCCTCCTCGAAGGCCTCTGCCACCGTCGCCCGCACCCGTGCCCGAAGGCCGAGGGCCACCGCAGCGGCCACGAGCGCCGCGGGATCGGCCGCCCGGGGATGACGGGATCGGGTCAGCCAGATCTCCCCGACCAGAGGACGCAGCGGCCGCAGGATGGCCGTCGCGTCCTTGTCCGCCGAGACCCCGAAAACCAGCCCCCAGCGGCGCCCCGGGAAGACCTCCATCAGGGTCTCCGCCAGGCGAGTGGCGGAGGCATCGTTGTGGGCCCCGTCCAGCACCACCGGGGGCTCCTCCCGCAACACCTCGAAGCGGCCGGGCCAGCGCACCCGCGCCAGCCCCTCCGAAATCGCCGCATCGGGGAGCGACCAGCCCTGCGCCCGCAGCTGGAGGGCGGCCAAGACCGCCAGGGCGGCGTTCTCCCACTGGTGGCGGCCCAGGAGGGGGAGGCGCACCGACCAGCCCGATCCCTCCGGCGGGCGGATCTCCCCCCACTGCCCCGCCGGCGAGATCTCCCAGGGACCGTACCGCCATCCATCCAGGGTCAGGAGGGGGGCGCCGCGCTCCGCCGCCACCCGCCGCAACACCGCCATCGCCTCCTCGGCTTGCGGGGCGGTCCCCACCGGGATCCCCGGCTTGATGATGCCGGCCTTCTCGAAGGCGATGTGGGTGAGCGTAGGGCCCAGGATCTCCACGTGATCCATGCTGAGGGCGGTGATCAGGCAGACCGCCGGGGAGACCACGTTGGTGGAGTCCAGCCGTCCTCCCAGGCCCACTTCCACCACGGCGATCTCGACCCCGGCCTCCGCAAACGCGAGGAAACCCATAGCGGTCAGGATGTCGAAGACCGTGAGGGCCGGATCCGCGGCGATCTCCGGCCGGAGGCGCTCCAAGAGATGAACGACGGTCGCCGGGGGGATGAGCTCCCCGTCGATGCGGATGCGCTCCCGCATGGTGTGGAGGTGGGGGGAGGTGTAGAGGCCGGTGCGGTAGCCGGCGGCCCGCAGGATGGCCTCCACCATCGCAGCTGTGGAGCCCTTGCCCTTGGTGCCCGCGATGTGGACCACGGCGTAGCGTCGATGGGGGTCGCCCAGCCGCTCCAGCAGGCACCGGATCGGCTCCAGGCGGAAAGCCTCCGGGAGCCGGGGCCGGCGGACCTCGAAATCCGCTCGGCTGAAGAGCTCGGCCAGGACCTCCGCGTAGGCTGTCTCGATGTCGCGCACGACCTGTCCCTCCTTCTCCGGGATGGAGCGCTCCAGAAGAGCGAACCCGGGGGTGATGGGGAAACCGCGAAGCGCTCAGCGACTCCGGCGGAGGATCTGTCGTTTCAATCCCGAGGCATGAAGGATGTATGTTTCAGGACCTGATCGACGTTCTCCTCCTCCAGCTCCGGGTGGGCTTCGAGGATCTCGGGGTCGGGATGCGCAGCCGGAGGCTCCAGAGCGACCGGGACACCCGCCGCACCCGCTCCCGCCTCGCCTCGTCGCTTTGGGGCAGAAAATCATCTTTGGTGACGATGTAGGGATCGATGTCGCTGTCCTCCGTCGGGTGTCCCCAGGTGTAGCGGCCGAAGACGATCACCCGCTCGGGATCCAGCGGCCGGAGTCGCTCCAGGATCTCTCGCTTCAGGACCTCGATCTCCACCTTCATCCCGCCCCTCTCCTGAATCGGTGGAGGCCTTCCCCCTCAGAAGCTTCAGATGTGCCGTCAACGGCGAAACCACCTCCACCCTTACCTTTGCCGGATGCCGCATCCCCTATAAGCCATATCTTCAATCACAGATCCCGGAAGAGCTCGGCGACGTCCACCTCCAGCCCGGGGATCAGGCGGCTGCGCACCCGCCCCATCCCGCGCACTCCCTCCAAAAGCACCAGCCGCTCCCCCTCCAAGCTATACACCTCCACCATCTGCGTCTCTGGATCCACGATCCGGTATTCCCGCACCCCCGCTTGCCCGTAGTCATCGCGCTTCTCCAGGAGATCCAGATACGCCGTCGACGGCGAAACCACCCACCACCTAATCCGGCGCTCCCTTGATGTGCGTCTCCCGCAGCCGGTCCGCATGCTTGCGCAACACCACCAGCAGATCCGGCTGATACAATGTGTCCTCTCCCCGCTTCACATCCAGGGGCGCGGCATACAGCCCGGGCCGGAGAACCGCTTCCACGAGATGCTGGAGCAGACCCAACGAGCTCTTTGGATGTTCGCGCGAAGGGGATGGGCTCGGCCTGGGCACCCCCCACACGAGGATCCAGCGCCCACTTCCGGAAGGCCTCATAGCGCTCAAACCGAACGCCCTCCACTGCTACCGCCCGTGCCCTCTTCCCACCTCCCCTCTTCCTAACGCTTAGAACCTCCTCCCCTCGAACCCTTTTTCCCGGCGCCAGCGCCAGAGAGCCCGGCGGGTGCTGGCGAAGACCAGGGGGGAGGGCAACCCGTCCGGCGGGAAGAAGCCCGCCTCCAGGGCGTCATCCCCCGGCCGCAGATCCCCCCCAACCGGTATCCCTCGATACACGATGAACACGGCAGGACCCCGGGGATCCGTCGGGACGGCGAAGACGTCCAGCAGGCCGCAGATGCGGATGAGCAGCCCGGTCTCCTCCCGGCATTCCCGGATGGCCGCCGCCACCGGCCCCTCGTCGATCTCCACGAACCCGGCCGGGAGGGCCCAGCCCCCCTTGCCCGGATCGTAACGCCGGCGCACCAGCAATACCTTCCCTTCGTGCTCCACCAGCGCCCCCACCGCCACCTTGGGATCGTAGAACACGATGTAGCCGCAGGCCGGGCAGACCGGTCGCTCCCGACCGAAGAGGAACTGCTGGGTCAGGCGGGCGCCGCAACGGGGGCAGAAGACAAAAGGACCGATCATCGGGAAGATCCCACAATTCGGCCGACGCCGGGCTTACGCAAAGCCCGTGCCCTCCTCCGGGGGGCCCCCATCGGGGGCGAAGCGGAGCACCGGGCCTTCGAGGCACAGCACCCGACCCTCCCGCTCGCAGGAGCCGCACAGGCCAATGCCGCACCGCATGTAAGCCTCGTAGCTGAGCTGGGCAGGGAGGCCTCGCTCGGCCGCCAGGGTCCGCAAGGCCTCCAGCATCCCCTCCGGGCCGCACCCGTAGAGGGCATCGTAGGCCTCCCGCTCCAGGAGGCGGCGGGCGACCTCCGGGGCGCGCCCCCGCTCCCCGGCGGAGCCGTCCTCGGTGGCGACGACCACCCGGGCGCCCAGGGCGCGAAAACGCTCCGCATACAGCACGTCCGTCGCGGTGCGGGCGGCGGTGAGGGCGGTGACCTCCATGCCCCGGGCGAGGGCCTCCCGGGCCAGGAAGGCCAGGGGGGCCACCCCATATCCCCCGCCGACCAGCAGGATCCGCCGTCCCTCCAGGGTGAACCCGTGCCCCAGGGGCCCCCGGATCCACACCGGATCCCCCGGCTCCAGACGGTGGAGGGCCGTGGAGAAAGGGCCCACTCGAGCCACCGTCAGCCCCACCGGGTCCGCCTCGGCCAGGCTGAAGGGCTTCTCCTCGTAGTCGGGCAGCCAGACCATGACGAACTGGCCAGGCTGAGCCGGGAGCCGCAGGTCGAGGATCAGGGTCTTCACCCGCTCGCTTTCCGGGATCACCCGGACCACGCGGGCGGCCCGGGGCAGCCCCCCGGCACCACCCATGGGGAACCGAATGGGGTTCCCCTCCCATGCCCGCTCCGAGGTCGATTCGCCTACGGGAAGGCTCATCTCCCTACGCCTCTTCGCGACGCAAGCAAGGTTCGCAGTGAAAGCCGCTCCCGCAACCAATGATTCTCTGTAGGAGGGGCTTCAGCCCCGAACCTCTATCATCGATCCCATAGGGTGGCGGCGAAAGCTGCTCCGACAAGGAGGGGGACTATCCAAGAATCCGATCCACGAACGCTCCCTTCGGAGCCTCCGCTTCTCCTCCGCGTGCTCCATTCGTAGAGGGCCTTTCTCCCTCGCCATAGCGAAAAAGGTCGCGGCGGAAGCCGCTTAGGAAGGGCGGAGGATGGCCGGGGTGGCGGCGACCTGTTCGGCCAGGGCGCGGATGGCGGCGATCTGCTCGGCGACCTCCGCCCGCCCCTCCTCCCGCATGCGCGCCTCCATCTGCTGCAGCCACTGGAGCCACTCCGGGGTCAGGAGGCGGCGGTTGCGCTCCAGGAGCCGACGGCGCCCCTCCTCGGAGGGGGTGTTGAGCAGGGCGTTGAGCAGCCGCAGCTCGGGCGGCAAGGTCTGCTGCAGGACGGCCATGGCGATCCGCCCCAGGAGGTCCAGGGCCTGGGCCAGCCGGGTGTCGCCCTCCTGCAAGGCCGCCTGGATGTTCATCTGGAGGACGTCGAAGAAGATGTCATCCAGCTGGGCAAGGTGCTGGACCAGCCGCTCCTGCAGCTCGCGCTCGGAGGGAGCGCTCAGGAGCTCCCGGATCAGACGGGCCCGCTCCTCATATACCCGCTGGATCTCCTGATCCACCGCTTCGCGGGCCTCGAGGATCTCCCGACGCAGAGCGATCAGGCGTTCGGCCTCCTCGGCGCGCCCGGCCTGCTCCGCCTCTTCGATCCGACGCGTCAGGTTCTGGAAGAAGCGGTAGTCCAGGAAGGGGCGGCCCAGGGCCACCAGGGTCTGGCGGGTCGCCGCGTCCGGAGCCTCCAGCAGCGCCTCCAGCAGGGTCTCCGCGCTGGGCGCCCGGGTGAATTTCTCCACCACCTGCGTCCGAGCCCGGACCGTCTGCCCATAAGGGGTGAGCTCCAGCAGGCGATCCCGGATGGCCATCAGACGCGCGAACTCCTCCGCCGAACCCTCCTCCTGGACCGCCGCCAGGGCTTCCTGGAAGAGCCGGAAGAACTCGCCGTTCATCTTCTCGGCGTTCTCCCGGATGATCTCCTCCGCGTCTTCGATGCGTCGAGCGTTCAGGAGGCGATGCAGCAGGAGCGTCCGCTCCTCCATGGCCTTGAGGTCCTCATCCGTGTAGCCATCGGCCCGGAGGATGGCCTCCAGCATGCTCGGGATGGTGAAGAACTCCTTGGGCTGGAGCAGATAGGCCTTGCGCTTCTCCCGGGGCAGCTGGCGCAACACCGCCTCCACGAGCTGCCCCACGATGCGCTGGCGGTCGGTCTCCTTCAGGTTCGCTTGGATCGGGATGAAGACGAAGGCCAGCTCCTTCTCCGGGTCGTGATACAGGAAGGGCGCGGCGAAGCTCACCCGGTTGCCGCATCGGGGACAGACGAAGGCGTTGAGACGCCCGGCCAGAAGCAGCCGCTTGAGCGAAGGCTCCTCCGAAACGTCGATGATCTGGCGGACTTGAACCTGCACCGGCTGACCGCAGAACGGACAGCGGATGGTCATCGGTGTGGGGGAAAAGGGCATGCCGTTCCTCCTCGCACGATCTCGGGTCCTCCCCAATCCACATCGGATGCGCCGCGCGGCATCCGTGGGTTAGATTGTAAACCCGAAGGGCCGATCCGTGAAATGAAAGGAGAGGCCCTCCCTTGATCAGAAAGCCAGAAGGGATCCGGCGGGAGGAGGCATAACACCTGTGGGCCCTATGAGGAGAATGCGCGGCGAGCACTGCGGGAGGCACTCCCAGGCCCCCCCGGCGTGAGGCCCTCAGGGCCAGCTGGAGACCACCTGGGAATACAGAGAGGAGACCGATTGCCCGAACACGGTCAGGGCTACCAGGACGACCAGGGCGATCAACAGGAGGATCAAGCCGTATTCCACCAACCCCTGCCCCCGCTCCCGAATCCGATTTCGCATCAGAGCTTCACCCCTTGAGATCATCGGGTCCTTCCCCGGCCCTGGACTGTTCCACCCTTGAGGGAGGGAAACCTCCATACTTTATATAGTGTAATTCGGAAGGCTGGGCCGGTCGGTAGGACCTTGGTCATGGGGGTGGCCCGCCCGGGTGCGGCCCGTCCTCCCGGATCAGGCCGGTTAGCTCAGCATAGGGGATGAACTCGAACCATCGGGCTTCCTCCGCAGACCGGGGGAGCGGGGCCGGGCGGCGGGCGGGATGGAGGCCGGCCTCCGGCGGCCAGCGCTTCTCAGAGACCGTCACCGCCCAACAGGGCCGTCCGAACGCCCGGGCCAGCCGGGCAATGGCCCGCGTCCCTACCTTGTTGACGATCCCCTCCGCATCCCAGGCGTCGGCCCCCACCAGGACCAGATCCACCTCCGGCAGCCATTGCAGGGCCACCAGATCCGGAAGGAGGAGGGCGGAATGACCCTGGGCGGCCACGTCCTCCGCCATCCGTCGGCCTTCCCCACCGGGTTCCGAGAAGGGGCAGATCACTTCCAGAGAATGGCCCTCGCGGGCGAGGAAGGCCAGGGTGCGGAGGACAGTGCCGCTGCGGGAGTGGGTCATGATCACGCGGGCCCTACGCAGGAGGGCCGCCGCGTGCCGGGCCGCCGCCTCCTCATGGGCCTCCAGCCGCTCCCGGAAAGCCCGGGCGGCCGCGGAGAGCGCCGCCCGCGCGGCTGGGGGATCCGGGGCCTCCGCCAGCGCCCACCGGGCGGCGGCGGCCAGATGCAGCGGCGGGGCCATATCCGGGTGCGCAGCGTGCAGGGCCGCCAGCAACGCTTCCAGCCCGGCCCGGAGATCCTCTATCCGTTCCGCCGGGGCGGCCTGCGCCCACGCCTCCAGGATCCGCGCGGCCTGATACCCCAGGGCCATGGCCCCCGAGACCCGGTCCGCCTGATACACCCGCAACCGCTCCTGCCAGTCCACGCCCAAGCCCTCTCCGGCGCCAGATCCTCCCCGCCTCTTAGGCGGAATCGCGTCAGCCCCATTCTGTGGCAAAATCGAACACCGAGGGAGCGGCTTCCGCTGCGACCCGTTGCTTCTGCCGGCCGAAATCCATTTCGGCCACAAACTACAGGAAGCCTTGACCTCGCGCCATCGATGACAGAGGTTCTGGGCCGAAGCCCCTCCTAACAGAAAATCATGAGCAGCTTTCGCCGCAATCCCCTGAAAGACGGAGCGCGGGATGGGATCCAACTGGCTGTTCGAATGGGTGGCGCCCTTCTACGACGCGGCGATCCGTTTCCTGGATCCGGAGCCTCTGGCCCACTATCTCGTCCTCCCGGCGGAAGGACGGCTGCTGGACCTCGGCGGGGGGACCGGTCGGGTGGCCTGGGCGCTGCGCGGTCAGGTCAGCGCTGCGGTGGTGGCGGACGCCGCCCAGGGGATGCTCCGGGTGGCGCGACGCCGCCCCGGGCTCCTCCCCGTGCAGGCCCTGGCGGAGCGGCTGCCCTTCCCCAACGCCTCCTTCGACCGGGTGGTCATCGTCGACGCCCTGCACCACTTCATCGACGCCGAGGCCGCCATCCGGGAGGCCGCCCGGGTGCTCCGGCCGGGCGGACGTCTGGTGATCGAGGAGCCGGACATCGGCCGGTGGCCGGTGAAAGGGATCGCCCTCCTGGAGCGGTTGCTCGGGCTGCGAAGCCGCTTCCTCCCCGGGGAGGCTATCGAAGCCCTGGCCCGCTCCTCCGATCTGCAGACCCGAATCGAGCGCGACGCCCGCTCCTTCCGCCTCTGGGTGATCGGATGGAAGCCGCCGGAAGCGTGACGCCTTCCGCTATTGGACCCCGCCTGGCTGCTCCGGCACCGGGCTCACGGGGAGCCAGGGGGAGGCGGCACCCTCCACCTGACGCTGGGCGGCCTTGAGGGTGTTGACCAGCAACATGGCGACCGTCATGGGGCCCACCCCGCCGGGGACCGGCGTGATGGCGCCCGCAATGGGCGCCACCTCCTCGAAAGCCACGTCCCCCACCAGCCGATAGCCCCGCGGATCCTGGGGGTCCGGCACCCGGTTGATCCCCACATCGATCACCACCGCCCCCGGGCGCACCATCTCCCCCCGCACCAGGCCCGGGCGCCCCACGGCGGCGATCAGCAGATCCGCCTGCCGCGTCAGCGACGCCAAATCGGGGGTCCGGGAGTGACAGAGGGTCACGGTGGCGTCCAGCCGCAACAGCAACAGCGCCATGGGGAGCCCGACAATGCGGCTGCGCCCCAGGACCACCGCGTGGCGTCCGGCGATGGGGATCCCGGCCTCCCGCAGCATGGCCAGGATCCCCAGAGGGGTGCAGGGGATGAAACAGGGATCCTTCCCCTTCAAGCCCAGCCGTCCCAGGTTCGCCGGATGGAAGCCGTCCACATCCTTCTCCGGCGGGATGGCCCCCAGGATCTCCTCCTCATCGAGGTGCGATGGGAGAGGCAGCTGGATCAGGATGCCGTGGATCTCGGGGCGGGCAGCGAGGGCCTGCACGCGCTCCCGCACCGTCTCCGGATCCACGTCGGCGGGGAGATGCTCGCCGAAGGCGCGGATCCCCACCTCCGCGCACGCTTTCTGCTTGGCCTGGACATAGGTCCGGGAGGCCGGGTGATCGCCGATGAGGATGGTGGCCAGGCCGGGGACCTGCCCGGTGCGGTTGCGGAGGGTCTCCACCTGGGCTTTGACCCACGCCCGCCAGCGGGCCGCCATCGCCCGCCCGTCCAGGATGCGCGCCGCCATCCCCCGGGTCCCTCCTACCCGGAAGCTCCGCCCGGCGCGGCGCCCTCCCCGGAGGCCCGGGCACCCGCGTCCCCCACCAGGTTCGAGAGGGGAGCCACCAGCCGGGTGAACTCCATCGGGAAGACGAACTTGGTGGCGGGGCTGGCCCCCAGGGCCTTGAGGGCCTCCAGATACTGGAGGGTCATCGTGTTGGCGTCAAGGGTGCGGGCCACGCTGAAGATCCGCTCCAGGGCCAGGGCGAACCCCTCCGCCCGCAGGATCTGCGCCTCCCGCTCCCCCTGGGCCCGCAGGATGGCGGCTTCCTTCTCTCCCTCCGCTTTGAGAATGGCCGCCTGCTTCTCGCCCTCGGCCACCTTCACCGCCGCCTCCCGCTTGCCGTCGGCCTCGGTCACCAGGGCCCGGCGGTTGCGCTCCGCCGACATCTGCCGGGTCATCGCCTCCAGCACATCCCGGGGCGGCTGGATCTCCCGGATCTCCACGGCGGTGACCTTCACCCCCCAGCGCTCCGTCACCTCGTCCAGCTTCACCCGCAGGGCCTGGTTGATGTATTCCCGCTTGGCCAGCACGTCGTCCAGCAGGATGTCCCCGATCACCGCCCGCAGCGTGGTGGTGGCGATCCCCACCGCCGCTGAGACGAAGTCCCGCACCTGCACCACGCTCTGGACCGGATCCACCACCCGCCAGTAGATCAGGAAGTCGATGCCGATGGGGGCGTTGTCCTTGGTGATGGAGGTCTGCTGGGGGATCTCGCGGAACTGTTCCCGGAGATCCACGGTGATGGCGCGGTCCACGATGGGGATGAGGATCACCAGGCCCGGCCCCTTGGCGCCGATGACCTTCCCCAGGCGGAAGACCACCAGGCGCTGGTATTCGGGGACGATGCGGATCATGGAGCCGAGGAGAGCGAGGAGGATCAGGCCGACGCAGAGCACCAGGACCAGCATGCTGATCAACGTTTCCATCGGGACCTCCGAACGCGAGGTTCTGCCGTCCGACCGCTTTATCGTATTTTACCCGGAGGGGGGGCGGTCCGGGATTAGAATTACAGATAGCCTGAGCCGGAGGGATGGGATCGGTGGGAGAATCCCTGGAAGAGATCGCGCGGGAGGTGATCGCCTGCCGGCGATGCCCGCGGCTGGTGGCCTATCGGGAGGCCGTGGCCCGGCGCAAGCGGCGACAATTTCGGGACTGGGAATACTGGGGCCGGCCGGTCCCCGGTTTCGGCGACCCCCAGGCCCGGGTGCTGGTGGTGGGCCTGGCGCCGGCTGCCCACGGGGCGAACCGGACCGGGCGCATGTTCACCGGGGACGGCTCGGGGGATTTCCTGATCGCCGCCCTGTATCGCGCCGGCTTCGCCAACCAGCCGGCCTCCACCCATCGGGAGGACGGGCTGGTCCTGTGGGACGTCTATCTCACCGCGGTGGTGCGCTGCGCACCGCCCGACAACCAGCCGTCCCCCGAGGAACAGGCGCGGTGCCGGCCGTATCTGGTGCGGGAGCTCCGGGCGCTCCCCCGCCTGCAGGTCGTGGTCACCCTGGGGCAGATCGCCACGGAGGGGTTCATCCGGGCATTGCGGGAGCTGGGTTACGAGGGGCCACGCCCGGCCTTCCGCCACGGGGCAGTGCATCCCCTGGGACCCGGGTGGCCGGTTCTGGTCACCTCCTATCATCCCAGTCGCCAGAACACGCAGACCGGTCGCCTGACGCCGGAGATGTTCGACGCCGTCTGGGAGACGGTGAGACGCTTGCTGAAGGATTAAGGATTGAGGAGAGAAGGCCACGCCGCTTTCGGAGCATCCCGCGCTGGGGGAGCCGTCCATGAGCGAGCATTGGCCGCATCCGACCGGGGATGTGAGCGAGACGGCCGGCTGGTGGGTGCCGGGCCGGGATCGCACGCAGCGGATCCCGCCGCGGCCGACGGCGGGAGGGCCGTCGGGAGGGCCGCCGCGTTCACCCCGCGCCACCCCGGGGGCCTCCCACCGTCCCTGGGGCCGCCGGATCCTCGCTGGGCTGCTGATCCTGATCCTGCTGGGCGCCGCGGGGAGCGTGGTCGCCTTGGCCGGCTACGTCTATGTGGCCATGCAGCTGCCGCCGCCGGAGACGCTCCAAGAGCGGGCCCTGAACCTCTCCACCTCGCTGGTGCTCACGGACCGCAACGGAGAGCTGATCGGGGAGATCGCCGACCCCCAGAGCGGGCGCCGCCAGCTGGTCCGCCTCTCGGAGGTCTCCCCCTGGCTGATCCGGGCCACTGTGGCCACCGAGGATCCCCGGTTCTGGCAACATCCGGGGTTCGACCCCATCGCCATCGTCCGGGCGATCTACCAGGCGATCCGGGAGGGGGAGGTGGTCAGCGGCGCCAGCACCATCCCCCAGCAGCTGGTGCGCAACCTGATCATCTCCCCGGAGCGGACGCTGCGGCGCAAGATCAAGGAGGCGGTGCTGGCCGCGGAGATCCCCCGCCGTTACCCCCGGGAGCAGATCCTGGAGATCTACCTCAACACCATCTACTACGGGAACCTGGCTTACGGGGTGGAGGCCGCCGCCCGCACCTACTTCGGGAAGCCGGCCAAAGACCTCACCCTAACGGAGGCCTCCTTCCTGGCCGGGCTCCCCCAGGCCCCGGCCTTGTATGATCCCTTCACCCCGGAGGGTCGGGAGCGGGCCCTGCGGCGTCAGCGGGACGTGCTCCGGCTGATGGTGGAGGCCGGCTTCATCACCCCGGAGCAGGCAGAGGCCGCCGCCCGGGAGATGCAGGCGTATCCCTTCCAGAAGCCCCCGGCCGCCTCCCCCGCTCCCGAGGCGCCCCATTTCGCCCTCTATGTGCTGCAGTGGCTGGAACAGACCTTCGGCCTGGATTCCCAGACCCTCCACCGGGGCGGGCTGCGGGTGGAGACCACCCTGGACCTCCGCCTCCAGCGGATGGCGACCCGCGTCCTGCGGGAGCACCTGGCCCAGCTGGCCGACAAGAACGTCCATAACGGGGCGGTGGTGATCCTGGATCCCCGCACCGGTGAGATCCTGGCCATGGTGGGGAGCCCCGATTACAACGACGCCGCCCACGGCGGCCAGATCAACATGGCTATCGTCCCCCGCCAGCCGGGCTCCTCCATCAAACCGTTGACCTACCTCGTGGCCTTCGAAAAGGGGTGGACCCCCGCCACCCTGATCTGGGACGTGCCGACCCGCTTCCCGGACGGGCCGGGGCGATTCTACGAGCCGGTCAACTATGATCGCCGCTTCCACGGGCCGGTCACCGTGCGCTATGCGCTGGGGAACTCTTACAATGTCCCGGCGGTGAAGGCCCTGGCCTTCGTGGGGCTGCCAGCCTTCCTCCAGCGGGCCCGGGATCTGGGCATCACCACCCTCACCCGGCCGGATTACGGGCTTTCCCTCACCCTGGGCGGCGGCGAGGTGCCCCTGCTGGAGATGGCCGGGCTGTATGCGGCCTTCGCCAACGAAGGCCGGCGCGTGCCCCCGGTTCCGGTCCGTCGGATCACCGACGCCTTCGGCCGCGTGCTCTACGAATACACGCCGCCGCCGGGGCAGCCGGTGATGCGCCCGGAGCACGCCTATCTCATCACCCACATCCTCTCCGACAACGAGGCCCGCAAGGCCGCCTTCGGGCCTAACAGCCCGCTCAAGCTCTCACGGCCGGCGGCCGCCAAGACAGGGACCACCAACGACTTCCGGGACAATTGGACGCTGGGCTACAGCCCGGATCTGGTGGTCGGGGT
Organism: Thermoflexus hugenholtzii JAD2; assembly: GCF_900187885.1. NCBI lineage: Bacteria > Bacillati > Chloroflexota > Thermoflexia > Thermoflexales > Thermoflexaceae > Thermoflexus > Thermoflexus hugenholtzii. The sequence continues at coordinate 31,193 of NZ_FYEK01000054.1, read as the reverse complement.
CTGGGTGGGCAACGCCGACAACTCAGAGATGAAGGGGGTCACCGGCATCACCGGCGCGGCGCCGGTCTGGCATGACGTGATGGAGGAGGCCCATCGGATCCTGAACCTGCCGCCCCGGGAGTTCCGCCGGCCGCCCGGGATCATCGAGCTGGAGATCTGTCTGGATTCGGGGACGCGGCCCTCGCCCTACTGCCCCCCTGACCGGCGGCGGGTGGAGGTCTTCGCCGCCGATCAGCCCCCGCCCGGCCCGGAGCATGACCTCTGGCAGCTCGTGGTCCTGGACGGGGCCACCGGGCTGCGTTACGCCGAGGGTTGCCCGGGCCCGCCCATCGAGCGGGTGTTCTACATCGTGCCCGAGGAAGGGCGCTGGTGGGCCGAGCAGCGTCAGATCCCTCAGCCGCCCAGCGAGGTCTGCACCGCGGCCATCCCCCAGGTCATCATCCGATGGCCCAACGAAAGCACCGTGGTCCGAGGCATCGTCCCTGTGCAGGGGACGGTATGGATCCCGGACTTCGCTTATTACAACGTGGAGTGGGGCATTGTGGGGGCGGACGGCGTCGCCTGGCAGTGGCTGAGCGGCCCGCATCTGGCGCCGGTCCGCGACGGGCAGATCACCGTCTGGGATGCCTCCGGGCTGCCCACCGGGTGGTATGCCCTGCGGGTGACCGCCTTCAACCGCGCCGGGCAAGCCTTCATCGGGGAAGTGCGGACCTATGTGGACAACGGGATCGTCCCCACACCCACGCCGATCCCGACCGTCACGCCCACGCCGCTTCCCACCCCGACCCCCGAGGCCACGCCCACGCCAACACCGACGCTGGTCCCCTTGCCGACGCTCCCGCTGACGCCGCTGCCCACCCCATGACCGGAGTCCGGATCGATGCAGGCCGATCCCTTGCGGTCTCGGATCGCTCCGGCGCGAGGGGCGCCCGGACCCATCGGTTGTCGGTCTGGGCGCTCACCGCCCGGCCAGAAACACCCCGGCCAGGATCAGTGCCAAGCCTGCGAGAAGCCACCCTGAGAGGGGCTCGCCAAGCCATAGCGCCCCCCAGAGCACCGCGAAGATCGGATTGAGATACACCACCAGGGAAACCCCGATCACCCCGGTCCGCTCGAGCAGCGCATAATACATCACGTAAGCGATCGCCGTGCCCAGGACCGCCAGAAGGATCAGGGCGGCGAGGGACTCCGGGGCCGGGGAGAGCGCCCACGGCCGATCCAGGAGCAGGCTCAAGGGGAGCGCCATCAATCCACCGCATCCCAGCTGCCCGATGGCCGCGTCCACCGGCGGGACCCCCCGCAACGCCCGCCGGGCATAGACGGTGGCCGCGGCATACGAGATGGCAGCGGCTACCACAGCCCCCTCGCTGAGCAGATGCGCATGGGCCGCCCGCCGCAGGTCCGGGAACAACAGGACCAGGATCCCCAGGAAGCCCAGGAGCAGCCCGGCCAGCTGACGCCGCGAGGGCCGCTCCTCCCGCAACCCGATGACCGTGAACCCGGCGGCCCAGAGGGGCATGGTGGCGATCAGCACCCCCGCCAGCCCGCTGGCGATGGTCCGCTCGCTCCAGGCGACCAGCGTGTGGGGAAGCGCGGCGTTGAAGACCCCCATCATCAGATAGGTCCCCCAGGGCGGATCCGCCCGGGGGCCCGGACGGAGCCGTCGGAACAGCCCGAGGAGGGCGGCGGCGATCAGCAGCCGCCCCGTCACGAACGTGAACGGCGGGATCGTCCGCACCCCTAAGGCGAAAAAGAGATACGAGGCCCCCCAGATGGCCCCCAGCGCCAGCAGGATCGCCATATCCCCCGTGCGCATCTCTCCTCCCAGGATCGTCCTCCGATGAGCGCACGGCCCCGACGCCCATCACCCGGCTTGCTCCCCATCGGAGCTCCCGATGCTTGCCGGATCCCACACGCCCCTTGACGCCGCGCTGAAGCGTCGGTATGGTAACCCATGTGCGCATTCGCCGGCTCAAGGAGGAGCTTCATGTCCTTTGAAACGGGAAGAGGTCGATCGCTCCCGGTCAGATGGCTCATCACGCTGGGCATCCTCACGCTGATGGGGATGGGCCTGCTGCTCCTCTCGCGACGGCCCCCCTCTCCTTCTCCCACCTTGACCGAAGGAACGCTCCCGTCCTCATCTCCGACCCTTTCCGCCCCCCCTGCGCTCCGGGATCTCTGCGCGCTCGAGATGTTGCCTCGGATTCATGCCCCCTACTTCGAAGGCCTGATCCCCTTCGAGCAGAGCGCCATCGCCTGGTTCGGGCAAGTCTCCCCCACGCGGAACTATACCGACATCCGCGTAGGCTACAACGCCCGCGAGCTCTTCATCTACCTGGCTATCTTTGACCGTCACCTCTGGTATGATGAGAACCCCACGCCGCAGACGCTGACGCAATGGGACGCCGCAACAATCCTGCTGGATACCTCCGGCGGCGATCGGCTTTCTCTTTCGTCATGGCGCTTCGTCGCCCAGCTCTACAGCGAGCCCAGCCCGTCTCGACGGAACGTCGAGCGGGGAAGCGCCGAAGGCTGGAAGCCGATCCACGTTCCGTTTAACGCGGTCCCGGGCTGGCGGGGAAATGCCCTGAACGACGACCGCGAGAGCGACCGGGGCTGGGCCATAGGCTTCACCATCCCCTTTTCCAGCCTGGGCCTGACCTCCGCGCCCCCCGAGGGGACCATCTGGCGGCTGGCCGTTCGGGTTCATGACCGGGACTCCATAGAAGATCCATCCCTCGAGGAGACTTCCTGGCCGCCCTCCGCCTCGCCGGACGACCCAAGCTGCTGGGGCTTTCTGCACTTCGGCCTCCCCGCTTATCACGCCACCGCCGTCCCGACCGGTTACATCCGGATCCGCCGCCCTGTGCGGAGCAGCCCCCTCGTCCCGGACGCCAACGTGGGCGGCACTACATCCAACCAGTGTCCCGGCGACGAATACTACATCTGGAACGAATGGGGGAACCGCAACGACGGCCACGCGCCCGACTTCAACATCCAGAATCAATCCGATGTCGCTGACTGGCCGTGCTTCGCTAAATATTACGTGACCTTCCCTCTGGACGCGATTCCGCGGGGGAAGACGATCATCTCGGCTACGCTCACCCTCCATCAGTTCGGCAACGCCGGAGATCCCGGACAGGCCCGGCCTTCATGGATCCAGGTGCTGATCGCCTCGGCGGATTGGGATGAGGAGGCCATCACCTGGAACAACGCGCCGCTGGCATATGAGAACGTCGGCGGCGCCTGGGTGGATCCCCTTCTCGAGTGGCCGGGGTGGCCTGGCGTTCCCCGCACCTGGGATGTCTCCTATGCAGTCGCGCAGGCCTATGCGCGGGGCGAGCCGCTGCGGCTGATCCTCTACAGCGCCGATTCGGCTTATCACAGCGGCAAATATTTCGTGTCCTCCGACACCGAAGACTGGAACACGGAGGGACGGCCGCTTCTGGAGGTATGGTGGGGGGAGTCCCATTGAGGCGGACGATCCGAAAACAAAGGCACGAGCCTACATCCCCACCCGCGCGGGACCCTACAGCGGCTTGAAAGCCTCAAAAGGCTGCCGGCATGTCTCACAATAAAACAGCGCGCGGCACGAGGTGGGCCCGAAGAGGTTCTCCATCCGCGTGTTCGTGGAGCCGCAGAAGGGGCACGGAACCCCCTTAAGCAACTCCGGGGTGATCTCCCCCGCAGACGGCTGGGGCGGCGCGATCCCCAGCTCCCGAAGCGCCTGTCGCGCCCGCTCGCTCATCCGGTCCGGTGTCCACGGCGGCCGATATACCCGCCGCACCTGAACCCGCCGCGCCCCCAGGGCCTGGATGCGCTCAACGATCTCCCGCTCCATCACGTGCAGGGCCGGACACCCCACAAAGGTGGGCGCGAAGTCTACCTCCACCATGTCATCGCCCACCCGGACGTCGTAGATCAACCCCAGGTCCACCACCGAGATCGTGGGGATCTCCGGATCCTTCACCGCCTCCAGCGCGGCGAGGATCGCCTCCCGGGTCAGCCCCGGCCCGTCCGCCCGTCCGTCGTTCACCATGTCTCCCCCATCCCGGAGCGCGCGACCATCTGGAAATCCGTTAGCAGGGCCGTCAGGTGCTCCGTGTGCCGGCCGATCCGCCCGCCGTAAACGGGCTCCGCCTCCGGGATCTTCAGGGAGGCCGCCTCCAGGATGGGACGCACCTCCGCCTCCCAGCGGGCCCGCAGCTCGGCCTCCGGCGGCTGGATCCCCGCCGCCACCCGCAGGTCCTCTCCGGGCGCCGGCTCGAACAGCCCCAGGGCGTGCGGCCATGCCTGCTCCAGAGCCGCCTGCATCCGACGGTGGCTCTCCTCTGTGGCATCCCCCAACCGCAGCACCCAGGCCCGGCTGTGCATCAGATGATAGGTCTCCTCCCGGCGGACCTTCGTCGCCGCCGCCGCCAGCGGTGGATAGGCGCTGTTCATCAAGGCCTCCAGGCGGACCTTCTCCGCGTAATCGAAAAGGAACTGGCGGACCACCGTGAAGGCCCAATCCCCTCGAGGCAGCTCCACCAGGGTGGCGTTGCGGAACTCCGGGGGATCCCGGAAGTAGGCCATGCGGTCGGGGTCCGGCCACCCCAGCTCCTGCAGCAGCGAATACCAGAGGACCGCATGCCCGATCTCGTCCTGGGCGATGCTGGCCATGGCGATGTCCGCCTCCAGGATGGGGGCATAGCCCACCCACTCCGCGTCCCGATGGCCCAGCAGGACCTCATCGTCGGCCATCGCCAGAAGAAGATGCCCCACTGCCTCCCGGAGGGGATCCGGGAGCGGAACCGCTTCATTCGGCTTCAGGGAGGGACTGGCCATGGCGCTCCATCCACCTCCGCACCCGCTCCGTCACCCGGAAGCCCCGGGGCTCCCGATACTCTTTCTCCAGGGCGGAGGCGAACAGCTCCTCCGCCTCCTCCGCCCGGGAAGCGTAGATCGCTTCCGCGGGGACCACCCACAGGCTGGCGCAACGGCCCCGACGGGCGAACTGCTCTTTGGCCAGGATCAGGGCCATCTCCGGGTCGGGGGCGTGGACCGCTCCCACGTGGACGTGGGGGTCGCCCCGCTTCTCCTGGAGGAAGACCTCATAGACCGGCCACTGCGTATCGGCCATTGCTCCCTCCGTTCGTCCGCTGCGCCGCCTTCGCCGCCAGGGCCTCCCGCACCCAGCGCCCCTCCTCGTGGGCCCGGCGCCGGGCCGCCATCCGCTCCGCGTTGCACGGGCCGTCGCCCTTGATCACCCGCCAGAACTCCTCCCAGTCCGGCTCGCTGAAGCGCCAATGCCCGGTCTCGGGGTCGTAGCGCAGGTTCGGATCCGGGATGGTGAGGCCCAGGCGCAGCACCATCGGCGCGTATTGATCCACGAACTCCTGCCGCAACTGGTCGTTGGTCTTCGTCTTGATGCGCCAGCGCAACAGCGTCGGGGTGTGCACCGAGTCGCGGTCCGGCGGGCCGAAGAGCATCAGCGCCGGATACCACCAGCGGTTCACCGCCTCTTGCATCATCCGCCGCTGGGCGGGGGTGCCGGTGGCCAGGGCGACGAAGGCGTCGTAGCCTTGCTTGATGTGGAAGGACTCCTCATAGCAGATGCGCTTCATCGCCCGAGCGTAGGGGCCGTAGGAGCCCTGGGCCAGCATCAGCTGGTTGACCACCGCCGCGCCGTCGATCAGCAGCCCGATGGCCGCCACATCGGCCCAGGTGGGCGTGGGGTAGTTGAACACCACCGAATACTTGGCCTTCCCGGCCAGGAAAGCCTCGATCATCTCCTCCCGGCTGATCCCCAGGGTCTCCGCCGCCCGATACAGCAGCTGGCCGTGGCCCCCCTCGTCCTGCACCTTGGCGATGAGGATCAGCTTGCGCCGGAGGGTGGGGGCGTGCGGGATCCACTTCCCTTCGGGGAGCATCCCCACGATCTCGCTGTGGGCGTGCTGGGAGATCATCCGGATCAGCTGACGCCGGTATTCCTCCGGCATCCAGTCGGTGGGTTCGATCTTCTCCCCCCGGGCGATGCGCGCCTCGAACTCCGCCAGACGGGCCTCGTATTCCGGGCCCTCCTGGGGAGGCGGCGCCTGCTCCGGAACCGGAACCGGATGACCCTGGATGCGGTAGGTGATCATGGGCCCCTCCTTCCTTCACGGATCCGCAGACGGGGATTCCGAGCGAACCAGCCCTCGCACCGCCCACTCGCTGAAAGCCTCCGCGATCTGGTCCGGCGAGAGCGGGCCTTTGGGTTGATACCAGACGGCCACCCCGTTCAAGGCGGTCAGGATGAAGCGGGTGATCAGCGGGACATCCAGGTCTGCCCGGAAGACGCCGGCCGCGATCCCCTCCCGCAGGATCTCCCGGAAGAGCGCCTCATAGGCGTCCCGGCGGGCGAGGATCTCGCTCCGGCGTTTCGGGCTCAGCGCCCGCCATTCGTGGTTGAAGACCACCGCCGCATCCTGACGCTCCGTCACCACCCGGATGTGGGCGGCCACCGCCATGCGCAGCTTCTCCAGAGGAGGCCGCTCCGAGCGGACGATGGGCTCCAGGCTGGAGAGGAAGGCCTGCGCCGCCTCGTCCACGATCTCCCAGAGCAGCTCCTCCTTGGAGGCGATGTGCGCATAGAGGCTCCCTCCCTGCAGGCGGATCGCCGCCGCGATGTCCCGGATGGACGTCCCGTAGTAGCCGCGCTGGCTGAAGAGCCGCCCGGCCACCCGTAAGATCGCCCTGCGTCGATCGCCCCCGCTTCCTCGCGCCATTTTTGCTAACGAACGTTTGCTTAAATTATAGGGGGGAGAACGGATCCTGTCAAGACCCTCGTCGCAGGATGCGCCCCAAGGCCGAGGGCGGGTTCGACCTCAGGGGCGCTCCGCACCCGCTTCCTCAGTAGAAAACCGGGCATCGAGGCGAAAGCCCTCCTGCCGTTAGGAACAGCTTTCCGCCGCGACCCATCACGCCATCGAAGACGGAGGTTCGGGGCTAAAGCCCCTCCTGCGTAAGCCGAAATTCATTTCGGCATCCACATGGTAGGCGCGGCTTTCGCCGCGACCCTGCTTTCGCCGTGACCCTTTCCGTCATCCGAAGACCCGAGGTTCGGGGCGAATGCCCCTCCTCCGCTATGACGCGGCCGGCAAAGACCCGCCATCGGCCGGAGGGCCCATTCCGGCCGATGGCGCCCGGCGGTCCCACCCGTTCACGGACCGAGGCGGGCCACCTCAACCCCCATCGCCCGGACATCGTAACCCGGCAATGCCGCCACCGCGGCCCGGAACCGGGAGTCATGCAGGAGCTCCCGGAGCGGGCGGAACCATGGGTCCTCATACAGATCCTGGGGGATCACCAGATCATAGCGCTCCAGGGCCAGGGGGAGGAAATCCAGCCCCATCGCGGCCGCCGCCGCCCGAATCCCAAGCCCGACGTCAGCCCGGCCGCTGGCCACCGCTGCCGCCACCGCCAGATGCGTCAGCTCCTCCCGATCGTAACCCGGGATGGAGGCCGGATCGATCCCCAGGCGCTGCAGAGAGTAATCCAGCAGCACCCGCGTCCCGGCGCCCCGCTGGCGGTTAACGAACCGCACGTCCGGCCGCGCCAGATCCCGGAGATCCCGGATCCCCTTCGGGTTCCCCGGGGCCACGATCAGGCCCTGCTCCCGGTGGGCCAGGGTGACCACCACCACGGGCACGCCGGCCAAGTAGCGACGAACGTAAGGAAGATTGTATTCGCCGCTCTCGGGATCCAGGAGATGGGTGCCCGCGAGATGACACTCCCCCCGCCGCAGGGCGATCAGCCCGCCCAGGCTGCCGGCGTTCGCGCTGCGCAGCCGCCGCCCTGGCCAGCGCTCCGCCAGGAACTGGGCCATCAGATCCAGCGCCATGTCATGGCTGCCGATGGCCAAAATCGTCCCCTCGATCGCCTCTGGATCCGTATACAGCTCCACCGCCACCGTCTCCCCCTGGTCATAGCCCTCCACGAAGCGGGGGATCCGCAGGATCCCATCCGCCCGCACCAGGGAGGAGAGCACCCCCGCCCCTCGGGAAAGCGGGGCGGCCACATAACGTCCCCCGACCCGCCCTACCGTCACCCGCACCCACTCCTCATCGCCGAGCGGGGAAAGGAGCTTGCGGGTGAGCACAGCGTCCAGGCGCGGCCGCCGGCGCGGCGGAAGGCCCAGCCAGCGCGCCAGCAACGGCTCCACGAAGATCTCCCCGGTGAGGGCCGCGGAGACCGGGAAACCGGGGACGCCGATGACCGGGACCGAACGCCCATCCACCCGGAGGATCCCCAAGATCACGGGATGGCCGGGGCGCACCGCCACCCCATGGACCAGCAGCGTCCCGAGGGTGGAGACCACCCGCGCGGTGAAATCCTCGCTGCCCGCCGAGGAGCCGGCGTTGATGAGGACCAGGTCGTGGGTCCGCGCGGCCTCCCGTGTGGCCTCCAGCAGGCGCTCGAAATCATCGGGGACGATGGGGAAACGCGTGGGGAGCCCGCCCCACTCCCGGACCTGGGCCGCCAGCACCAGCGAGTTGAACTCGATGAGCTCCCCGGGGCGCACCCCGCGGGCCGCCGCTTCCTCCGGAGGGATGAGCTCCGTTCCGGTCGGGAGGATGGCCACCCGCGGCTGCCGGCGCACCGGCACGGTCGCATAGCCGCACGCCGCGATCACCCCGAGGTCCACCGGCCGCAGGCGGTGATTGGCCGGCAGCACCAGCTCAGCCGCCGCGATGTCCTCCGCCACCGGGCGGACGTTCGCCCAGGGGGGGACCGGCTGATAGAGGGTGATCCGGGTGGCCCGCTCCGGGGCTTCCCCATCGAACTGCACCTGCTCCACCGGGACCACGGCGTCCGCCCATGGGGGGAGGGGATCGCCGGTGTCCACATAGCAGGCGCCGATGCCGTCCGGACCGGGCGGGACGGGAAGCACGCGGGGCTGGGTCTCGGTGGCCCCCGCGGTATCCCGAGCCCGCACGGCGAAGCCGTCCATCGCCGCCGCCGCATAGGGCGGGACGGAGAGGCGCGCCCAGATGGGCTCCGCGGTCACCCGCCCCAGGGCCTGCTCCAGCGGCACCCACTCTCCGGGAAAGGGAGCGTCGAGGCCCGCTTCCGTGAGGGCCCGCGTGAAACGGGTCCACGCTTCCTCCAGGGGCACATCTTCCAGATAGATCCGGCGTCCCATCGGTGAAGCTCCCAGGTGGCAGATCCGAAGGCCTCGCTTCCACCGGCCTTCCGATCCCATCCCTGATCACCCCTGTGTCATTCTAACAGGTTTCCTCCCCTGGATGGACTTTTAAAAAATTAATCCGGACGCCTGCGGACGGGGGCTCTCCGCACCGGCCGGGACAGCGACCGAAATGAATTTCGATTTACAAGCCGACAGCTCAGAAGCCCGGCTCTTCCCCCTGTGCGCCCTCTGGATTCGCGAGGGGCCACGTGGCGCGGCGTTCGTTCTAAAAAACGACGGCCCCACCTTTCGGCAGGGCCGTCGCGACCGGATGCCCGGTTCAAGAGATCAGGCGGAGAGGCGGGTCACGTCGTAGGCCTGGGGGCCCTTGGCGGTCTGCCGGACGCTGAACTCCACCCGGTCCCCCTCCTCGAGGTTCCGGAAGCCATCCCCGGCGATCCCGGAGTAGTGGACGAAGATGTCCTTCTCTCCCTGATCGGGGCGGATGAAGCCATACCCCTTGATCCGGTTGAACCAGCGGACGGTTCCCTTCATGCGTGCTTCAGACATCGGAAGAACTCCTTACGTAAAGTTAGGACGAAGCCGGAGCCCAGGCTTCCGTTGTTCTGGAAGGGCTCGAGGACGGACCGTGGGGATGGGCCAGGGGCCGATCTCCGGGTCAACAAAAAACCGCCGGGCGTCTCGGGCGACCCGGCGGTCTGGCCTTCGACTTCCCTTCCGCGTGTGCTCCTCACGCGCCTTCATTCTACCAGATTTCCCCCTCTTGTCAAATCCGGGTTTAGCGGGAAATCGCGGATGCGGAGCCTCGAGCGCGGCGCACCGATCTCAGCGGCCGGAGGATTCCCCGAGCAGGGCCCACACCACTCGATCCAGCCGACCGTTGCTCACCACCGCCTCCGCATCCCGGAACGTCCAGGGAGAGCCATCCGGGCGATTCATCTGTCCTCCCGCCTCGCGGACCAGCACGGCGGCGGCGGCCACGTCCCATGGCTGCAGCGCCAAGTGGAAATACAGATCCAGCCAGCCCGCGGCCACATAGGCCATCCCCATGGCGGCGGATCCGATGGCCCGCACGGTCTGGCAACGCACCGCCAGGGAGCTCAGCCAAGCCAGGACCTGCTCCCGCGTCTCGTTGCGATGCCCCCAGTCCAGCCCGATCAACGCCTGCTCCAGGCGCTCCGTCTCGCTGACCCGGATGGGCCTGCCGTTCAGGAAAGCGCCCCGGCCCCGGGCGGCTGTGAACAACATATCCTGGAGAGGCGCGTAGATCACCCCGACCACCGGCTCCCCTTCCACCAGCAGGCCGACGGAGACGGCGAAATACGGCAGGCGCCGGGCGAAGTTCGTTGTCCCATCCAGAGGATCCACCACCCAGACGATGCCCTGAGCCATCGCCTCCCGCGCTTCCTCCTGGGACGTGCCCTCTTCCCCCAGCACACGATGGGCGGGATCATGGCGCCGGATCACCGCCACGACGGCCTCCTGAGCGGCCAGGTCTGCTGCGGTCACCCAATCCCGGAACCCTTTCTCGTGCACCTGGCGCGGCATCGGCCAGTGGGCGCGGAGGACCGCCCCTCCGGCCAGGGCGGCCTCGATCGCCGTCAGCAGCCAGACCTCCAGATGGGCGCCCGATGGGCTCATGGTCTCCTCCCGCTTATGGGCTCCGCAATCGATCCAGGAGGATCGAGACGGCCGTCCCGCTCTCGAGAAGGCGGAGCGATTCCTCCAGACGAGGGGCCGCAGGACGCTGATCCGCGGGCTCCTCCTGGTAACCTTCCAGCACCCAGCTCATCAGCCGACCCAGTAGGCTGTCCGGGCCGGCGAGCTGCTGGAGGCGAACGGCTGCCGTCCGGCGAACCGGAAGGGCCTGCGCCTCCTGCGCCCAGCGGACCTGCACCTCCGGATCCAGGGTCCAGCGGATGAAGGACCACGCGGCGGCCTGCTGGCCCGGATCCGTCGCGGCGATCGCCAGATCCCAACCCCATCCCGGCAGGATCGGACGGCCGCGCATCCCGGGATCCGACAGCGGGGCGAGGGCCGGGCGGAAGCGCAGGTGCCCGGCCTCGCTCTCCCGTTCCAGCGTGAAGAGCCAGCGGCTGGAGCCGAAGAGGAGGACCGTTTCGCCCTCCAGGAAGGCCCGCAGCGCCTGCGGGGGATCTGCCAGGCGGGCGCAGCCCCCTCGGAGCATCCCCTGCACCGCCTCCAGCAGCGCCTGGGCCTCGGCCTGGGAGCGCCCGGCCAGCCACCCCTGAAGCGTCCAGGCTGCTCGTGGCGCCATCCAGCCTGCGGTGTCCGGGATCCCATCGCCGTTCAGATCCAGCGCGCCCCGCAGGCAGACCTGGCGGATCGCCTCCCAGTCCCCCGGGGGTTGCTCCAGGCCGGACTCCAGCAAGCGATCGATGTCCGCGTAGAGCACCAGCCCTTCCCGAAGGAAAGGGAGGGAGCCCGCCGTCGTGGGGGGCAACAGATCCTGGCGCTCCGCCGCAGAAAGGCCGCGGACCGGATCCTCCATCCAGGGCCTCAAGGGGGTCAGCCGGCCGGCCTGCACGAGGGCGGGGACCGCCTCGGAGGGGATCAGCACGAGATCAGGCCCGCGCTCCGAGGGCTGATGGAGACGACGGAGCAGCTCGGAGGAGCCGGGGAAGGTTTCGATGTAAATCGCCACGTCCGGATGCCGGGCCATAAAGGCCTCGGTCAGCCGAGCCAGAGCAGCCCCCCGTTCGGGATCCAGGGCGTGCCAGAGGACGAGCAGACGGGCCGGCCTCCCCAGCGGGGCGCAGGCCGCCGCGGCCATCAGGGCGAGAAGCCCCACTCCCTGTGTCCAGCGCATCCTCCCTCGCTCCTCACGAGCCTAAAATAGGGATGACCATTCGGATTTTACTTCACGCCGCTATCCCATCCCGGGAGCCAGACAGATGAGCACCCTGAAGGTGGGACTGGCCCAGATCTATCCTCGCCTGGGGGATCTGGAGGCGAACCTGGAGAAGCATCTGGAGTTCATCGAGGAGGCGGCGGCGCGGGGCGCCGACCTCGTCGTGTTCCCCGAGCTCTCCCTCACGGGCTACGTGCTGCAGGATCTGACCTACGAGGTGGCCATCCGGCCGGAGCCGGATCATCCGATCCTCCGCCCGCTGCTGGACGCCAGCCGGCGGGTGGATCTGGTGGTGGGGTTTGTGGAGATCGACGAACGGGGACGTTATTACACAGCGGGGGCCTATCTCTCCGGGGGGCAGATGGTCCATCGTCATCGCAAGGTGTATCTGCCCACCTACGGGATGTTCGACGAAGGCCGGGACATGGCCCCCGGCGATCGAGTCCGCGCCTTCCGCACCCGGTTCGGCCGCTTCGGCCTGCTGATCTGCGAGGATTTCTGGCATGTCAGCCCTCCCTACCTGCTGTGGCTGGACGGGGCGGAGGTGTTGATCTTCACCTCCGCCAGCCCCGGGCGCGGCCTGGGGATCCCCGGGAAGCTGGGAAGCGCGCGCTGGGTGGAGCTGGTCAGTCAGGCCTACGCCAGCCTCTTCACCGTGTTCGTCATCCATGTCAACCGCGCCGGCTTCGAGGATGGTCAGAACTTCTGGGGCGGGTCGACCATCTTCGACCCCAACGGGGATCTGGTCGTCCAGGGTCCTTATTTCGACGAGGCGCTGATCCTGGCCTCCATCGATCTGGATCAGATCCGGCGGACGCGGATCCGCCTGCCGCTGGTGCGCGACGAACGCCCGGATCTGGTCCTCCGAGAGCTGCGGCGGATCCTTGGAGCGTCCGCCCCGGAGGCGCGGGATCCCTGATCGCGCAAATAGAGAAGGGGCGGGCAGGAGGACATGGCGCTCCTGCCCGCCCCCGGAGCTTCACCATTCGGATCCGCCATCGCGCTTCAGCGCTTGGGCGACTGCGGGGCCTTGCGCGCCCGCTTGAGGCCCGGCTTCTTGCGCTCTTTCTCCCGCGGATCGCGGGTCAGCATGCCATGTTGCTTGAGCAACGGCCGCAGGCTCGGATCGATGGCGAGCAGCGCGCGGGCCAATCCCAAACGGACCGCCCCGGCCTGCCCGGTGAGGCCACCTCCCTCCACCTTCACCGTCACGTCCAGCTTCCCCTCCAACCCGACCAGACGCAACGGCTCGAACAGATGGTGGAGATCCTGAGGGCGCACAAAGTAGTCCTGGACCGGCTTGTTGTTGACGATGAAGACGCCGGTCCCGCCCGTATACAGCCGGACTCGGGCCACGGCCCGCTTGCGCCGGCCCACGCCTTCGACATACGGTCGGCCTTTGAAGGCCTCAAAGGTGATCCCTTCCATCGCCACAGCCATCCCGGCTCCTTTCCTCCATGGAGTTCAGGGGAAAGGGGGCTACGCGCCCCCCTGTCCGGATCGGCTCACAGCGGAAGCGGCTTGGGCTGCTGGGCCTGGTGCGGATGCTCCGGCCCGGCATAAACCTTTAACTTCTTGAGCATGCGCCGTCCCAGCCGGTTCTTGGGCAGCATCCCCCAGACGGCCTTCTGGATTACCCGCTCTGGATGCGTCTGCAGCATCCGGCGCAGCGGGATCTCCTTCAAGCCGCCGGGATACCCGCTGTGGCGGTAGTAGATCTTCTGATCGAGGTGCCGCGGGTGAACGGCCACCTTCTCCGCGTTGATGACGATCACATAATCCCCGCAATCCTGGGAGGGGTCGAAATACGGCTTGTGCTTGCCACGCAGGATCTGAGCGATCCGGCTGGCCAGCCGCCCCAGGTTCTGGCCGGTGGCGTCGACGACCCACCACTCGGCTCGGATGTCCGCGGGTTTGGTCACATAGGTTTTCACGGTCCTCCCTCCACCGTATCGGGTCAGGTTTCCGGATCTTCATGTCCGCCCGATCGGGGCCTCCCACCCTCCATCCAGTGGGGCAGGAAGTCCGGCGCCGGCGGGATAGCGATCCGATCGTAGCGTGCCCCGACGAAATACAAGCCGTGGGCAGGGGCGGGGGCGTCCGCCGGGTAGGCCTCCGGGTGCTCCAGGTAGAACCATGCCGCCTCCGGAGGGCGATCGCCTCGCCCCACCGCCACCAGCACAGCAGCCATGATCCGAACCATATGATAGAGGAAAGCGTCTGCCTCGATCTCGAAGAACACCCAGTTCCCGTTGGCCTCCACCTGCGCTCGGCGGACCTCCCGCACCGTGTTCTGGCCACGAGGGGGGCGGCCGAAGGCGCCGAAATCGTGGCGGCCCACCCAGGCGGCGGCCGCCTGCTGCATCGCCTCCAGGCGGAGCGGGCGCGGCACATGCCACGCCAGGTATCGCCCGAAGGGATCCCGCCAGGGCCCGGTGTAGATCACATAACGGTAGGCCCGCGACCGCGCCTCCCGGCGGGGATGGAAGTCCGGCGGCGCCTCCCCCAGAGCCCAGACCACGATGTCCGCCGGCAGGACGGCGTTCAGAGCTCGCTGGAGATCCACCAGGGAATGGCGCCAGGTCACGTCGAAGGCGACCACCTGGCCCAGAGCATGTACGCCGGCGTCGGTGCGGCCTGCCCCCCGCACCCGGACCGGGACTCCGGTCAAGCGGGCGAGGGCGGCCTCCAGAGTCCCCTGGACGGTCGGCTCATGAGAAGGGGCCAGCCGCTGGAACCCTCGATAGGCCGTGCCGACGTATGCGATGGCCGCCCAGACCCGCATCCGCTCCTGCCCGCCCGGCCTGCACGGGCCGCCGGCTTAATCCTGGACCAGCTCCAGGCGCGCCATCGGCGCGGCGTCCCCCCGGCGGAATCCCAGTTTGTAAATCCGGGTGTAGCCCCCGTTCCGATCCCGGTAACGGGGCGCGATCTCATCGAAGAGCTTCTTCACCACTTCCCGGCCGTAAAGCCGGGCCGCTGCCAGCCGACGCGCAGCCACCTGCCGGGAGGGATCCTCCAGGGCTTTCTTGGCCAGCGTGATCAGCTTCTCCGCGTAGGCCTGCACGAACTCCGCCTTGGCCTCCGTGGTCTCGATCGCCCCGTGCAGGAAGAGCTGCGTGGCTAGGTTACGGGCCAAGGCTTCGCGATGATCCTTGTCCCGGCTTAACGTCTTCCCGGCAACTCGATGGCGCATGCTCAGGCCTCCTCGATCTCCTCCTCAGGCTGGGCCAGGTCCTCGGGCTTCAGGAACCCCCGCTCGATCAGCCGTTCGCGCAGCTCCTCCAGGGATTTGGCGCCGAAGTTGCGGACCGAGAGCAGGGCTTCCTCCCCGCGATACAGGAGCTCCAAGACCTGGCCGACGTTGGTGATGCCGGCCCGCCGCAACGGGTTGATCACCCGGGCGCTCAGCTCCAGGCTTTCCAGCGAGGTCTCATAAGCCTGGGGCGGGATCATCGCCCGCACCGGAGCGGGCACGACTTCCTGCTCCTCCGGGGCCACGAACTCGGAGATCAGGGAGAAATGCTGCATCAGCAGGCGAGCGGCCTCGATCAACGCCTCCTTTGGCCCCATCGTCCCATCCGTCCAGATCTCCATCACCAAGCGATCGTAGTTCGTCCGCTGTCCCACCCGGGCCCGGTCGATCTCGAAGGTGCACCGGCGGACGGGGCTGAAGATGGCGTCCACGGGGATCTCCCCGATGGGCAGGCGGCCGCGCTCCTCGGCCGGTGAATATCCCCGCCCCCGCTCCACCGTCATCTCGATCTCCAGACGGGTCCGCTCGTCGTCCACCGTGAACAGGTAGAGATCGGGGTTGACGATCTCCACCTCGGGCGGGCACTGGATGTCGGCCGCCGTGACCACGCCCTCGCCGGCCACCTCCAGCCGCAGGCGGGCCGGCCCGTCGCCGTAGAGCTTCATCCGGAGCTGCTTGATGTTCAGGATGATCTGGATGACATCCTCCCGGACGCCCGGGATGGTCGAGAACTCATGGGGCACATCGGTGATCCGGATGCTGGTCACCGCAGCGCCCGGCAACGAGCTCAACAGCACCCGCCGGAGGGCGTTCCCGATGGTCACCCCATAGCCCTGCTCCAGCGGGCTGATCACAAAGCGCCCGTATGCCTGCGTCAGGATCTCTGCCTCCACTTTAGGCAGAACCAGCGTGACACCCGCCACAAAGGCCTCCTTTTCCGAATCGGGAACGGAACGGGGGGCGCCTGTGAGCCCTTCCCTCTCTCATCATCCCCCAGCGAAGGGAAGGGCCAGGCAGCCGCCCCGGTTTAACGGGAGTAGAACTCCACGATGAGATGCTCCTGAACCCGCGTGTCGATCTCCTCCCGGACCGGCAGGCGCAGCACCTGTCCAGAGAGATCTTGCGGGTTGAGCTGCAACCAGGGAGGTGGCCGATGGCCTTCCAGCCGTTCCGCGAGGGCCTTGAAATACTCTTTCTCTCGGCTGCTCTCCCGGACCCGGATGATATCGCCGGGTTTGACCTGGTAGGAAGGGATGTCCACCTTGCGTCCGTTGACCTCGAAGTGGCCGTGGCGGACCAGCTGCCGGGCCTGGGCCCGGGAGCTGGCGAACCCCAGCCGGTAGACCACGTTATCGAGTCGGCGCTCCAGCAGGATCAGCAACAGGGCGCCGGTCATCCCCCGGGCCCGCTGGGCGATCTCAAAATATCGCCGGAACTGCCGCTCCAGCACCCCATAGATGCGCCGCAGCTTCTGCTTCTCCCGAAGCTGCAGCCCGTAATCCGAAGGGCGGCTGCGCCGGAACTGCAGCTCCCGGCCGTGCTGCCCGGGCGGATAGTTCCGTCGCTCAATGGCGCACTTGGGCGTGAAGCAGCGCTCTCCCTTCAGATAGAGCTTCTCGCCTTCCCGCCGGCACAATCGGCATACCGGTCCGATGTAACGTGCCATTCCCTCCTCCTCACAGGATCTGCGCAGACGATCGAAGGCGCGCGGTTCGGCCCATCGGCCTGAAGGGGAAGACCTCACACCCGCCGCTTGGAGGGCGGCTTGCACCCGTTGTGGGGGATCGGTGTGACGTCGGTGATGGAACGGATCTTCAACCCCATCGCGTGCAGGGCCCGCAGCGCCGCCTCCCGCCCGGGGCCCGGCCCGTTGATGAAGACGTCGATCTCCCGCACCCCCATGTCCATCGCCTTGCGGGCGGCCTGTTCCGCCGCCAGGCGGGCCGCATAGGGGGTGCTCTTCTTGGAGCCCTTGTAGCCGATGGTCCCCCCGCTGGCCCACGTTAAGGTATCCCCGTTGGGATCCGTTACCGTGACGATGGTGTTGTTGAACGTGGCGTGGATGTAAACGTGCGCCCGCGTCACGTTCCGGCGGGCCTTACGACCGCTCCGCGAACCTCGCGCCATCGATCCCTCCTCAGGCAATATGGATCACCCGGGGAGAGGCAAAGCGCCTCCCCGCCATCTTCACTCCAGCCATCCGGATGATCTCCCCCATCGCCCCGGGCTTGGGCGGCGACGGGGAAAGGGATGGCTCACTTCTTCTTGGCGCCGCGCTTGCGACCGCGGCCGGGCACCGTCTTCCGCGGACCCTTCCGGGTCCGGGCGTTCGTCCGGGTCCGCTGGCCGCGCACCGGCAGGTTCATTTTGTGCCGCAGCCCCCGGTAGCACCCGATGTCGATCAGGCGCTTGATGTTCATGGCGATCTCGCGCCGCAGATCGCCCTCCACCTTATAGTTCCGCTCGATGGTCTCGCGAAGGATGTTCACCTCGCTCTCCGTCAGATCCTTCACCCGCTTATCCGGGTTCACCCCGGTCTGCTGAAGGATCCGCTTGGCCAGCGAGCGGCCGATCCCGAAAATGTAGGTGAGGGCGATCTCCACCCGTTTATCCCGGGGCAACTCCACGCCTGCGATCCGTGCCATCGCGTATCTCCTCCCTGAACGCGGTCCCGGCGATCCCGATTCAGTCCTCCCCCAAAGCGGCCGGGCGATCCCGGCTCACCCTTGGCGCTGCTTGTGCTTAGGGTTTTCGCAGATCACCCGTACCACTCCTTTGCGCCGCACGATCTTGCACTTCGGGCATCGCCGGCGCACCGAAGGTGTGACCTTCATCGCGCCCTCCTGAAGGACCTGAATGTGTCGGTAGCAAGCAGCGATCTTTTATTTTACCGGAACATGCGGAACTTCTCCAGTTCCAGACGGATCTCGGAGCCCGACAGCGGCTGAACCGGCCTCAGGAGGCGAGCCGGGGGTCATCCTCCAGTGCGGTGAGGATGATGGGATCCCCCTCCGTGATCGCCACCGTGTGCTCGAAGTGAGCCGTCAGGCTTCCGTCCAGGGTGACCACAGTCCATCCGTCCTCCAGGATGCGGGTCCGCCAGTCCCCCATGATCACCATCGGTTCGATGGCCAGAGTCATCCCGGGTCGCAGGAGAAGGCCCCGCCCGGGGCGCCCCCGGTTTACGAAAGAGGGGGCCTCGTGAAGGGCCCGCCCGACCCCGTGGCTGACGAACTCCCGGGCCACCTGGAAACCCTGGGATTCCACGGTATGCTGGATGGCCCACTGGATGTCGCCCAGGCGACGACCCGCCCGGGCCTGGGCGATGGCCGCCCACAGGGCCGCCTGGGTGACCTCGATCAGGCGCCGGGCCTCCGGGGAGATCTCCCCGACGGGGAGGGTGATCGCGCCGTCGGCGAAGTATCCCCGGAAGTTCACCCCCACATCGATGCTGATGATATCGCCTTCCCGGAGGCGATAGGGCCCGGGGATCCCGTGCACCAGCACGTGGTTGACGGAAGTGCAGAGGGTGGCCGGATAGGGCGGTCCGCCTTCGTCCTTCATGCTGGGATACCCCTTGAAGGCCGGGATCCCGCCCCGCCGGCGGATATAATCCTCCGCCCACCGATCGAGCTCCGCGGTGGTCACGCCGGGCTGGACCAGGGTGCGCATGGCCTCCAGGACCTCGGCCACGATGCGGCCGGCCTCCCGCATCATCCGGATTTCCTGCCACGTCTTGAGCCGGATCCCTTCGGCCGGACGATGCGTTCGAGGGACCACCCACGGGCTCATGGATGCGCCGTCCTCCGGATCTCGATCGCCTGGAGGAGGGCCGCGGTTACCTCCGGGATCGGTTGCTCCCCATCGACCTCCACCAGGAGCCCCCGGTCCCGGTAGAACGAGACCAGCGGCGCCGTCTGCTCCTGATAGACCTGGATCCGCCGGCGCTGGACCTCCTCAGTATCGTCCTCGCGCTGGTAAAGGGTCCCTCCGTCCAGATCGCATCGACCAGGGACGCGAGGAGGATTGAACTCAATGTGATAGACCGCCCCACAGGTCCGGCATGTCCAGCGGCCGGCCAAGCGGCGGAGCAGCAGTTCCTCTCGCACCCGGATATAGAGCACGGCAACCAGGGAGCGCCCCATCTCGGAGAGCATCTCGTCCAGCGCCTGGGCCTGGGCAGGCGTGCGGGGGAACCCGTCCAGGATCACCCCATCCCGGCAGTCCGGCTGCTCCAGCCGCTCCCGGATCATGCCGATGGTTACATCATCCGGAACCAGCTCCCCTCGATCCATATACTGGCGGGCCAGCTGCCCGAGAGGGGTCTGACGATGCAAGTGATCCCGGAAGAGATCCCCGCTGGCCACATGGGGGATGCCCAGGCGCTGGCTGAGGATCTTGGCCTGCGTCCCCTTTCCCGCCCCCGGGGGTCCCATCAGGATCAGATCGAGCGGCATGGGATCCTTACCCCCTCAGCGAATGAAGCCCTCGTAATGACGCATCACCAGTTGCGCCTCCAGCTGGCGCATCGTGTCCAGGACCACGCCCACCACGATGAGGAGAGCGGCGCTGCTGAAGAGCAGCACATTGGTCTGGAGCACGGCCCGCACCGGCCAGGGCAGGATGGCCAAAATCCCCAGGAACAGCGCCCCCACCAGGGTGATCCGCCGGGAGATCCGGTTGATATACTGCTCGGTGGCCTTCCCCGGCCGGATCCCCGGGATGAATCCGCCCTGCTTCTGAAGGGTGTCAGCCAGGTTCATCTGCTGCAACATCACATCCGTGTAGAAATAGGTGAAGGCCACCACGGTGATGAAATACATCGGCCAGTAGATGTCGCTGAATCCGGAGAAGACGCTCACGATGGTGTTGGCGATGCTCGCCACGATGGCGTTGCTGGAATACTGGAAGAACTGGGCGATGATGGCTGGGAAAGCCAGGACGGACTGAGCGAGGATGAGGGGGATCATCCCCGCCATGTTCACCCGGAGGGGGATGTAGGTGCTGCCGCCCCCGTAGATCCGGTGGCCCCGCACCCGGCGTCCATACTGAACCGGGATCCGCCGCTGACCTTCCTGGATGAAGACGATGGCCGCGACGGTGATCACGGTCAGGGCCAGGAACACCAGGATGCCCAGGGTGCCGTTGCTGGTCCAGATCTGGGCCAAGTTATAGGGGGCTCGGGCCACGATCCCTCCGAAAATGATCAGGGAGAGCCCATTGCCGATCCCTTGTTCGGTGATCAGCTGGCCCAGCCAGATGGCGAACATGGTGCCGGCCGTCATCGTCAGGATCACCGTCAGGGTCGGCAGCAGTTGATGGGGTGCGAAGCCGAAATTGGGCAGCACCGCCCGTCCGGGGGCGCTGAGCAGGTTCGCCTGACCGATGGCGTAGAGAGCGGCCAGGGGGACGGTCAGGAAATACGTGTATTGCTCGAGCTTGCGCCGGCCTTCGGATCCGCCCTCTTTCACCAGCCGCTCCAGCTGGGGCACGACGGGCACCAGCAGCTGCAGGATGATGGAGGCGGTGACGTAGGGATACACGCCCATGGCCATAATGGAGAAGTTCGCGATGGCCCCGCCGGAGAGCAGATCCAGGATGATATAAAGCTGCCCGGCGGCGGTGGTGCCCTGAAGCAGCTGCTGCAGGGCGGCCCGATCCACGCCAGGCACCGGGATGTGGGCGGCCAGGCGGTAGATGGCCAGGATCAGCAGCGTATAGAGGATCTTCCGCCGCAGATCCGGCAGATGCCAGGCGTTGCGCAGGGCGTCCAGCATACGGCCTCCTCGGTCTCCCTTAGCGAGGGATCACCACTGCCTGGCCGCCGGCGGCCTCGATCTTTGCTCGCGCCGAGGCGGAGAAGCGGTGGGCCTTGACCACCAGCGGGCGATCCACCTCCCCATCCCCGAGGATCACCACCGGCTCCTCCGGATCCCGGAGCAGGCCAGCCTGGGCTAGAGTGAGGGGGGTGATCTCGCTATGGGGCGGGAAACGGTTCAGCTGGCCCACATTGACCGGCTGGTAGATCACCTTCTCCACCAGGGTGAAGCCCTCCCCCCGCGCTTTGGGCAGGCGGCGGACGAGGGGGGTGCGGCCGCCCTCAAAATAAGGCGGCATCTTGCGATCGCCGGAGCGGGACTTCTGGCCTTTGCGACCCCGCCCGGCGTAGGTGCCGTGACCCGAGCCCAGGCCGCGGCCCACCCGCTTGCGCTCCTTCTTCGATCCCGGCGCCGGCTTCAGTTCATGCAGCTTCACGCTCCACCTCCTCCACCTGAACCAGATGGCTCACCTTGGCCACCATCCCCCGCACCACCGGGGTGTCCGGCCACTCCACCACATCGTTCAGATGGCGCAACCCCAGGGTGCGCAGGGTGCGGCGCTGACGCTGGGAATACCCAATGGGGCTTTTCACCAGCGTGATGCGCAAACAGCGGGTCCCTTCAGCCTTCATGGCGCCTCCGGCTCCACGGTGGCATCACTTCCTCAACCGGCTTCCCTCGGATTTGGGCCACCTCCTCCGGGGAGCGAAGCATCTCCAGCCCTTTCATCGCAGCGTAGACCACATTGACCGGATTGGTGCTCCCCAGGATCTTGGTCAGCACGTCCCGGATCCCGGCGGCCTCCAGGACGGCGCGGACCCCGCCGGCGGCGATCACGCCGGTGCCCGGCGAGGCAGGTCGCAGGATCAGGCGGGTGGCCCCGAACTTGACCTCCACCGGATGGGGGATCGTGGTCCCCAGCAAGGCGATCTTCTTCATGTTGCGGCGGGCTCGCTCGGTGGCCTTGCGCATGGCCTCCGGGACAGCGCGGGCTTTGCCGATTCCTACCCCCACCCGTCCGTTGCGATCGCCGACCACAGCGACCACCCGGAAGGAGAAAGATCGACCGCCCTTGTGGACCTTCGCCACCCGAGCGATATCCACGATACGCTCTTCGTATTCAACTGTCGGGACTTCCTGGATCTCCGCCATCGTCACCTCGCGCTGGATCGTTTCGGCATGGTCTTGAGGCTCAGAACTCCAACCCTGCCTCACGGGCGGCGTCGGCTAGGGCCTTCACCCGGCCGTGGTATTTATAGCCGCCGCGGTCGAACACCACCTTGCGGATCCCCTTCGCCAGGGCCCGCTGGGCGATCAGGCGGCCCACCAGGCGGGCCTTCTCCGTCTTGGTCAACCCATCCAGCTGACCCCGCAGCTCGGGATCCAGCGTGGAGGCCGCAGCCAGGGTGATCCCCCGTGTGTCGTCGATGATCTGGGCGTAGATGTGTTTCAGGCTCCGGAAGACCGAAAGCCGCGGCCGCTCCGGCGTGCCGAAGACCTTTTTGCGGACCCGTAGATGCCGTCGACGGCGTCCTTCGTCTCGTGGATGCTCCCAGCTCATCCGCTGCTCCTCCATAGGGCCAGGATTCCATCCCTGAGCCCGAGGATATCACTTGGCCTTGCCGGCCTTCCCGGCCTTGCGCCGGATCGGCTCGTCCTCCCAGTGATCGCCCTTCCAGTATGTGTAGCGGATCCCCTTGCCCTTGTAGGGCTCGGGCGGACGCAGGGCCCGGATCTTGGCGGCCACCTGGCCCACCTGCTGCTTATCGATTCCGGAGACGGTGATGATGCGATCGCGGGTGTTCACCTCGAAGGTGATCCCCTCCGGCGGCTCCACAATGATGGGGTGGGAGTATCCCAGATAGAGCACGATGGCCTTGCCCATGGGCTCAGCCCGGTAACCCACCCCTTCGATGCGCAGGTGCTGCTGAAAACCCTGAGTGACGCCGGTGACCATGTTCGCCAGCAGGGCCCGGGTCAAGCCATGCAGGGCCTTGTGCTTGCGGTCGTCCGAAGGGCGTCGCACCACCAGATGGCCGTCCTCGATGGAGATCTGCATCGACGGATGGAAGGTCTGAGTGAGGGTCCCCTTCGGCCCGGTGACGGTCACCGTCGAGCCCTCGATCCGGACCTGGACCCCCGGCGGGATCGGGATCGGCTTCTTGCCTACGCGCGACACGGCTTCCTCCCTCACCAGACGTAGCAGAGGACCTCGCCGCCGACCCCCAGGCGGCGGGCCTGTTTATCGGTCATCACCCCTTTCGGGGTGGAGAGGATGGCGATGCCCATCCCGCTCATCACCAGCGGGATATCCTCCTTGCCCACATACACCCGACGGCCCGGCTTGCTCACCCGCTGCAACCCCGAGATGGCCGGCTTGCGGAAGCGCCGCTCGCCGATGTATTTCAGCTTGATGATCAGCTTCGGCTGAGGCCGATCGTTCGTCACCTGGAAGTCCTCGATGTAGCCCTCCTCCTTCAACACCCGGGCGATGGCCACCTTCAGCTTGGAGCTGGGGATGGCCACCCGGCTGTGCCCCACCATCGAGGCGTTCCGGATTCGGGTGAGCATGTCAGCAATCGGATCCGTCACCGCGCTCATCGGTTTCACTCCTATCCGAATGTTCCCTGTCAGACCTGGGAGGGCCTTCCCTGCGCCGGGTTGAGACATGGGCGCGCTCACCAGCTGGCCTTGCGGACGCCTGGGATCAGCCCCTGGAGGGCCAGCTCCCGGAAGCAGATCCGGCACAGGGCGAAGCGGCGGATGTAGGCCCGGGGCCGGCCGCACCGGCGGCACCGGTTCCGCACCCGCACCTTATATTTCCGACGCATCTCACGATAAATCATGCATTTCCGGGCCACAGATCCCCTCCGGCATCCGGTGTGGAAATCCTCCTTCTTACCGCCTATCCTTTGCGGAACGGCATGCCGAGCAGCTCCAGCAGCCGCCGCGCCTCGGCGTCGGTCTTCGCTGTGGTCACAATGGTGATCTCCATCCCCCGGACTTTATCCACCTGGCTGTAGTCGATCTCCGGCCAGACCAGCTGCTCGCGCAGCCCCAGGGTGTAATTCCCCCGGCCGTCGAAGGAATCCGGGGAGACCCCTCGGAAGTCCCGGATGCGAGGCAGGGCCACGTTGAACAGCCGATCCAGGAACGCCCACATGCGGTCCCCCCGCAGGGTGACCTTAACCCCGATGGGGCGCCCGGCCCGCAACTTGAAGGCGGCGATGGATTTGCGGGCCTTGGTCACCAGGGGCTTCTGGCCGGTGATGGTGGCGATGTTCTGCACCGCATAATCCAGGGCTTTGGGGTTGGTCACCGCCTCTCCCACCCCGACGTTGACCACCACCTTCCAGACCCGCGGGACCTCCATGATGTTGCGATAGCCGAACTCCCGCATCAGGGCCGGGCGGACCTCTTCCAGGTATCGCTGTTTCAGGCGTGGGATCACCTTGGTCGTCGCCTCCGCCATCCTGTTGCCTCCCCGGGTTTCACACGAAGGTAGCCTGACACTTCTTGCACTGGCGCAGCTTGCGCCCCCCCTCCACGACAAAGCCCACCCGGGTGGGGCGATTGCATTTAGGGCAGATCAGCATCACATTTGAAATATGAATGGGCGCCTCGAATTCGATGATGCCGCCGACCTGCCCGCGCCCGGTGGGGCGGGGGCGCTGATGTTTCTTGACGATGTTGACCCCGGCGACCACCACCCGGTTCTCCTTCCGGAGCACCCGCAGGACCTCCCCCTGAGCGCCCCGATCGTCCCCGGCGATCACCAGGACCCGATCCTTTCGCTTGATCTTGGCAGCCATAGGCCTTCTTCTCCCTCAGAATTCCGCTTCGTAGAGAATCACCCCTTCATCCCGCACCATCCACCCGAGGCCGGTTTCCTGCATGCGCTCGAACTCCTCGGGGGTGTAAGGATCTCGGCAGGCCGCTCGAACTCGACCAGATAGGGTACTATCTCCCGGAGCCGCTCCATGAAGGGCTGATCGGTGCGTTTGATGACGATGATGTCGTGATCGCTCCAGGGATCCGCCTCCCCCCGCGCCCGGGAGCCGAAGAGGATAATCCGCTCCGGCCCATCGCGCTTCAGGAGCGCGACCCGCTTCTCCAGATTGGGATCCGGCGGCATCCCCCGGCGCACCGCTTTCCCTCTCGCGCTCACAGCACCTCCGGGGCCAGGGAGATGATCTTGGTGAAGCCTTTGTCGCGCAGCTCCCGGGCCACCGGACCGAAGATCCGCGTCCCCTTCGGGTTGCCGAACTCGTCCAAGATCACCGCCGCGTTGTCGTCGAAACGGATGGTGGAGCCATCCGGCCGCCGGTATTCCTTAGCTGTCCGGACGATCACGGCGCGCACGATCTCGCCTTTCTTCACGGTGGCCGTCGGGATGGCGTCTTTCACCGTGGCCACCACCACATCCCCCACATACCCGTAGCGGCGATAGGATCCTCCCAGCACCCGGATGACCAGGATCTCCCGGGCGCCGGTGTTGTCTGCGACCTTGAGGCGGGTCTCCTGCTGGATCATGGATGACCTCCGGCTACTCCGACAGGATCTCTTCGCCGGGCAGCTGCTCCGGCACCGGCTCCACCGGCTTCTGGGCCCGCTCCAGGATCGCCTCCACCACCCAGCGTTTGCGTCGGCTCAGGGGACGGGACTCCACGATCTGGACCAGGTCGCCCATGCGGGCCAGGTTCCCTTCGTTGTGAGCCATGAACTTGCGGCGACGGCGGATGACCTTGCCATACAGCGGGTGGCGCACCAGCTCCTCCACCGTCACCACCACTGTCTTATCCATCTTGTCGCTGGTCACCCGTCCGATAAAGCGCTTGCGACGATCCTTCATCGTCGACCTCCCCGAGCCAGCTCCCGCTCCCGCAGGATGGTGAGCATGCGAGCGATGTCCTTGCGCAGAGCACGGATACGGTTCACATCCTTCAGCTGATTCATCGCCCACTGCAGGCGCAGATGGAAGAGCTCCCGGCGGGCCTGCTCCAGCCGGTTGCGGATCTCTTCATCTGACCAGTTGCGGATTTCCTCCGGACGAAGGGCCACGGCGTCCTCCCCGCGTGATCGCATCTGAAAACCGGTAATCAGACCTGCTCCTCGGCCGTGATGATCTGAGTTCGGATGGGCAACTTATAGGAGGCCTGCCGCAGGGCCTCATGGGCAACATCGGCGCTCACCCCGCCGATCTCGAAGAGGATGCGGCCCGGCCGCACCACGGCCACCCAGTGGTCCACGTTCCCCTTCCCTTTGCCCATGCGGGTCTCGGCCGGCTTGCGGGTCACCGGCTTATCCGGGAAGACCCGGATCCAGTATTTGCCCCGCTGGCGCAGGAAGCGGACGATGGTGCGGCGGGCGGCCTCGATCTGGCGGGCGGTCAGCCAGCATGGCTCCAGGGCCTGGAGCCCGTATTCGCCGAAGGCCAGCTCCACACCGCGGGTCTCCTTGCCCTTCATCCGCCCCCGCATCTGCTTGCGGTATTTGACGCGCTTGGGCATCAGCATCGCTTATCCTCCCCGTTGCGCCGAGGTGACCCGGGCGACCATCTCCGCGGTCTGCTGGACGTAAGCGCCCGGCTCGGTGTCGCCCCGGTAGATCCAGACCTTGATCCCGATCTTGCCCCATTTGGTGATCGCCTCGGCCAGGGCATAATCGATGTCCGCCCGCAGGGTGTGGCGGGGGACCCGGCCCTCCATCAGGGTCTCCGTGCGGGCCATCTCCGCTCCGCCCAGCCGGCCGGAAACCGTGATCCGGATCCCTTTGGCCCCGGCGCGCATGGCCTGCTGGATCGCTCGCTTCATGGCCCGGGCGTGGCTGACCCGCTTCTCGATCTGCTGGGCGATGCTCTCCGCCACGATGGCTGCCTCCAGCTCCGGCCGGGGGACCTCCACGATCTCCACCCGCGCCTTCTTGCCGGTCATCTCCTCAATGGCCTGGCGCAGCTGCTTGATCCCCAGGCCCTTGCGCCCGATGACGATGCCGGGCCGGGCGGCGTGGATGTAGAGGTTGATCTGCTTGGGGAAACGCTCGATCTCAATGCGCGCGATCCCCGCCTCCTTGAGCTGCTCCTTCACGAACTGACGGATCTTGAGATCCTCGTGGAGCAGCTCCACATACTCCCGGCCCTCGGCATACCAGCGGGCCAGCCAGTTCTTGGTGATCCCCAGACGGAAGCCGATGGGATGAACTTTTCGACCCAAGATGACCTCCTCTATATCTCAGCGGATCCCCTGCGGCAGCCAGTTCATTCGCTCACCCGCTCCTCCAGGACCACTGTGAGGTGCGTCGTCCGCTTGAGGATCGGGCGGACCCGACCGCGGGCGGCGAAGCGGACCCGCTTGTAGCGTGGTCCGTCGTCGGCCCGGATGTCGACCACATAAAGGTCCGCGGGCGACAGACCGTAGTTGTTCTCCGCGTTGGCCATGGCGGAGCGGATGAGCTTCGCCACGTAGCGCGCCGCCTTCTTGGGCGTGAAGCGGAGCACATCCAGGGCTTCCTCCGCCCGCATCCCCTTCACCAGGTTGCAGACCAGGCGCGCCTTGTAGGGCGAGATCCGAATGTAGCGGGCAACTGCCCGAACCCGATTGGCCATCGTCCATCCCCCTCCAGGTTCTCCCACGGGGCCTTACCGCACCCCCGTCTTCTTCTCCTTCACCGTATGCCCCCGGTAGGTCCGGGTGGGGGCGAACTCGCCCAGACGGTGGCCCACCATCTGTTCGGTGATGTAGATCGGCACGTGGCGCCGGCCGTCGTGAACGGCGATGGTGTGGCCGACCATCTGGGGGAAGATCACCGAGGCGCGCGACCAGGTGCGGATCACCCGCTTCTCGCCCCGGCGGTTGAGCTCCTCGATTTTCTTCAGAAGCTTCGGATCGCAATAGGGACCCTTCTTCAGCGAACGGCCCATCGCCGATCACCTCCCTTTATGCCTTCTTCTGCCGGCGCTGGATGATGTACTTGTCCGTGGCCTTGTTGCGCCGGGTCTTCTTGCCCAGGGCATGCTTGCCCCATGGGGTCTTCGGGTAGGGCAGGCCGATGGGCGCCCGCCCCTCGCCGCCCCCGTGGGGATGATCCCGCGGGGACATGGCGGAGCCACGGACGGTGGGGCGGATGCCCAGCCAACGCTTGCGGCCGGCCTTGCCCAGGCGGATGTTCGCGTGCTCCAGATTCCCCACCTGGCCGATGGTGGCGTAGCACTCCAGGCGGACCTTCCGGATCTCCCCCGAGGGCAGGCGCAAGATGGCGTAGCCTTCCTCTTTGCCCAGCAGCTGCGCCGCCGCCCCCGCGGCCCGGGCGAGCTGCCCGCCGTGACCCGGATACAGCTCCACGTTGTGCACCAGCGTTCCCACCGGGATGTTGGCCAGGGGCATGGCGTTGCCCACCCGGATCTCGGCCTGGGGTCCGCTCATCACCACATCCCCCACCTGCAGGCCCAGGGGAGCCAGGATGTAGCGCTTCTCCCCGTCCGCATATTGCAGGAGGGCGATCCGGGCGGTGCGGTTGGGATCATATTCGATGCTGATCACCTTCGCCGGGATCCCCTCCTTGTCCCGACGCTTGAAGTCGATGATCCGGTAGAGCCGCTTATGACCGCCCCCCCGATGGCGGACGGTGATCCGTCCCTGGAAGTTGCGCCCGGCGTGCTTCTTCAAGGGAACGACCAGGGACTTCTCCGGTTCGTCCTTGGTGATCTCCTCGAATGTGTATCCGGTCGCGTTCCGGCGACCGGGCGTCGTCGGTTTATACACCTTAATTCCCATCGGGCATCCCCTCCCACGCCCTCGAGGTCTCGTGCTCCGGATCAGACCTCGAAGATATCGATGGTCTGGCCGGGGGCCACCTGAACGATGGCCTTCTTCCAGCCCGGACGGCGCACCACTTGCTTGGGCTTGCTGCTCAGGATCCGCGCCCGCCAGTCCCGCCGCCGCTTGGCGGGGACGTTGATAATCCGCACCGCCAGCACCCGGACGTTGAACAGTTTCTCCACCGCCTGCTTCACCTGCTGGCGGTTCGCCCGAGGATCCACCTCGAAAACATACTGGCCCATCTCCTTCAGGCGAGTGGTCTTTTCGGTGATGACGGGCCGCTTGATCACCTCATACAGATCCATATCCTATCCCCCCACTCAGGGCTCAGGCTCAGGCCGCCGATGCGGCACCCGCCGCGGGCAGTGCGAACTTCTTCCGCACCACCGGACGCGTCAGCCAATCCTCGATCATCGCCAAAGCGTCCAGCGGGATGATCAGGGTCTCATATTTAAAGAGATCCCGGATGTTCAGGCACATGGCGTGCAGATAAGCGACGTTGGGCAGGTTGCGGACCGCGCGCCGGACGTTCTCGTTAGGCCCGGCCAGGAGGATGAGGGCGCTTTTGCCCACCGGAAGCCGCGCCAGGACCTCCTTCATCAGCCGGGTCCGTGGCTCAGGCAACTCCAGGCGGTCCAGGATGAGGATCTGGCCCTCCCTGGCCTTGACGGAGAGGGCCGAGCGCAGGGCCGCGCGACGCATCTTCTTCGGCATCCTCTGCTCGTAACTGCGCGGCCGCGGCCCGAAGACCACCCCTCCGTGATACCAGTGGGGGGCATCCCGGCTTCCCTGACGGGCCCGCCCGGTGTGTTTCTGCGGCCACATCTTCCGGCTGCTGTAATGCACCTCCCCCCGCGTCTTGGTCTTGTGGGTCCCCAGCCGGGCGTTGGCCAGCTGCCGGACCAGGGCCTGATGCATCAGGGGGATGTGGATGGGCGCCTCGAACACCTCCGGCCGCAGCTCGACCTCCCCCACCTGTTGCCCCTCGATGTTCCAGACTGGAACCCGCATCGTGCGATCTCCTCTTCAAACGGTTCACATCCCTACGAACAGGCAGGCGCTCCCTGCCCAATCCCGCGGTCGATCTTCTTAACTTTTGGAGAGACCGAGATGATCGTCGATACGCTCTCTTTAATTCGAAAACTGCGAGACAGGAGCTTCGGTTAATAGGGGCGCTTGGCCTGTCGGATGATCACCAGTCCGCCTCGGGGGCCGGGGACAGCGCCCTTGAGGGCGATGAGGTGGCGCTCCGGATCCACCCAGACCACCTGGAGGTTGCGGACGGTGACCCGCTCGTTCCCGTAGTGGCCGGCCATGCGCTTCCCCTTGATCACCCGCCCGGGATCCGTGTTGGTGCCGATGGACCCGGGCGCCCGGTGTCGGTCCGACTGGCCGTGGGTTTTCGCCTGGCGGGCGAACCCGTGTCGCTTGATGCCGCCGGCGAATCCCCGCCCCTTCGACCATCCGGTCACATCCACCCGCTCCCCCGGGGAAAAGATCGAGACCGTCAACACCTGCCCCTCCTGGTATTGAGAAAGAAGCGCCGGGTTGGGCAGGCGGATCTCCCGCAGCACCCGCAGGGGAGGCAGGTTCCGCTTCACCAGATGCCCCAGCTCCCCCTGGGTCAGGCGGCGAGGCTTGGTCTCCTCGAACCCCAACTGGATCGCCGCGTAGCCGTCCCGCTCCGGGGTGCGCAGCTGCGTCACGTAGCACGGCCCCGCCCGCAGGACGGTCACCGGGACCACCTCGCCCTGCTCGTTGAACATCTGCGTCATTCCGATCTTGCGCGCCAGCAAGCCCTTCATCGCCAAAGCCTCCATCAGGGGACTGGCGCCCGAGCTGGGCCCATCATCCCCGGGATCAGATCTTGATCTCAATATCCACGCCCGCCGGGAGGTTCAGGCGCATCAGCTGATCGATGGTCTTCGGATCCGGATCCAGGACGTCGATCAAGCGCTTATGGGTCCGGATCTCGAAATGTTCCTGGGAATCCTTGTCGATGAACGGCGAGCGGATCACCGTGAACCGTTCCCGCTTGGTGGGGAGCGGGATCGGCCCGATCACCCGCGCGCCGGTGCGCTCCGCCACCTCCACGATGCGGCGGGCGGATTCGTCCAGGATCCGGTGATCGTAAGCCTTCAGACGGATGCGCAACCGCTGCTTGGCCATCGCGCTCACCTCGTCCGAGTTCAGCGGGCCAGGGGTTAGTCGAGGATTTTGGTGACCACGCCGGCGCCGACGGTCAGCCCCCCTTCCC
>NZ_FYEK01000053.1 GCF_900187885.1 Thermoflexus hugenholtzii JAD2 | reverse complement strand
ACCGACCGCCGCTTCGCCGAACTCAGCGCCGAGGTCCGCGCCCTGGCCCAAGCCCAGCGCCGCACGGAGGAGATCCTCCAGCAGGTCCTCCTGCGCCAGGAACAGTTCCAGCGCACCCTGGACCACTTCGGCCAGATCATCGGCCCCATCACCGAAGAACATATGGTCCAGGCCTTGCAGGAGTGGATCGCCCAGCAGGGCGGCACACTGCTGACCCCCGTGGTCTCCATGACCCTGGACGGCCTCGGAGAGGTGGACGGCCTGGCCCGGGCCCGCCTGCCCGACGGCCGGGAGGCCTGGCTGTTAGTCTCGGCCAAAGCGAAGGTATGGGCCCGCTCCATCACCGAGTTCGTGGAGCGGATCCTGCGACACCCGGAAGCCCGCGAGCGCCTGCAGGCCCAGGGGGTGGGGGATCCGGTGCTGCCGGTGGTGTTCGGACGGGCCCTGGATCATCGGGCCCTGGAGGCGGCGCAGCGGGCGCGGGTCGGGCT
>NZ_FYEK01000052.1 GCF_900187885.1 Thermoflexus hugenholtzii JAD2 | reverse complement strand
TCTCCCGGAGCAGGGCGGCGGCCCATTCGGCGAAGGGGGGTTCGAGGGGCGGGACGGGTTCCTCTTCATAGCGAACCCGCAAATCGTAAGCAGCTCGTTCATAGATGGTTTGGAGCAGGCGCCCCAGGTCCACCTCCGGCTCCTCGTCGCCGGGGAGGAGGGGGAGGCGGAAGGTGGGGATGGAGTCGCGGA
>NZ_FYEK01000051.1 GCF_900187885.1 Thermoflexus hugenholtzii JAD2 | reverse complement strand
AGTTCGGCGAAGCGGCGGTCGGTTTCCTCTCGATAGGCCAGGAACTCCTGGCGGTGGGCGGCGAACTCTTCGTAGTGTCGGCGCTGGGCTTCGGCGAGTTCGGCGAAGCGGCGGTCGGTTTCCTCTCGATAGGCCAGG
>NZ_FYEK01000050.1 GCF_900187885.1 Thermoflexus hugenholtzii JAD2 | reverse complement strand
TCGGCGCGGAGGGCGTCCCCGTTGGGGTTCTCGAGCCGGGCGCCGCGGCAGATCAACGATCCCCCGATGCGGGCCCCCCGCAGCCGCACCTTCCCGGTGGCGTGGAACCCCTGGTCGAGGAACACGT
>NZ_FYEK01000049.1 GCF_900187885.1 Thermoflexus hugenholtzii JAD2 | reverse complement strand
GAGGACGTCCTCCTGGTGGTGGAGGTGGCCGAAACCTCCGCCGACTATGACCGCTCCGTCAAAATCCCCCTCTACGCCCGCCACGGCATCCCCGAAGCCTGGCTGGTGGACCTGCTGGAAGAACGCATCGAGATCTACCGCCACCCCACCCCCCAGGGCTACCAGGACCTCCACATCGCCCACCGGGGTGAAACCGTGCGCCCCACCACCCTGCCCGACCTGGAGCTCAGCGTGGATGACATCCTGGGATAG
>NZ_FYEK01000048.1 GCF_900187885.1 Thermoflexus hugenholtzii JAD2 | reverse complement strand
ACCGTGCGCCCCACCACCCTGCCCGACCTGGAGCTCAGCGTGGATGACATCCTGGGATAGCCCGTGGAGGAAAGCGATGCGCGTTCAGGTCCAGCGACGACTGTTCACCGTGGAGGAATACCACCGCATGGCCGAGGCCGGCATCCTCTCCGAAGACGACCGCGTGGAGCTCATCGAAGGAGAACTCGTCACCATGAGCCCCATCGGAAGCCGACACGCCG
>NZ_FYEK01000047.1 GCF_900187885.1 Thermoflexus hugenholtzii JAD2 | reverse complement strand
CTCCGGTCTGGCTGCGGTGCGGGATCGGGAGGCGAATTTGGAGCGGGCCATCGCCGCCTACCGGGAGGCGCTGCGCTTTCGCACGCCTGAGGCGGCGCCGCTGGAGTATGCGGCCACCCAG
>NZ_FYEK01000046.1 GCF_900187885.1 Thermoflexus hugenholtzii JAD2 | reverse complement strand
CCGCTGCGGGGGCGCCCGGCGCGGCCGCAGGGACGGCGGCGGCCACCGCGACGGGCGCCGCGGCCTTCACCCCCCAGCGCTCCTCCAGCAGCTTCACCAGCTCCACCGCCTCCAGCAACGTCAGGCTGCTCAGCTCCTCAACCAGCTTCTGAAGATCCGCCATGGGAAGATCACCTCCGAAAAGATTAAGGGGTTTGGGAAGCTTCCTTTAATTGATCAGCCCGCGCCTGCAGCACGCCCACCACCTGCTGCAGGACCGCGGTGAGCACGCCGGCCAGCTGGGCCGCCGGGGCCTGGATGGCTCCCAGCACCTGGCCCAGCACCACCGGGCGCGGCGGCAGCTCGGAGAGGGCCTTCACGTCCTCCGGGCGCAGCCGGCGCCCGTCGAGCAGCCCGCCCTTGACCTTCAGGATCTTGCTCTCCTCGGCGAACTCCAGGAGCGCCTTGGCCACGACGGGCGGATCCTCCAGGCAGAAGGCGGCAGCGGTGGGACCCTGCAGCAGGTCCTCCGGCACCGTCCACCCGGCCTGTTGCAGGGCGATCCGCAGCAGCGTGTTCTTGGTGACGTGGAAAACCCCGCCGGATTTGCGGATCTTCTGCCGGAGGCGATACATGCTCATCGCATCCAGCCCCTGATAGTCCGCCAGGATCACCGCCTGGCTACGGGCGAGCAGCTCCCGATACCGAGCGATCATCTGATCCTTCTCTGCCCGCGTGAACGGCAAGCGTCACCTCCTGTGCGAGGTTTTCATCCCCGCCGCCTTTCCCGGAGGGACAGCGAGGGGGCCGCCGAAAAAACATCGCGCGCCCCCGCCGGCGCAAACGAGGGCGCGCGCAGAAACCCTCCCCAGGCCGCACAGGCCTTGGCGGAGAGGATCCTTCACGCCCTGCCTCCGCCGGCGGGGTTCCCCCATTGAGCGTGCGCACCGGGCTTCAACGGCAGGGATCTTTCAACAGGCTATGCGTTAAGCCGAGACCTCCAGGGCCTGAGCCGCCACGGGGTCCACCTTGATGCCCGGCCCCATGGTCGCGCTCACCACCACCCTCCGGATATAGGGCCCCTTCAGCCCGGAAGGACGCGCCTTCTTCACCGCGTCCATCAGGGCCGCGAAGTTCTCCAGCAGCTGATCCACCGAGAAACTGACCTTGCCGATGGGCACGTGGAGGTTGGCGGTCTTATCCACCCGGAACTCCACCCGACCGGCCTTGGCCTCCCGGATCGCCCGGGGCAGGTCCTCCGGGTTGACCACGGTGCCCGCCCGCGGGTTGGGCATCAGGCCCCGCGGGCCCAGGATGCGCCCCAGGCGCCCCACCTTGGGCATCATGTCCGGCGTGGCGATGGCGACGTCGAAATCCGTCCACCCTTCCTGGATCCGCTTGATGCCCTCGTCGTCACTGATTACGTAATCCGCCCCGGCCTCCTGGGCGATCCGCGCCGCCTCCCCGGCCGCGAACACCAGCACCCGCACCCGCTTGCCCAGCCCGTGGGGGAGAACCACCACCCCGCGGACCTGCTGGTCGGCGTGGCGGGGATCCACCCCCAGGCGCATGTGGACCTCCACGGTGCCGTCGAAGCGGGTGTAGCTGGTTTCCTTCACCAGGGCGAGCGCCTCTCGGGGAGAGTAGAGACGCTCGCGATCCACTTTCTTTAGCGCTTCCAGATATTTCTTGCCTCGCTCCCCCATCGTTGAGAACCTCCTGTGGTTGTAGCGGACCTGTTCGGTCCTCCCACATGGGTGGGCGTATCGGCGCGCCGGCTTAATCCACGATCTGGATCCCCATGCTGCGGGCGGTGCCGGCGACCATGCGCATGGCGGCCTCGATGTCGTCGGTGTTCAGGTCCTTCATCTTCAGCTCGGCGATCTCCCGAAGCTGCTGACGGGTGATCTTGCCCACGATCTGCCGGTTCGGCTCCGAGGACCCTTTCTCCACGCCCGCCGCCCGACGCAGGAGATCCGAAACCGGAGGCGTCTTGAGCTCCATGGTGAAGGAGCCGTCGGTGTAGATCGTGACCTCCACCGGCACGATCTGCCCCGCCATATGGGCGGTGCGCGCGTTGTATTCCTTGCAGAAGGCCATCACGTTGACCCCATGCGGGGCCAGGGTCGGCCCGATCGGAGGGGCCGGGTTGGCCTTGCCCGCCTCGATTTGAAGTTTGATGATCGCCTTAACCTTCTTGGCCATCGACGAACTCCTGAGAACAAGGTTTTCAAAAGAAGAATCCGGCGTCTTGCTCTTGGATCAAAGGATCTCATCCACCATCAGGACGAGCTCCGGAAACACCCGGGGTGCCAGCCGATCCCCCCGCCCGAACCGCGCCACCCTCTGATATCCCTGGAGAGAAGGTGCCTGATACACCTCCACCACCTCCTCCTCCAGGTCCACCCGCCAGACCTCCGGAATCCCGGATCGGGCGTAAAGCGGGACTTTGTACCTCCCGATCATAAGCCGCGGAGTGCTCCATCACTTCCACAAGCAACAACACGTCATCAGGGCCCGGATGGACACCCGCGTAGAAATCCGGACGGGGCTTCAGCAACGCCACGTCCGGTTGCGGCTCCGAACGCTCCCCCAGGCGGATTGGGTTTTGGACATCGACGATCGCCCGGTCGCCCACCCCCTTCGAGAAGATCCGATGGTGAACAACCGCCGTAGCGTCTGAACCGCCATCCCTCCCTCCATCCGCCCCGGGGGAGATCCGCCTCGGAGTTAGAGCTCCCGGCCGCAAGTCTCAGATCTTCTCCACCTGGGTGAAATCCAGCTCCACCGGGGTTTCCCGGCCGAAGAAGGAGACCAGAACCCGCACCTTCGCCTTGTCCGGGTCGATCTCGTCCACGATGCCCACGAAATCCGCGAAGGGGCCTTCGGTGATGCGGACCTTCTGGCCAGGCTTGAAGGTGACCCGGATGCGAGGGGATTTGCTCTCCATGCGCTTGAAGATCGCCTGGACCTCCTCCGGGCGCAGTGGGGTGGGCTGGTTGCCCATCCCCACAAAGCCTGTCACCCCCGGCGTGTTCCGCACCACGGCCCACGAGTCCTCATCCATAATCATCTCCACCAGGATGTAGCCGGGATAGATCCGCCGGCGGACCGGACGCTTCTTGCCTTCTTTGATCTCGATCTCTTCCTCCTCGGGCACCACGATGTTGAAGATCTTGTGCTGCATGCCCAGGGAGGCGATGCGCTGCTCCAGGTTATGCTTCACTTTGTGCTCGGAGCCGGAGTAACAATGCACCACATACCAGGCGGGTTCGGCGGAGGCTTCTACCGCGCCTTCGCCGGGAGCCTGAAGGGGTTCCATGACGGGCTCCTCTCCTTTCTCGGGAGGAGCGGAGGCCGGCTCTTCCAGTTCCAGCTCGCGCAGCAGCTCCTCCAGCGCCTCCGTATCGACCTCCGCCGGCTCCTGTGGCACTGACCGCTCTTCCTCCATAGGATCTCCTTTCCATGACGCATTCCAGAGAAGGTTGGGGTGCCCTGTCCTCACCCGCCCCACCTCACTCGCGGCTGAGGGCGAAGGCGAGGGCGCCCAGCCCGATCAAACTGCCCACTACGGCGATCCCGAGCCGCAGGGGATCCTGGGGCGTGGTGAAGATGCCGCCGAACAGCCAGAAGAAGAAATAATCGACCAGCCCCAGGAGGATCGACATGCCGATGGTGACCGACAGGACCACCCCCGTCAACCGGTAGAGCTCCTGCCGGTCCGGCCAGCGGACCTTTTTCAGCTCCCCCTGGACCTCCCGCAGATAGCGCAGCGGGGCCCAGTCGCCCCGCAGCCACCGCCGGGTCTCCGCTACCTTCGCCACCGGATGCGCTCCCTGCAAGAGATCTCCCGGCCAGACCGCCGGGACTTCGAAGCCACCTCTCCCCTTGATAGGGGCCGAGGCCACATCCCCCTTACACAAATTGGGACACCGCCAAGCGGTGTCCCATTAGAGAACCCCAGGCAGGCCGGCCAGGACTCGAACCTGGAACCTGCGGATTTGGAGTCCGCTGCTCTGCCTGTTGAGCTACCGGCCTGCGAGCAATAAATGAGGAAAATCTCAGCGCGTCTCCCGATGCAGCGTGTGCTTGCGGCATCGGGGACAATACTTGCGCAGCTCCAGGCGGTTCGGGTCGTTGTTCCGGTTTTTCTGGGTCGTGTAATTCCGTTCCTTGCATTCCGTGCACGCCAGGGTGATCACCACCCGCACCTCTTTCGCCATTGCGCCCTCGACGGTCTCGATGGATTCCGGGGATTTGCGCTGGGGCGAGCCCAGAGGGCAACCGCCCCAGCGCCTCGCCTCCTATATTTTAACCGGAACGGGGTCAGGATGTCCAGCCGCCGTAAGCCCAGGGGTTAGTCGAGGATTTTGGTGACCACGCCGGCGCCGACGGTCAGCCCCCCTTCCC
>NZ_FYEK01000045.1 GCF_900187885.1 Thermoflexus hugenholtzii JAD2 | reverse complement strand
TCTCACGGCTGGTGGGGGTTGAAGGTCCGGATGAAGGCGATGATGTCCGCCAGATCCTGATCCGTCAGGGCCGGGTTGCCCCCCTTCGGCGGCATATCCACCCCCGTGGTGTTGGCCGGATCCGTCGCCGGCCGCCCCTTCTTGATGAACTCCAAAAGCTGGGCATCCGTCTGCTGCCGCACGAAGGCGCTGGTCGTCAGATCCTGCCCCAGCCCCGGCAGCCCCTTGGCGTCCGCCCCGTGGCACGAAGCGCACGTGCCCAAAAACAGCTCCTTCCCCTTCTCCGCATCCCCCTTCAGGGC
>NZ_FYEK01000044.1 GCF_900187885.1 Thermoflexus hugenholtzii JAD2 | reverse complement strand
GCACGAAGCACACGTGCCCAAAAACAGCTCCTTCCCCTTCTCCGCATCCCCCTTCAGGGCAGCCGCCGCCGGCGCGGCCTCCCCGCCGCCCGAGGGGCGCGAGGCAGGCGCCCCACCCCCGCACGCGCTGCCCACCATCAGGATCCCGAGGAGCGCCAGCACCCCGAGCCGCCGTCGATCCATTGCTATGGCCTCCTCATTAGGGATTCATTTCCTTCACCGTCACGGTGACCTGTTTCTCCCCGCTCTTCTCAAAGCGAAGCGTCAGCGTGAAGGTGTCCCCGACCTTCAGATCGCGCCGCAGCCCGATGAGCATGACGTGAAGGCCTCGGGGGCGGAACTCCACCTGCCCCCGCGCCGGGACCTCCACCCGGGGGACCGGGTGCATCTTGGCCACGTCGCCTTCCATGCGAGTCTCATGGAGCTCCACCGTCTCCGCCACATCCGTAGCGGCCCCGATCAAGGCATCTGGCTGATCCCCCTCGTTGCGGACCACGAAATACACCGCGCTGGTGGCGGCCCCGCCGTGGCCCCCATGGCCATGGCCCTCCCCCATAGACATCCCCCCGCTCATCCCCGGACGGGCCCACGGATCCACGATTTGGATCTGGGGGCCAGAGGCCCCCGGCGCCCCACACGCGACCAGCGTCCACAGGAGACCGCCTGCGAAGACTACGCGCCAGATCTTGATCCAGGACATCGCGACACCTCTGTGCAGAGTGTTATTAAAACGAGCTCCTCAACGCAACGCGCATCGGAAGCAGCGCTGAGGAGGCCGGCCGCTCCCGCACCAGCCGGCGGATCTTCTCCATGGCCTCCGGCAGCTCAGTCCGGCTCCCAGGCAGCAGCGCCCGCACCCGCCCCTGACGGTCCACCAGGAAGATGCGATCCGTGTGGTTGATGAAGTAAGTCGCCGCCCCGGCGCCTCCGCCGGGCGTGGCGGCCGGCGTGCCGTCGATCACATACACCCGCTCCGTGTAGATCCCCAGCGCCTCGGTCAGATGACGGATGGTGGAGGGATCGCCGGTGAGGAAGGCCCAGTTCGTGAAGTCCACCTTGCGGGCCCGGGCGTAGCGCCGCAAAACCTCTGGGGTGTCCCGCTCCGGATCAAAGGTGATGGTGACGAAAAACACCTGATCCGAGAGGCCCTCCGCGGCCACCCGCTCCTGGAGCTCCCGCATCCGGGCGGTGATCAGCGGACAGACGTCCGGGCAGTGGGTGTAGATCATCCCCAGGACCACCACCCGGCCCCGGGTCTGCCCCAGCCAGAAGGTGCGGCCCTCCTGGTCGGTGAAGGGCCAGTCAGGGACGGTCATATACACCGGCAGGGACTCGGCCCGGGCGTCCAGGGCGATCTTCACCGCCCCCGCCGCGGCCACCAGAAGCAGACCGATCCCCACACCCAACCAGAACCCACGCGGCATCCCGTCGTCTCCCTCTTCACTCTGAGCAGGAATTTTACCCTTCCCTTCTCGCATAAGGGGGGCGGACGCCTGGGGCATCCGCCCCCTTCGGAGGCAGGTCTTCGGTCTCGGGCTCCCACTTGCACACACTCAGCGGATGGGCACCGCGCTGGAGGGAAGGTAGCCGTAAGCCGAGAACGACGAGACCTGGAGCACCTGGGTGATCACCGGCGCGTAGGCGATCACGATGAGGACGGCGGCGACAGCCAGCCACACCCGCCAGCGCTCGAAGGCGAGAGGCGCCTCGGCGGCGGTGTGCAGGGCCTCGGAGATGGGCACTTCCACCGCCGCGGGCTGTCGGGAGAACCAGAGGGTCATCGCCATGTTCAGCAGGAACAGCACCCCGGCGATGAACATCAGCGTCCCGCCCACCGCGGCCATGATCAGGAACGGCCTCCACTCCGGCAGCAGATACGGCGAGAAGCCCAGGTTGGTCCGCCGGGGCTCGCCCTCCAGCCCGCCGCGCATCATCCCCACGGCGAAGATCATCACCCCAACGAACCAGAGATATACGTTCGCCAGGGCGGCCTTCCGGCTCCAGAGGGCGCGGCCGGTGAGGTAGGGGACCAGCCAGGTGGCCATGGCCATGAAGGTCAGGGTCACCGCTGTGCCCACCGTGAGGTGCAGGTGGCCGGGGACCCAGGAGGTGTTGTGGACCACCAGGTTGACGTTATAAGAGGCGTTGACAATGCCGCTGATCCCCCCGAAGATGAAGGCGATCATCGAAAGCGTAGCCCCGGCGAAGGCCGGCTCTCCCCACGGAAGCCGGAAGATCCAGTCAACCCATCCCCGGCCGCCCCGCTGCCGGCCGGCGTACTCCAGGGAGGCCATCAGGTTGAAAGCGGTCAGCAGGCTGGGGATCGCCACCATGAACGTGCCGAAGGCATGCAGTAGCTTCCATT
The DNA here is from genome assembly GCF_900187885.1 of Thermoflexus hugenholtzii JAD2. NCBI lineage: Bacteria > Bacillati > Chloroflexota > Thermoflexia > Thermoflexales > Thermoflexaceae > Thermoflexus > Thermoflexus hugenholtzii. The sequence continues at coordinate 251,965 of NZ_FYEK01000044.1, read as the reverse complement.
CCTGCCCGACAGCGGGATCGGCGTATTGATGGTGCAAGCCGATCGGGGTGGAGAAGATCAGCAACATCAGGAAGGCCAGGCGCGCCATCGGATCGCTATACAGCTTGCCCCCCGCCAGCCGGGGGACCATCGTATACCAGGCCACGTAGGCCGGCAGCAGCCAGAAGTAGACCAGGGGATGCCCGAAATACCAGAACAGGGTGCGGGCCAGCATGGGGTTGGTCTGCTTGACCAGGCCCAGGGACCAGGGGAGCAGCAGGAAGAGGACCTCAATGGCCACCCCCAGGGTGGCGATATACCAGAGGACGAAGACCACGATGGAGCCGAAGGTCATCAGCGGCGTGCGCTGCCCCGGGTTCTCCCGCCGCCAAGCCACATAGGTGAGGATCAGGTTCGCCCCGCTGACCCAGGAGCCCACAATGAGCAGGGTGGCGCCCAGGTAGAAGGCCGGATGGGCCATCAGCGGCGGGTAGAACGTGTAGAGGACGTTGGCCTGGCGGGTGAGGATGGCGTAGCCGGCGGCGGCGACCCCCACCGTCATCAGCCCGAACCCCGTCCACCCCAGGGCCGGGCTGTAGAGGGGACGCCCGAGGGAGGCCCGCACGGCCACCGCGAGCAACGCCACGATGTTGAAGGTGGTCCACACCAAGGCGTTCAGCACCCCATGGAAGGTGAGGCCCTGGTAGTAGTCATACAAAGGCGTGGGAGGCAGCAGCTTGGCCCGGCTGAGGACCTGCAGCAGGCCGAAGAAGATGCCCACCGCAAGGGCGATGTAGGCCACATACAGATGCCAGCGGATCAGCCGCTTTTCGCCTTCGGAGATCACAAGGGTTCCCATCTCAACCTCCTTGGGAGACAGGGGTTCCGTCTCACAGGGCCTTGCGGATGATATCGGTGACGGAGATCACCCCCAGCAGCCGCTCCCGGATCACCGGCGCGCGCCGGATCCCGGTCCGGGCGAAGAGGCGGGCCACGTTCTCCACCGAGAGGTCGGGGTTCACCACGATGCAGGGCTTGGTCATGATCTCCCGCACCAGCACGGACTGCGGGCTCAGGCCCTGGGCGACGACCTTGTAGACGATGTCGGTCTCCGTGACGATGCCGTAGGCGTCCTCCTCGTTGGTCCGCTCCACGATGAGCGCCCGCAGGCCTTTTTCCTTCATCAGGGCCACCGCCTCCGCGACCGTAGCGGAGGGCTCGATGGTCACCACCTCCGTGGTCATGATGTCTTTCGCCTTCAGCCCCATGGCGCACCCCCTTCACATATGGTTTCAGCGGGCCCAGCACGCCAGCGCCGAGGCCATCGCCCGAGGCGTCGGGAGGGAAGGCCCCTCCGCGGTCCGTGGCTCGACGATCACCTTGGCAAACATGGCGTGGTGACCCGTCCCGCAATACTCGTGGCAGACGATCAGATACTCGCCGGGCTGGTCGAAGCGGACCTGCGCCCGGTTCACCACGCCGGGCACGGCCATCAAGTTCACGTTGGTGTTGAGGATCTGGAAGCCGTGCTGCACGTCCTTGCTGACGAGGTTGAAGGTCACGAGGGAGCCGGCGGGGACGCGGATCTCACGAGGGTTGAAGGCCCACATCTGGGCGACGACGTTCACCACATACCGGCCGGGGGCTACCTCCTGGACAGCGGGCTGATCGAAGGGGGGGATGTCGGTCACGCAAGTGGGCACGCGGATCCCCAGGCCGAAGGCACCAACGACGATGGCGACGAAGAAAGCGGTCATCAAAAGCCCAGCGCCGAAAACCGCTACACGTTCAAAGGGATCGTGGATCATCCCTCACCTCCGCGGATCAGGATGGAGCCGGGAGCGCTCAGAAGGCGGTCATCCCCCGGGGGAGGAGGACCGTCAGGTAAAGGCCGAACCACATGGCCGCGAACAGCAGGATCATGCCGATAAAGAGGAGCAAAGCCGCCTTGGGCTGGAAGGCCTCCTGCATCGCGCACCTCCTGTTCACGGGGTGGGGATCGGCGACCGGAGCGCCGGCACCGCCGGAGCGCTGGCCCCATTGCGGGCCTGGGCCGCCCGGATCTGACGCCCGCGCTCCGCCACCTGAGCGAAAGTGGTGGAGCCCAGAAGGCGCTCCAGATACGCCTGCGCCTGGGCCCAGATCGGATGGATGGCGCAAAAGCTGTAGCGCGGGCAGAGATGGGGCTCCCGGGAGCAGCGGTTGAGGCGGATGGGGCCTTCCATGGCCTCGAGGACCTCCAACAGCGTGATGGACTCGGCCGGACGCGCCAGGCGGACCCCTCCTCGACGCCCCCGGCTGGCCTCCACAAACCCCGCCGCGCACAGATCCCGGATGATCTTCTGCAAAAAGGCGTATGGGATGGCCTGCCGCCGCGCGATGTCCCGGGCCCGGGCCCGCATCCCCGGCGGCAACATCGCCAGATCCAGGATCACCCGCATCGCGTAATCCGCCCGCCGACTGATCTCCATCCCCACCCCCGGCTTTGTAGAGTTTTCAGATCCGCATGATCCATTTTTCCAACCCGACACCCTCCGGGTAGTGCCCTCCCTCACGTTCTCTCTATGACATCTGGCAGGTCCCTTTCCGGGCCTTCGGGTTCGGCGCCCATAACCCACGCCCTCCTCGCCCGTTATTCATGACGGGAGCGCGAATGGGGCTCCCCAACCCGTAAGGCCAAGGAGGTGCGCGATGCGTCGGCTATGGATCGGGCTGATGGCGCTGACAGTGCTGGCCGTGTTGCTGGCCCCCATGGGGGCGGCCTGGGCCCAGGAACCCACCCCCACGTCGACCCCCGCCCCCACCCGGCCGGCGACGGTCCGCGGGACCCTTACGGCCATTCGGGCGAACGGATTCACCCTTCAGACGGAGCGCTGGGGCGATCTGGAGGTTCGGATCACCGAAGGGACCCGCTTTCGCGTCCCCGGCTTCGTGCGCGCGGACCTGAGCGACGTGCGGGTGGGGGATTCCGCCACCGTACACGGCCGCTGGATCGAGGAAGGCCGCGCCCTGGAGGCGCACTGGGTGATCGTCCGCGGGCCCACCCAGGTCCGCCACGGGACCATCCAGGGCATTGATGTCTCGGCCCGGCGGATGGAGGTGAAGACCCGGGCGGGGGAGGTGATCCCGGTGGAGTGGACGGAGCACACCCGCCTGCATGTGACCGGTGTGCTCTCGCCCACCTGGTCGGACCTGGGGGCGGGGTATCCGGTCACCGTGATCGGGCACTTCGTCCAGGGCACGTTCCTGGCCGGACGGGTCGTCTCCCATCGCCCACGCCATCTCTTCCAGGGCACCCTCCAGGGGATCGAAGGGACCACCCTGATCATCCAAACCCGAAGCGGTGAGACGGTCTCTGTGAGGACCGATGAGCACACGCGCATCCGGATCCCCGGCCGTCCCCATGCTACCCTGGGGGACTTGCAGGTGGGGGATGCCATCACCGTGTGGGTGGTGGGCCAGCCCGATGGGAGCTGGCTGGCCCGGCTGGTGGTCGCCCGCTCGCCGCGGGCCCCGAAGCCTACTCAGGGTCCCGAAAAAGGCCCTGGCAAGGGCCCTGCCCCCACCCGGCGGCCGTGACCCCGGGCATCAGCAGCAGGCCCTCGTGGCGGGGGTGTGGCGGCGCCACACCCCCGGGATCTCCACAATCCAGAGGGCAAGGAGGGTAAGGTGAGCCGAGCGTTCCCCCTATGGATATGGATGCTTCTGTTCTCCATCGGGATCCTGTTCTCCGCTTGCGCCCGGGGCATCCCGGGAGAGCGGCTCCCGGAAGGAAGCCGGCCGACCGCGCCGCCACCCGGCCGGACGGGAGGTCAGGGGACGGTGGCGCGCCCTCCGGCCTCGCCGCCGCGCCCGTCCCCCATCGAGGAGCCCTCCGGGGAGGCGATGACGCTGGAGGGCCGGATCACCGCGGTCATCCCGGGAGGCTATCAGGTGGACGGTCATCGGGTGCATGTAAGCCCGGAAGCGGACGCGGAGGGCCCGCTGCCGGTCGGGGTCTACGTGACGGTGGTCGGGATCGCTCGCCCGGACGGCTCGATCGAGGCAGAGGTCCTGGAGGTCCTGCGCCGCCCGGGCGCGGAGCGGGAGTGGGAGAGCACGCTGGAGCAGGTGCGGACGGATGGCTATCAGATCGATGGACGCCGGGTGTTCGTCCTTCCTACCACGGAGGTGATCGGGGATCCAAAGCCCGGCTCCTCGGTTTATCTCTCCGGGTTCGAGCAGCCCGATGGCTCCCTGGTGGCGGACACCGTGATCGTGATCGAGACAGAGCCGTGAATCCCCGCACCGGTTCTCCGCCGTGGCGGGGGCTGGGCCGGGCTCAGCCCCCGCCGATCTTTTGGACCCCGCGCGCTCTCTCGACGCCCATTGGGCTGTTTGACGGGCCCCTATGCGCGTGGCAACATACGGAAAGGAAATGGAGGACGATCCCGCTGGATGTGAAGATGTGCGGAGAGGAGAAGATGCGGTTGTTGCTGGTGGAGGATGATGCGTCCCTGCGGGAGACCCTGAGCGAGGCGCTGCGGCGGGAGGGCTTCGAGGTGATCGCCACTGGAGATGGCGGGGAGGCCCTGGAGCTGGCTCGCACAACCCAACCGGATCTGATCATCCTGGACCTGATGCTTCCCACCCTGGATGGCCTCTCGATCTGTCGGATCCTACGGAAGGAGAGCGATGTGCCCATCCTGGTGCTCACCGCCCGCAGCGGGCCGGTGGATCGCGTCGTCGGTCTGGAGATGGGAGCGGACGATTACGTAGTGAAGCCCTTTCATATGGGAGAGCTACTCGCCCGCATCCGGGCCCTTCTGCGGCGCGCGCGGGGACGCCCGGCCACCACCCTGACCGCGGGAGATCTCACCCTGGACCTGCTGTCCCGCAAGGCCTTCCGGGGCGGCCAGGAGCTCCGTCTCACGATGAAGGAGTTCGATCTCCTGGCCACCCTGATCCAGCACCGGGGCCGTGTCCTGAGCCGGGCCTTCCTCCTGGAGCGGGTGTGGGGCCTGGAGCACCCGGTGGACACCCGGACGGTGGACACCCACATCCGCTGGCTTCGGGAGAAGATCGAGGAAGACCCTGCGCGTCCGCGGCGGATCGTCACCGTGCGGGGGATCGGATATCGATTCGAGGGATAGGGATGCTGGAGATCTCTCTGGCGTCTCTGGCGCTCCTCGCGCTGCTCGCCCTGGGGGGCCTGGGCTTCGTCTACCGGCGGTGGCAGCGGGCGGAAACTGCCCTCCGGGAGGCCCGATGGCGGCTACAGGAGGAAACGACGGAGGCGCTCCGTTTCCGCGCCGATCTGGAGGCCCTGGCCCAGGGCGGGACGGAGGCCCTGCTCCTGCTGGATCGGGAGCGGCGCATCCGGTGGGCCAACCGTCCCGCGATGGAGCGCCTCGGCGCGCGGCCGGGCCGCACCCTCCTGGAAGCCACCCAGTCCCCTGAGCTGGACGCGCTGATCCCTCCTCCGGCTCCCTCTGAAGGAGAGGGGATCAGCATCCAGGAGCTGCGCTGGCGGGGGCGCTGGTGGCAGGCGACAGCCTGGGAATGGCCGGGTGGCTATGGGCTGGCCCTGCTGGATATCACCCAGCAGCGCGAGGCAGAGCGGGCGCGTCGGGAGCTCACTGCCAACGTGGCTCATGACCTCCGGACGCCACTCACCACTATCCGCCTGCTGCTGGACGAGCTCCGACCTCCGGATCCGTTGCCGCCACCCTGGCAGCGTCTGATCGGAGAGGTCGACCGGCTGATCCGGCTGGTGCACACCCTACTGGATCTGGCCCGGCTGGAGGCGGGGGAGTGGCCGATGGCCTACGAGGCGCTGGAGGTGAGCGCCTGGGTCCGGGGCGAGGTGGAGCGCTTCGCTCCGCTCTATCAGGCCCGTGGGCTGAAGGTGACGCTGGAGATCCCGGAGGGGCTCCGGGTGTGGGCGGATCCCGGGTGGGCGAGCCGGGCGCTGGGGAACCTGCTGGACAACGCCATCCGGTTCACCCCGCCTGGTGGGGAGATCCGGGTGCGGGCTTGGCCGGAGGGGGAGTGGGTGGCCATCGAGGTGGCGGACACCGGGCCGGGCATCCCACCGGAGGAGCTTCCCCGCATCTTCGAACGGTTCTACCGGGGGGAGCGGCACCGCGGGGGCGGCGGCAGCGGATTAGGTCTGGCCATCGCCCGCCATGCCGTGGAGGCCCACGGCGGCCGCATCCAGGCCTTCAGCGAACCCGGTCGGGGCGCGCGGTTCGTGTTCACGCTCCCCGCCGTTACGGATTCCTGAAAGCAGCGGGAGGCCCTTATGCCGGCATCCACCCTGCAGATGCGGATCCTGACCCTGGGGCCCCTGGCCACGAACTGTTATATCGTCTTCTGCTCAGAGACCCGGGAGGCGTTGATCATAGATCCCGGGTGGGATGCCCGACAGATCCTCGCCATGGTGCGGGCGCTGGATCTGCGGGTGCGGTATGTGGTGAACACCCATGCCCACTGGGATCACATCGGGGCAAATGCGGCGGTGGTGGAGGCCACCGGGGCGCCTCTGGCCTTGCATCCGGCGGACCGACCCCTGCTGGAGGCGAAGGGCGGGGCCGATTGGTGGTCGATCCCCCTTCCACCCAGCCCGCCGCCGGATCTCGAGCTCCAGGATGGTGAGGTCTTGGAGGTGGGGAAGCTGCAGTTTCAGGTGCTGTGGACGCCGGGCCACACCCCTGGGCACATCTCCCTGTATGAAGCGCAGGCCGGGGTGGTCCTGGACGGGGACGTGCTGTTCGCCCGGGGCATCGGCCGCACGGATCTGCCCGGAGGGGATTACGAGACGCTGATGCGGAGCATCCGGGAGAAGCTGCTCACCCTTCCCGATGAGACGCGGGTGTATCCGGGGCACGGGCCGCCGACCACAATCGGCCAGGAGCGGGCAGCGAATCCGTTCCTGGAGTTTCTGGAGTAGATGAAGAGGCGTCCTCCTGAGCGGCCCATTCCAGCCGCCAGAGGCGCGGGAAGAAGGTTCCGACGAAGGTGGTTCCGAACAGGGCGCCCGTGAGGAGGCGGAGCAGGGGGGTGCTCTCGCGGGGCGAGAAGGGCCCGATCATCGCCAGGATGTAGGAGAGCAGCTGGGAGCCGCCGTCCAGGGCGATGGGGAGCAGGCCCACTGTGAGGAAGAGCCAGAGCGGGAGGGGGCGTCCGGGGCGCCGGCGGAGGATCATCGCAGTGGCGGTCAGGGCCATGGCGCCGTAGATGGCCAGATCCCGCTGGCATAGGGCCGTCTTCCAGCCGACGGAGGGATCTCCGATGAAGGCGCGGGGCCACGGATCGCCGGGCAGGCGCTCGGATCCCACCCGGGCCCGGAGCTCCTCCAGCGTGTAGGCGGGCTGCTCCCCGAAGAGGAAGAAGGACCGCTGGGGAAGCTGATGGCAGGTGAAGGAATACAGCGTATAGAGGGCGGTGGCGAGGGCGTGAAGGCCGGTCTGGACCGGGGGGCTGACCCGGAGGACGTGTGGGATCCCCTCCAGCAGGGGGGCGAGGAGGCCGCCGCCCACATACAGCCAGAGCCCGAAGGTCAACAAGAGGATGCTCCGGGGGATCGGCGTCTCGCGCATCTTGACACCCATGGAGAGCTCCCCGTAGAATGAAATCGGCGCGCCGGGGTGGCGGAACAGGAAGACGCGCCTGACTCAAAATCAGGTGGCCGCAAGGCCGTGCGGGTTCGACTCCCGCCCCCGGCACCTGTGCATGATACCTGCGAAACGCCCTGGCAGGCGACTTGCCGAAAATCCGGGGCCGGGAAGAGACCTCAGGGGCGTCCCTATCCGGATGATTCCGTGGAACACCTCCCAGAGGTGGAGCCCACCAGGTCTATCGGGAAGGCCCGGTCGTCCTCAACCCTCCCCCTCACGGCTTGCCCGAACGGCCCCAGCGCCGAGCCTTCCAGACCGCCTGATCCCGAGGAAACAGGGGCGATGGCAGGTCGCCCCCACCGGCTGGCATGCATGCCTGGAATCTGTGGACCATCAACCCGATCCCCCAGCATCCAGATCCATCCCGCGTTCGGAGAAACCGGAAAGCCCTGACCGGAGGATTTGCGTGATATAATCAGGGGTGGGAATCGAAGGGCAGGAGGCTGCGTGTGAACTCGGTGCGAATGCGCAACGGGCTGATCTGGCTCCTCATCGCCATCACCCTCATCGTCTTCCTGGCCATGGGCCGGGGAGGGGGAAGCCGCGGGGAATCCGTCTCCCTCACCGACATCGCCGCCCGCTTAGAAGCCGGCGAGGTCAAGAAGGTGGTGGTCAGCGGCGACTACGTCCAGGTCGAGCTTCGGAACGGGAAGATCCTGACCGCGGTCAAGGAAAGCGGCTCCACCTTCCTCGATCAGATGAAAGCCCTGGGGGTGCCCGAGGACAAGCTCCGGGGCATCCAGTATGTGCCGGAGCGCCCCAACGAGTGGGGAAGCATCCTCATCGCCTTCCTCACCTATGGGCTGCCCGCTCTGGTTGTGGTCGGCTTCCTGTATTTCATCCTGCGACAGGCCCAGGCGCCGGGCAACCAGGCCTTCAACTTCAGCAAGAGCCGGGCCCGCATGTTCACCGGGGAGCGCCCCACGGTGACCTTCGATGACGTGGCCGGGGTCGATGAGGCCAAGCAGGAGCTCCAGGAAGTGGTGGAGTTCCTCAAGGAGCCGGAGAAGTTCATCGCCCTGGGCGCCCGCATCCCCAAGGGGGTCCTCCTGGTCGGCCCGCCGGGCACCGGCAAGACGCTGCTGGCCAAGGCCGTCTCCGGGGAGGCCGGTGTGCCCTTCTTCTCCATCTCGGGATCCGAGTTCGTGGAGATGTTCGTGGGCGTGGGGGCCGCCCGGGTTCGAGATCTTTTCGAGCAGGCGAAGCGCCACAGCCCGTGCATCGTGTTCATCGATGAGATCGACGCGGTGGGCCGCTACCGCGGAGCCGGGATCGGAGGCAGCCACGACGAGCGCGAGCAGACGCTGAACCAGATCCTGGTGGAGATGGACGGCTTCGACACCGACACCAATGTGATCGTCATGGCCGCCAGCGTCACCGGCGACACCCCCATCCTGATCAAGGAACGGGACGGACGTGTCCGTCTCCTGCCCATCGCGGAGGTGGTGGACCGCTACTACGCCCCGGGCGAGGAAGGGGTCGAGAAGCCCGCCGACTTCATGGCCCTTGGGCTGGTGCCCCGCCATGATCCCCGGGGGAACCACGCCCTCCTCTTCGGTCACAGCGCCTTCGTCCCGGTTCGCGGGGTGTTCCGGCACCGGGTGAATGAGATCTACGAGATCGAATTCGCCGGCGGGACCATTCGGGCCACGGGCAACCACTCGGTGTTCGTCCGCACCCGGCAAGGCCTGGTCACCAAGGCGGTGGCGGAGCTGCAGCCCGGCGATGTCCTGGTCGCCTTGCCCTACAAGGTCAACCGCACTTCCCGCGCCCGCGCGGTTCGTGCGCACCGCTTCCCCCAAGCCTTTTCGATGGAACTGCCCCTCTATGAGGAGCCTGAGGAGATCCGGGCGGCCTACGAATGGGCGGTCGCCGCCCCGCTCCCACAGGCCGCCGTCGCCGCCGCCCTCGGGATCTCCCAGACCACGATCTCCAAGTGGCGCCGGGGGCTCCATCTCCCGCGCTCCTTGAGCCGCGTCACCTCCCGGCACGCGCTGCCGGAGAAGGTGCCGGTGACGCCGGAGCTATGCCGGCTCCTGGGATATTTCGCCGCCGACGGATACAGCCGCAAGGAAGTGATCTTCTCCCTGGGCGCTGACGAACATGAGGAAATCGAGGACATCCGCCGGCTGATGCGGGAGATCTTCGGCCTGGAGCCGGACCGTATCCGGGAAGGGCCGGGTCGGGCGATCCACCTGGTGTATCACAGCAAGCCGCTGGCCGATTTCTTCGCCCGTCATGTCGGGCGGACCGCTCGGAGCAAGCACGTGCCGGCGTTCCTGTTCGAAGCCCCCTTTGAGTATTTCGTCGAGTTCCTGCGAGGCTACGCTCGAGGGGATGGTCACATCGACGCCCGGGGCAAGCTGGAGATCACCTCTGTGAACCATCAGCTGATCCTGGAGCTCCACTGGCTCTGCCGGATGCACGGCCTGAACAGCTACGTCTCCACCTTCCACGTCAGGGCCGGGCGCCGTATCGCCGGAGGCAAGCCGCTCCCCGCCACCCGAGCGTATCGCCTGGGCCTGGGCCGCTGGGATAACCCCCTGCTGCCCGGCTGGAAGCGGGAGAACAGCCACGCCCATCTGCCGGTGGTTCGGTCGGTGCGCCGCATGCCCTACGAAGGATATGTTTACGACCTCTGCGGCTGCCAGCACGAGGCTTTCTTCGGCGGGGAGACGCCGATCCTGTTGCACAACACCAACCGCCCGGATATCCTCGACCCGGCGCTCTTGCGCCCCGGGCGTTTCGATCGTCGGGTGATCCTGGATCGGCCGGATGTGAAGGGCCGGGAGGCGATCTTCCGGGTGCACCTGCGGGGCAAGCCGCTGGACGACGACGTGGATGTGTCGGTGCTGGCCCGGGCCACGCCGGGCTTCGTCGGCGCGGACATCGCCAACGTGGTCAATGAGGCCGCCATCCTGGCCGCCCGCAAGAACAAGAAGAAGATCTCCATGAAGGACTTCGAGGAGGCCATCGAGAAAGTCATCGCCGGCCCGGAGCGCAAGAGCCGCCTCATCACCGAGCGGGAGAAGCGCATCATCGCCTACCACGAGGCCGGCCACGCGGTGGTCGCTTATTACCTGCCCAACTGCGACCCGGTCCACAAGGTCACCATCATCCCGCGGGGGATGGCCGGTGGCTATACCCTTGCCCTCCCCCAAGAGGATCGCACGCTCTGGACGCGGTCCAAGTTCCTGGACGATATGGCCATGGCCCTGGGCGGACGGGCGGCGGAGGAAATCGTCTTCGGCGATATCACCACCGGCGCGGCGGAGGACCTGGAGCGGGTCACCGAGCTGGCCCGGGCCATGGTCACCCGGTATGGGATGAGCGAGAAGCTGGGGCCGATGGTCTTCGGGAAGAAAGAGGAGCTGATCTTCCTGGGCAAGGAGATCGCGGAGCAGCGCGACTACAGCGACGCGGTGGCCCAGGAGATCGACGCTGAGGTCCGCCGCTTGGTGATGGAGGCCTACGAGCGGGCCAAGCGGATCCTCACCGAGCACCGGGACAAGCTGGAGGCGGTGGCCCAGAAGCTGATCGAGCTGGAGACCCTGGACGCGGAGACCTTCCGGGCCATTATGGAGGGCCGGTTGCCTCCAGGGCCGAAGGCTCCCGAAGCCCCCGGCCCCAGCCCGCAGCCGGCTGCTCCCCAACCCAGTGCCCCCACCCCGGGCACGGGGCCTGCCCCGGTCCCCGTTCCGGCGTGACGAAACGGCCGGCAAAACTCGCGGAGGCGGGCGGTTGATCCGCCCGCCTCTTGGTTTATGGCCGCACCTCGATCTCCCCCAGCGGCACGGCATCCATCCGATAGCGAGCCCCCGAAGGATCCACCGCCATCCAACGTCCCTCCTCCGAATACCAGCCTACGAAGATCGCATATCGGCCGGCTGGGAGATCCTCCGGGATCCGTAGCGTGTGGATGTCCTCCACATATTCCCCCGGCTCCCAGGTCACGATGGGGCGCTGGCCTCCCTGCGGCGGCCCATCCCCCGTCGCCCACGGCGCCTGATCCGGCCTCTGGGTCAGGTGGACGAACACCACCCCTGGACGCTCGGGCCGGCGTCGCACATGCCAGGCCAGACGGACCTCCACGATCCCACCGGGGGCAACCCCTTCAGGTTGGATCTCGTAGCGATCCAGACAGACCGTCTCCACAAAGCATGCTCCCCCCTCTCGAGCCAGCGGGATGGGTTTGCGGCGGACCGGCCATGACGAGAGGCTCACCGAGAGGACCGGATAGCCTCGACGGTAAAACGGCCAAAAGGCGTCCCAGGGAAGCTCCCGGCCCGCCTCGTCATAGAGAGCCAGCCGGATCTGCCCGTAGCCCCGCAGATCCGGGGGCAAAGGGACCCAGATCCGTTGGGCCACCACCTGGCCGGCCCGCCAGCGATCTGCGGGGAAGGAGGAAGGCCCCAGCTGCCCTCGCAACAGCAGCCGGCGCTCCCCTCCCTGCTGCCAGAACAACGCCATCATCCGCGCCACCGGTGGGGAGGCCTCCGCCTGCCAGCGTAGCCAGAGCGGGATCCCCAGGCCGGGGAAGTAAGGCGGGCCCACCTCCGGCTGGGCCGAAAGCAGCTGCAGGCCTCCCGCGGAGCGAGCAATGGGGGAGAGGGAAAAGCGCTCCGTGTAGCCCTCCAGGGCGAAGAAGGGCGACTCCCAGACCGGGCCCCCATCCGCCGGGATTCGCCGGTCGAGGTCGAAGGCCTCCACCCGCAGTCGATAGCGGCCGGGAGGAAGACCGGGCGGCAGCCGCAGGCGGACCTGCTGGCAAACCGGTTCCCCCTCCGGCCACCGATCCGGGGGATACGACGGCCAGATGGGCTGGACCTCCCGCACCCAGACGGTGCCGGCCTCATCGACCAGCTGGATCCCCAACCACAGGTTCAACGAAGAGGCGCTCCCTTTCTCCCAGAAAAACCGCGCCCGCAGGAAGGGACTTGAGGGCTCCACCTCAAAGCCACGGAGCCGGAAATACGCTCCGAACCCCACGCCTGTCGGAGAGGTCCGGGGCGAGGGCGCGCAACCCGGGGAGGAAAAATCGTAAACCAGCACGCGGATCCAGACATTGCGGCTGGGGAAGACCTCCTGGCTCAGATAGCGGCCCCGGCGGCCCAGCCAGTGGTAGAGGGCCTGCTCCGGCCGGGCGAGATCCTCTGAGGAGAGGCCCGTGACCAGCCAGATCCGCTCGATGGGCCGGGGCCAGCCCTCCAGCCGGTGGATTAGCGCCTCCTGTCCTTCTCCTTGTTGTCCAATTAAGAACAGCTTGGCTGTTCCTTGATAATAATAATCTGCTAAAGGAGTAAGTGCAAGATCCTGCAAAACCAACACATCTTCTGGGCTCGCATTCTGATTTATCCATACCAAAGCCTCTCGCAGACTCTGTCTGGAGGGATAAGAATTTGCCAAATAATGCCAATTGTTCAAAAACATCCCGCCCAAGATCGACATATAAATCGCATAAGAAAAACCCTTTAATAATTTAGAAATTGCGAAAAATCCTTTCGAACAAACAAAATAAACAAAAGGAATTACGAAGAAAAGATGACGAACAGTCTGATAAATTGGCCTGATATAGGCCATCAAATATATCTCCGCAATCGGCAAAACAATCAAAAATAAAATATAGATACCTAATCTCCAAATTTTCACCAAATTTATCAATCCAATTACCATAATTACGATCCAGATTAATAGTAATAGGACATTTAGTGTTCCATAATCCGGTATTTCAAAACCTAAAATAGATGCTCTAAAAACATCAAATAAGATTGCATAAAAATCAGAAAAACTTGGCACAAAATATTTGCCTTCCACCCATTGATGGGCTGCTAAATATGTGAATGGTAGCATGAGAACGACCATGATTCCAAATCCTGCGAGGAGCCGGGGCAGATCCCGCCGGGGCTGGCCCAGGGCCCAGAGCCCGAGGGCCGGGACCAGGAGGAACGCGGTGTAATGGGTCAGGATCATCGCGAGCAGCGTCACGAGGGCCGCAATCTGCCGGCGGAGGCCCAGGGACGTGCCATGTCTGGAGGGAAGCAACAGGAAGAGCAGGAGCCCGCTCTCCAGGGCCAGCAGGGTATACATCCGCGCTTCCTGGGCATACCAGAGGTAAAGTGGGGAGGCCGCCGTCAAGGCCGCCCCCGCCCACGCCGCCGCGGGCTCCCTCAAACGCCTCCCGGTCGCCCAGGCCAGCGGGATCAGCAGGATCGACGCGAACACGGAGGGAAAGCGGAGGGCGAACTCGCTGTCACCGGCCAGGCCCACCCAAGCCTTCAGGACCGCGAAATAAAGGGGCGGATGATTGTCGATGGTCTCAATCGGCTGTAAGCCCCGCAGCACAATGCGGCCGCGCAGGAGCTCCTCCCAGGATGCCCGGGCCCGGTAGAGGCTCAGCCCCTCATCGCCCCACAGAGAGGGCTCCCCCAGCCGATAAAGCCGGAGGCCGAAGGCCAGCAGAAGCAACAACCCCATCCCACCCATGGCCCAGGATCGGACCCCAGGCCACATATGCCGTCGCATGCGCAAAACCCCGATGGGAGATCCCGGAGGGATTATATCCACGAAGGCCGGCGGGGCCTCAGATCAGGGGGAACACCCGCCCATGGTAACGCAGCCGGAGGGCGTGATTCTGCGCGTCCGCCCCCTCCACGTTCCCGGATCGGAAGAGGGGCGGGCGGATTCCCATGGCGAGGAGGCGGGCTGCGGCCTCCACCATCACCGCCTGGAGCAGCGCCGCCCCCACCACAGTGGAGGTGGGCCCCGCGGAGAGCTCCGGCCCCAGGGCCACGGCCGCATCCCCCGGAGCCCCCAGGGTGTCCAGGACCACGTCCGCGAGCTCGAAGAGGCGCCGGCCGGAGGAATGCCGCGAGGGCAACGAGCGGCTGAAGGCGACGGCGGTCACGGCGATCACCGGAAGGCCCTGGGCGCGACCCTGGAGGGCCACCTCCACCGGGGCCGGGTTGCGGCCGGAATGGGAGATCACAATGAGCACATCCCCGGGCTGGAAGCGGTGCGCGGACAGGAGAGCCGCGGCGAACTGCTCCACCCGTTCCGCCCGCCCGAAGAGCGGATCGAAGAGGGGATTGACGTTCGCAAAACCCCCAGCCCGGCCCACCACATCCAGGGCGACCAGCTGGGAGTGGCCGCTGCCGAAGACGTGCACGATCCGATCCTCCGCCACCGCCCGGGCGATGCGCTCCGCCGCCGCCGGGATCGACTCCCGGTTCACCTCAAAGGCCTGCTGGAGCTGATCCATCACAACCTCGCGATACAAAACCCAGCTCATCCCGCTCCCTCCCGGGTCACTTCGGGGTAAAAAGATGGACCTGGAACGCATAGCGATCTCCTCGGTAGAGGGATCGCACGAACTCGATGGCCTCACCGCTCTCCAGAAAGGTGACCCGTTCGAAGAGGAAAGCCGGCGAGCCCGCGGGCAGCCCGAACCAGCGCGCCTCCCGGGCGGAGAGAACCACCACCCGGATCACCTGCTCCGCACGGTCCAGACGTAGCCCATAATGCTTCCGCAACACCTCATAGAGCGAAAGCCGAGAGAAATCGAAGGAGAGCAACCCCGGGCACCGCGCGTGGGGAAGATACGCGGTCTCCAGCGCCATGGGCCCCCCATCCGCCGGCCGCAACCGCTCCAGCTGCACCACCTCCGCTCCTACCTCAATCCCCAGACGCTGGGCCACCTCCGGAGGGGCCGGGAGAACCCGCTGGCCCAGCACCCGACTGGAGGCCTTCATCCCCCGCGCGGCCATGTCCTCCGTGAAGCTGGTCAACCACTGAAGGGGTTGATGCACCCGAACCTGCGCGACGAAGGTCCCCTTCCCCGGCCGGGCGTAAAGATACCCCTGGCGGATCAGCTCCTGCACCGCCTGACGCACCGTCAGACGGTTGACCCCGAACCACTCCGCCAGCAGGCGCTCCGAAGGCAGCCGGCGATGAACCGGGATGTGCGCCGCCTGGATCGCCCGCACCAAACGCTCCCGGATCTGCTCGTGAAGGGGAACCGGCCCGTCCCGATCCAGCGGCTCCTGCAACAGGAACCGCTTCAGCGCCTCCCGCTCCGCTTCCGCGCGGCCCATCGCTCCAGCCCTGCATGGATTGTCTATACCGGATTATGCCAAATCGGCGGGAAGCACACAACTGGGAGCGCTCCCTTCCACGAGAGGCCGCATGACCTCCGGCTGTGTCAAAATACTAAGAGATCGTGAGCGAAGGGGAACCGGATGGGACAGAAAGGGCCTTTGCGGTGGCGGAGCGGATCCGGCTGGCTGGTGCTGTGCGGCGGGGAGGAGGCTGAGGAGGTGCATCGGATGGCCCTGGCCCGGAGCGCTCCCGGGCTGGCGGTGGTGGTGGCGGCGGCGGAGACGCCGGAGACCGCCCGCGCCTATGAGCACCGGTATCGCGCGTGGGGAGGCCCCCCATGCCGGGTGCTCACCCTACGCTCCCGGGAGGAGGCCTTCCAGACCGCCCACACTCGCATGCTGCTGGAGGCCCGCCTGATCCTGATCGCCGACGGAGACATCCGCCGCCTGCTGGAGACGTTCTTCGACACGCCAGCCCTCCAGGCGATGCTCACCGCCTATCACGCCGGGGCCGTGCTGGTCGGGATAGGGGCCGGCGCCGAAGCGATGGGGACATGGGTGCTGCGGTCCGGCCGGGAGGAAACCCTCGGCGCCTGGGGCTGGCTCCCCGGCGCCTTTGTGGTCAGCCACTACACGCCCGAAGCCGCCCGCGCCCTTCAGGCCGCCCTCCATCGGCGTCCCTTCGCCTACGGCATCGGCCTGGCCGAAGGAGCCGCCCTGGCCCTGGGCCCCCACGACCAGATCGAGCGCTGGGGCGCCGGCGAGATCACGGTGATCTTCGGTGCCCGCTGGCTGCATCCCGGATGAGCGGAACCGAGATGCTCGAAACGTCCTCCCCCCCAATCTGGGATCTGGAAGGACGGCCCTTCCGGCCCGACCGTCCGCTCCAGCGTATTGTCTCCCTGGTGCCCAGCCTCACGGAGACGCTGTTCGAGCTGGGGCTGGGGGATCGGGTGGTGGGACGCACGGATTACTGCCGCCACCCGCCTGAGGCCCAATCGATCCCCTCCGTGGGGGGGACGAAAAACCCGGACCTCGCCCGCATCCAAGCGCTGTGCCCGGACGTGGTGTTCGTCAACGTGGAGGAGAACCGGCGATCAGACGCCCTCGCCCTCGCGGCTGGGGGGATCCCGGTGGCCGTCTCGTTCCCCCGCTCGGTGAGGGAAGCCATCGCCCTGATCCGCTGGCTGGCCGGGATCTTCGAGCTTCGCGCGCCGCCGGTCCTGGAGGAGATCGAAGCGCTCTACGCCGAGCGGTGCCGCGCCGGGCCGGCCCGGCGTCCCCGGGTCTTCTGCCCCATCTGGAGGGATCCGTGGATGACTTTCAACGCGGAGACCTACGCCCACGACCTGCTCGTCCTGTGCGGGGGCGAGAACGTCTTCGCCCGCCGACGGCGACGCTACCCGCTGTCAGCGGACCTCAATCCCGCCCTGCCCGCCCGCCCGGCCGACCGGGACCATCGCTACCCGCGCCTCTCCACGGAAGAAATCCGGGCAGCAGAGCCCGAGCTGATCCTCCTCCCCGACGAGCCCTACCCGTTCCGGCCCGAGGACACCGGATGGGTGCGGGCGCTGTTCGCGGACACGCCCGCCGGGCGCGCGGGCCGGGTGCGCTGGATCGAGGGGAGTCTGCTCTTCTGGCACGGCACCCGCCTGCGACACGCCCTGCGGATCCTGCCGCAAGCGCTGGCCGATTGAGGCGAGCTCAGGCGATGGAACATCCATAGCCGAGAAGGAGATGAAACTGGATGGCGCAACGACTGATCGTGGGGATCAGCGGGGCCAGTGGGGTGATCTACGGGATCCGCCTGCTGGAAGTGCTCCGCTCCAACCCGGAGATCGAGACCCACCTCGTCCTCAGCCCCGCCGCCCGCCGGACGATTGTGGAGGAGACCGACTACACGGTCCGCCAGGTCCTGGAGCTGGCGGATGTGGTTTATCCTTTCCATGACATCGGGGCCGCCATCGCCTCCGGCTCCTTTCGGACCATGGGGATGGTGATCATCCCCTGCTCCATCAAGACGCTGGGGGCCATCGTCAGCGGCTACACAGCGGACCTGATGAGCCGGGCGGCCGACGTCACCCTGAAGGAGGGCCGTCCCCTGGTCCTGGTGGTGCGGGAGACCCCTCTGCATCTGGGCCATCTGGACCTGATGCGGCGGGCGGCGCGGATGGGGGCGGTGATCATGCCTCCCGTCCCCGCCTTCTACGGGCGGCCCCGCACCCTCCAGGACCTGATCGATCAGACCGTGGGGCGGGTGCTCCTGCGCCTGGGGATCG
This sequence comes from Thermoflexus hugenholtzii JAD2, assembly GCF_900187885.1. Classification (NCBI taxonomy): domain Bacteria; kingdom Bacillati; phylum Chloroflexota; class Thermoflexia; order Thermoflexales; family Thermoflexaceae; genus Thermoflexus; species Thermoflexus hugenholtzii. Next base: position 233,956 of record NZ_FYEK01000044.1, on the reverse strand, counting down.
AGAACGATCTCTACACCCGCTGGAAGGAGAGCTCATGAGAACCATCGTCGTGGTCCCCACGTATAACGAAGCGGAGAACCTCCCCCAGCTGGTCCGGGCCCTGCTGGACCTGGGGCTGCCGGACCTGCGCATCCTGGTGGTGGACGACCGGTCGCCGGATGGGACGGGGGAGGTGGCCGAGGCGCTGGCCCGAGCACATCCCGGCCGCCTCCTGGTGTGCCATCGGGACGGGCCTCGCGGGCTGGGGCCGGCGTATCGGGAAGGCTTCCGCCTCGCCCTCGAGACCGACGCCGAGGCCATCGTGCAGATGGACGCCGACCTCTCTCACCCGCCCGCGGCCATCCCTCAGATGTTAGAACGGATGCCCGACTGTCACGTCGTGGTGGGCTCCCGTTACGTGCCGGGGGGACGGGTGGATCCGCGCTGGGGGCCCGGCCGCTACTGGCTGAGCCGCTGGGGGAACTTCTACGCCCGCGCGGTCCTGGGCCTCAAGGTCCGGGACGCGACGGCGGGCTTCAAATGCTGGCGCCGGGATGCCCTGGCGCGCATGCCCCTGGACCGTGTTCGATCCACCGGCTATATCTTCCAGGTGGAGATGGCCTACATCGCCCAGCGCCTGGGCTACCGGGTGTGCGAGATTCCCATCTTCTTTGAAGATCGGCGGGTCGGGCGCTCTAAGATGGACTGGCGGATCAAGATCGAGGCGGCCCTGCGGGTGTGGGAGCTCCGCTGGCGCTATCGGGATCTGCGGCCCATCGCCCGGGAGAACCTCCGGTAAGGGAGGGTCGATGAGCGGCGATCCGGTTCGTTTCGCCCAGGCCCTGGCCGACTCCCGTCGACAGCAGATCCTGAGGCTGCTGTGGGGACGGGAGCTGTGTGTGCGAGATCTGGTGCAGGCCCTGGGCCTCTCCCAGCCCACCGTCTCTCACCATCTCCGGATCCTGCAAGGGGTCGGCCTGGTGCGCGCCCGCGAGGCCGGCCGCAGGACGTTCTATACCCTGGACTCGGAAGCCCTGGACCGCGGGCTGCGGGCCCTCCGGCTCGCCCTGCGACCTACCCGCCGCCGGGCGCGGCGCCGCTGAAGGCCCGCCCGCTACGGGATCCGGTGAAGCATCCGGATGGCGCGGCCGCCGAAATCCCCCGTCGGATCCAGGAGCACCGTTCGCTCCAGGAGACGACGGGCTTCGGCCCATCGCCCCTCCGCCGCCATCACCACGCCCAGCCGGTAATGGGCCGAGGCGCGCTCTGGATCCATCCCCACGGCCTGCTGCAGCAGCCGCTCCGCCTCGGCGAAGTTCCCCTGAAGGTAACGCGCCCATCCCAGCCACTCGTAGCCCTCCACCCGCCGGGGATCCCGCCGCAGAAGCTCCAGAGCCGCCTCGATCCCCTTCCCCAGCCCGATTTGATGACCCAGGTAAAGCGCGGCCAGGGCGTTCCAGACCTCGACGTTCCCCGGGGCGTCCGCCGCTGCCTGGCGAAGCCAGCGCTCGGCGGTGAGAAGATCGCCGGCCAGCATGGCCGCGCGTCCCCGCTCCAGCGCGTAAAGGGGATGGGGATCCTGCTGGTAAGCGGCGGCGAAGCGCTCCTGGGCCTCGGCGTAGCGCCCTCGCTCCAGCAGGTAAAGGCCGGCGAAGTAATGGGCCTCCGGCGGGGCTTCGGCCCCTGCGAGGGCCCGTTGCAACCACGACTCCCCTTCCTGCCCCAGCCGTCCCAGGACATAGCCCATAGCGGCCATGGCAACCGGATCCCTCGGATCCTGCTCCAGCCAGCGGGCGAGGGCCCCTCGGGCTTCCCCCCAGTAACGCCCCCCGACTAGGGCAAGCCCCCATCGCCGCAGGGTCGACGGCTGGGCGGGATCCGGGAGCATCTCCGCCCAGCTTCGGAGAGGGGAGGGGAGGTCCTTGAGCAGCACCTGGGCAGCCCTCGGGTCCTCCGCGCCCCGCAGGAGGCCCAGCCGGAATCGGAACAATGGACCCTCGGGGTGATGCGCAAGCCCGGTTTCCCAGGCGGCCCGAGCCTCCGCTTCGTCGCCCAGGGCCAGCGCGGCCTCCGCCCAGCGCGCATACGCCTCCTGGTCCTCGGGATGGCGACGCGCCCAGTCCTTCCAGCGTCGTCGGGCTTCATCCCAATCCCCGCGGCGGGTCGCCAGCTCCGCCCGACCACGCGCCGCCCAGGGATCCCCCTGCGTCGCCGCCCGGGCCCAGGCGGCCTCCGCTTCCTCCAGCTCCCCCAAAGCCATATGCAGCTGGGCGATGCGATGCCAGAGGGCCGGGTCAGCGGAGCGAAGGGTCAGGGCCCTCTGATAGGCCTTTTGGGCGGAAAGCACCCGTCCCTCTGCCCAGAGGGTATCTCCCTCCCGCAGCCACCGCGCCGCCGGGATGCCGGAGGGGTCCAGGGCGAGCAGGAGCCCGCTGAGGAGGAGCAGCCCCATCGCGCCGACGCGTCGCATTCGTGCCATGGATGCCCATCCGTTGCGGTCAGACTCTCCGGATTCGATCGCCTCTTCCATTCCAGTTCATCCAAGGGGAACACGGCCCGGGTTACAATATAGCGCGAATACGTGGGGAACAGCGGGCATCCTTCCGGTGGAGCGGAAGATGACGTTGCGTGTGGCCATTGTGGGAGCGGGCGCGGCGGGCTTGGCCGCTGCCTATGACCTGACCCGGGCAGGGGCCCGGGTGGTGGTGTATGAGGCCGCGCCCCAGCCCGGCGGGCTGGCCTCCGGCTTCCGCGCGGAGGGCTGGTCCTGGTCCCTGGAGCGCTTCTATCATCACTGGTTCGCGTCAGATACCGAGATCCTGAGGCTGATCCGGGAGCTGGGCCTGAGCCACCGGGTGCGATTCCCCCGGCCGGTCACCGCCGTCTGGTATAACGAGCGCCCGTATCCCTTCGACAGCCCGCTGGCCGTGCTGCGCTTCCCCGGTCTCTCCCTCCTGGAGAAGCTGCGGATGGGGCTCGTGATCGCCTATCTGCGGCTGACTCCGCGCTGGGAACCCCTGGAGCGGGTGACGGCTCACGAGTGGCTCCCCCGGTATATGGGGCGCCGGGCTTACGAGCAGATCTGGCAGCCCCTTCTCGAGGGCAAGTTCGGGGAGGCGTATGCGGAGATCAACATGGCCTGGTTCTGGGCGCGGATCCACAAGCGCAGCCCGCGGCTGGGCACCTTCGAGGGGGGCTTTCAGGCCTTCTTCGACGCCCTGGCCGACCGGGTCCGCGCCCAGGGTGGGGAGATCCGCCTGAGCACCCCCGTGTTCCGCTTAGAGCCGGAGGCGGCCGGATGGCGGGTGGAGGCCGCGGATGGCCCGGGCACGTATGACGCGGCTCTGGTCACCACCTCCCCCCGCCTGCTGGTCCGCCTCGTCCCCACGTTGCCCGCCGGGTATGTGAGCCAGCTGCTCGCCTTGCGCTCCCTGGGGGCGGTGGTCCTCATCTTAGCCCTTGCGCGCCCACTCACCCAGGGCGTTTACTGGATCAACCTCCCCAAGCGGGCGGGGTTTCCCTTCCTGGCCCTGGTGGAGCACACGAATTACATCCCCCCCGAACATTACGGCGGAGAGCACCTGGTGTATTGCGGGGATTACCTCCCGCCGGATCACCCGTATTTCTCCATGTCGCCCGAGGAGCTGTTGCGCACGTTCCTGCCCGCTCTGCCGCGTTTCAACCCGGCTTTCCGACCGGAGTGGGTGCGGCGCTACTGGGTCTTCCGGGAGCCTTATGCCCAGCCGGTGGTGCCGGTGAACTACTCCCGGATGATCCCGGATCTGCGAGCCCCACTGCCCGGGCTTTACTTCGCCAGCATGAGCCAGGTGTATCCGTGGGATCGGGGGACGAACTACGCGGTGGAGATGGGCCGTCGCGTTGCCCGGATGATCCTGGAGGACCACCGGCAGGGCTGCTGGGCCGCCATGGCCCTCGAGGGTATATCCCAAGGCGCCCCATGAAGCGCGCGCCTTCGGCTTCCCGAGCATTCAGGCCGGGATTACTATAGTAAAGACCGGATTTTCCTGCTGACCGGCAGGGGGTGGGATGGTGGATCCGGCGCTGCGGGCGGCGCTGGCGGCGCAACCCCTCTTCCGCCGGCTGGATCCGGAGGAGCTCGATCAGCTGGCGGCGCGGTTTCAGACCCGAACCCTAAACCCCGGAGAGGAGCTGTTCATTGAGGGGGAACGGTTCCCGGCCTATTTCATCCTGCGCGCCGGGCGCTTGGCCCTGCTGCGCATCGACGCCGACGGCGTTGAGCGCCTGGTCCGCCATCTTCAGCCGGGGGAGGGCGTCGGGGCCCACGCCCTCTTCCTGGATGAGCCCCGGGACGTGACGGCGATGGCCATCACCCGGGTGGAAGGCTGGTTGCTGGAGCGAGCGGCGTTCGAAGCCCTCCTCGCCGAGCGGCCGGGCCTCATCCACCGCCTGGAGATCCCACCGGATGTGGAAGCCCGTCTGCGGGCGCCTCGCTTCCCCTGGCTGGAGCCTGACGAGCAGGTGCTGGCGGCCATCCATCGCCACTGGATCAGTCTGATCCCGGTTCTCCTCCCTCCCCTGGCCTTGCTGCTGGTCTTCATCGTCCTCACGACCTTCCTGGTCGCCCAGCTGGGCTGGTGGCCTGTTCTCTTCCTCAACGCGATCCCTCTGGTCTTCCTGGGCGCCCAGGTGTGGAACTGGTGGGACGACCAGTATATCCTCACCACCCATCGTATCGTCCACATCGAGCGGGAGCGCTGGCTTTACGTGTTCCCGGGCCCGGAGGCCCGGCAGGACATGCCGCTGGACCAGGTGCAGGGGGTGCAGATCCTGCGGCGCACCCCGCTGGCCAGCCCTTATCTTCTGGACTTCGGGGACATCGAGGTAGATGCCTTCACCGGTCGGGTGAGCTTCGCGAACCTCCCGCAGCCGGAGGAGATCCGTCGGCTGATCTACGAGCAACTGGACCGACTGCGGGCGCTGCAGCAGGCCCGCCAGCGCTACCGCTTGCAGCGGGAGCTGCGCCGCCGCCTGGGGCTGGAGCTCCCGCCGGCGGAAGCGGAGCCTGCCCCGACGCCGGAGCCCCCCCCGGGCTGGTGGGGCCGCCTCCTCCTGATCCTGCGGGCGGTGCTCCGCTATCTCCTTCCTCCGATCCGTGAGGAAGTCGGGGATCGGATCATCTACCGCAAGCACTGGGTGGCCCTGATCCGCTCCCTGCTCTGGGGGCCGCCCCTGGCGACCGGGCTGTGGATCCTGGGCTGGCTGCTCCACCTTCACCACGTGTGGCCGGTCGATCGCATCGAGCCAGGGATCCGCTGGGGGGCACTGATCCTGATTGGGATCCTGCTGGGGGTCTGGTGGTGGTGGCGCTACGAGAACTGGCGGAACGACGAATACATCCTGACCCCCAGCCAGCTGATCCTCTCCCAGCGCCTGCCGGCCCTCATGCGGGAGGAAACGCAGACGGCCAGCCTGAACCGCATTCAGAGCGTGGAGTATACGATCCCCTCCCTCTTGGCCCGCATCCTCGGCTACGGACATGTGCTGGTTCGGGTCCCCGGTGGGGATTTCCACCTGCGTTACGTTGGGAAGCCCCGACAGGTGCAGCAGGAAATCACCCGGCGGATGGAAGCCTACCGCCGCCGGCTCCAGGAAGAGGAGGCCGCTCGCCAGCGCCGCCATATCGTGGACACCCTCGCCGCTTACGATCGCCTCCGCTTCGGCCCCCCGGGCATCGGACCCGGCCCCCACGCCCCCTAAGCTCCATCCCTCCCATCCATCTTTTGTCCACCCCAGTCCCAGGCCTGCGATATATCTGGCCGATAATGGTGATCTAAATCTCTTCCATTTTCCATTAAAACAATCGATATATCTGATTTGTAATTTCATTCCAGGGAATGGGTTTCAACGGGATCCGTGTGGTGCTTGACGGGGGGATCGGCGCTGTGCTATAATCAGCGCAGCAGGTTTTGCCAACCTGCCCCAAAACGGATGCAGGCCAACCGGTCGATGGCCTGTCCGGGGAGGGCCCCATGAAAATGTTGCGCTATCGGGTGGGCGCGCTGGTGAGCGCGCCGGTGGGCAGCCGCATGGTGCTGGCCCTGGAGGAGGGACCGGGGGATTTGGGATATGGGGTGGAGGTGGATTATCTGCGCGGGGAGATCGAGCTGGTCCGCTCCGACCGTCGGCTCCTGGCCTCCGGCACCATCGCCACGCAGATCCACACCCAGTGCGCCCGCTGCCTGGAACCGGTTGCCTTCCCGATGACCTTCGAGTTCGAGGAGGCTTTTTTCCTCTCCCCCGTGGACATCCCGGGGGAGACGTTTTATGCGGTGACCGATGATGGTTATCTGTTCCTGACGGCGCCGCTACGGGAGCACATCCTGCTGAACACCCCGTTGCGGGTGCTCTGCCGGCCGGATTGTCGTGGGCTGTGCCCGGAGTGTGGGCAGAACCTGAATGAGGGGGAATGCGGATGTGTTCGGGAGCCGGACCCGCGATGGGCGGCTCTGGCCGCATTCCGCCTGCAGGGGGAGTGAAGGGGGCCGTTGGGAGCGGGAAGGAGCGTTTCGAGATCTCTGGGTGCGGAGAGGAGCGACGATGGCGAGCTTCGACGAAGTAATCGGCGAGCTGCTGTCCCTGGCGGAGCGACAGGGCTATCTCACCGTCACGGACATCTTGGAGATCTATCCGGAGGCGGAGGAATCCCCCGAGGAGCTGGATGAGATCTGCCTCTGGCTGCAGGAAGCGGGCATCGAGCTCTACGACGACACCCGGATCAACATCGAGGAAGAGGAGCGGTTCCTCCGGGAGATCGAAGAAGAAGAGGAAGAGGAGAGCGAAGAGCATTTCGAGACCAGCGATGTGGTCCTGGGGGAGGATGACGATCTGGCAGACATCGATGTGGATGACACGGTCGGCCTCTACCTGAAGGAGATGGCCCGTGTCCCCCTGCTGACCAGCGAGGAGGAGGTGCGGCTGGCCCGGCAGGTGTTCCGCGGGCAACAGGCCGCCCGGCGGTTGCGCGAGGCGCGGCGGCTAACCCCTCAGCAACGGGCGCGGCTGGAGAAGCTGGTGGAGGAGGGCCGCAAAGCCCGAGAGCACCTGATCAAGGCCAACACCCGCCTGGTGGTGAGCATCGCCAAGAAATACATGGGCCGCGGGGTCCCCTTCCTGGACCTCATCCAGGAGGGCAACTTGGGCCTGATGAAGGCGGTGGAGAAGTTCGATTACCGGCGCGGCTACCGCTTCAGCACCTACGCCACCTGGTGGATCCGCCAGACCATCACCCGGGCCATCGCCGACCAGAGCCGCACCATCCGCGTCCCCGTCCACATGAGCGATCGCATCCGCAAACTGTATCGGGTGGCCCACGAGCTGGAGCAGAGCCTGGGCCGTAAGCCCACCGTGGAGGAGATCGCCGCCGAGCTGGGCGTGGATCCCCGCAAGGTGGAGTGGATGTTCCGGGTCTCCTGGCAGCCCCTGAGCCTGGAGAACCCGGTGGGGGAGGACGAGGAGGACGAGCTGGGCTACTTCATCGAGGACGAATCCTCCCCCTCTCCTAACCAGATCGCTTATCAGAACCTGCTCCGGGAGAAGATCGAGGAGATCCTCTCCACCCTCAGCCCGCGGGAGGCCCGCATCCTGCGGCTGCGGTTCGGCCTGGTGAACGGTCGCTGCTACACCCTGGAAGAGGTGGGCAAGAAGTTCGGGCTGACCCGGGAGCGCATCCGCCAGATTGAGGGGCGCGCCCTGCGCCGGCTCCGCCACCCCCGTCGCAGCCGCCAGCTCCGGGAGTTCCTGACCTGAGTCGATGTCGCCTTCCCGCAATCCGATGTCGGGGCGCCGTGCGACGGCGCCCCGATTTTTTGCGAGTCTCCTCCTCTGCGAATGGCTTCTTTACTGAAAACGAAGGGGCCGCCTCCCGACGCCGGGGGCGGCCCCTTCCGGCGGGCCGTCGCTTATCGGTCCTCACCGGAGGTGATGCGACGGCCCGCCTCCCTCAGGTCTGTCCGACGTTTTTCGTCCATGTCGCATCACCTCCTTTCCGGTGGGATGGCACATCCGGAGGCGCCGCACTCGCCATCGGCGGGGGCGCCCGGAACATTGAGGATCATGCCCGCGATCCGGGACGCTGTCAATTCCTCACCCCCCGACGGCCTCCCGACCCTGCAGCCGGCCATACAGCCACCAGAAGCGCTCCCGGGGGAAGGCGCGTTGCAACGCCTCCTCCCACAGGAAGGGGCCGGGCACCCAGTGACGACGCAGACGTTGATCCAGGGCCTCCACCCGGCGCCGGGCCGGCTGGACCTCTAACCCCAGCCGTTCGGCTTCCTCCAGCAACAGATCGATCTTCACGCGGATGTGGACCTGAGCGGGATAGCTAACGGCCGCCTCCTCCGGCCGCTCCTCATAGTCCTCCAGATACCAGGACCAGGCGTCCAGACGGCTGCTGAGCTCCCGCTCGACCTTCCGACGATATCGATCCGGATGGACCTCCCGCACGCGCTCCAGCTGGCTCTTCATGGCCCCCAGCTCCGCCTGAGCCCCAGGCGGCAACTCCTCCCGGCGGGCCTCCAGACGACGCAGGCTCTCCAGCAGCCCCCCCACGCTGAAGGCAGGGAACGTGGCGGAGAAGGGGCGGAGCGTCCAGTAGACCAGATCCGAGCTCAGGTAGTCCTCCATCGCGGCCATCCCCTCACGGACGAAGGTCAGCTCCTCCTCCGGCTTCATCGCGATCCCTCCAGGGATGGGTTGCTCGGGCCCTGTCCCTCCTCCGCCGGCGAACGAGGCACGGAGGGAAGACCGGGAAGGGGCCACACAGGCTGGCGGATGGCCTGCACCAGATCCGGCAGGAGGGCCTCCAGATCTCGGGAGGTGTCCACCTCCAGATAGGGGCGCCCGATGGGCTCCATCTGCCGGCGCATCCGCTCGTAGACCGGCCAGGTGGCCTCGCTGGCGTCCGTCGGATCCCGATGGCGGAGCCGCCCCTCCAGGCGATCCCGGACCACCTCCGGAGGCGCGGTGACGAGGAGGATGATCAGGGGGATGCGGAGGCGGTCGGCGATCTGATAGACCAGGGCGCGATGCGCTTCGATGAGGTTGGTGGCGTCGAAGATGGCGGAGGAACCCTGGCGCAGCAGCTGCTCGAGGAGCACCCGACATACCTGATGAACCCGCCGGCTCTCCTGAAGGGAGTGGCGGGGCCACTTGAAGAGGACGCGGCGCACCCGGTCGGACTCCACGATGGGAGCCGGCAGGGCAGCGGCCAGGCGGCGGGCCAGGGTGGACTTCCCGGTCCCGGGCAGGCCGACCATCAGGATCAGGCGTGGATGCGGCGTGGGGATCGGACGGATGTCTAAGGCCTGGGCGGCCCGTCGGGCCATCGCCTCCGCCTCCTCTCGGGTCAGGGGATAAGGCGAGGGCCCGCCCGCGCCGCGCTCCCGCTCCGGGCTCCGTCCGGGGATGCCGGATGCGGGCCTCTCCGGCTGCGCAAGCCTTCGATCCTCCATATGATCTGATCCTCGCGCCGGAACCGCCACGGGCGATTTGTCAGGACCTCTGGTCAGAATTATAAACCGAAGGGCGGTGAGCGCTGCGCCGCTCTCCTCCCTCCAGCGCACCACCCGGGCCGGGGCCGAGACATGGCATCGTGGAAGCCCCGCCGCCGGAGGAGGGGACGAGAAGCGATCCAGGAAGCCGATCTTTTCTGGGAGGGAGGTGATGTCGCATCGGGAAAGCCCCCCCGTTCCGCCCTATCTGGTCCTGGCCTTGGGCATCCTGGCGGTCTCCATGGCCTCGATCTTCATCCGCTTCGCCCAGCGCGAGGCCTCCTCCCTGGTCATCGCCGCCTATCGCCTGACCCTGGCCACCTTGCTGATCCTGCCCGTGGCCATCGGGCGCTACGGGCACGAATGGAAGCGGATCGGCCGCAGCGATCTGCTCTGGATGCTGCTCTCCGGGGTCTTCCTGGCCCTGCATTTCGTGACCTGGATCACCTCCCTGGAATACACGACGGTGGCCAGCTCGGTGGTGCTGGTGAGCCTCTCCCCGGTGTTCGTGGCCATCGCGGCCCCCCTCTTCCTTCGGGAGGCCATCTCCCTTCGCACGGCCCTGGGGATCTTGCTGGCCCTGGTGGGGAGCGGGATGGTGGGCCTGAGCGACGCCTGCACGGGATCCCCCCTGCGCTGCGAGCTGGGAGGGAGCCGATCCCTGATCGGCAACCTCCTCGCCCTGGCGGGAGCGGTCATGGTGGCCGGCTATTTCATGATCGGGCGTCGGGTGCGTGGCCGCTTCTCCCTCCCGGTCTATATCGCCATTGTCTACGGGACGGCGGCCGTGGTTTGCCTCCTGATCGTGGCCGCCGCCCGCCTCCCGGTGCTCGGCTACACGCCCATGACTTACGTCTGGCTGAGCCTGGTAGCGATCTTCCCCCAGCTGATCGGACATTCTTCCTTCAACTGGGCCCTCCGCTACCTGCCGACGGCGGTGGTCACCGTGACCACCTTGGGCGAGCCCATCGGCTCCACCATCCTGGCCTACCTGATCCTGGGGGAAATACCAGGCTGGATCAAGCTCCTCGGGGGCGGGTTGATCCTCTCCGGCATCACCATCGTCTCCCGGGAGGGGGCCAGCGCTTAACTTTATCGTTGGAGGTTTCCCCATGCCGATCCATCCACCGGAGCCGTTTCGCATCAAGATGGTGGAGCCCATCCGGCTCCTCCCGCGGGAGGAGCGTCGGCGGCGTCTGGAGGAGGCCGGATACAACCTGTTCCGCCTGCGGGCGGAGGACGTCTACATCGACCTGCTCACGGATTCGGGGACCGGGGCGATGAGCGACCGGCAGTGGGCGGCGATGATGCAGGGGGATGAATCCTACGCCGGAGCCCGCAGCTTCCACCGGTTCCAGGAGACAATCCAGGAGATCACCGGCTACCCGTATGTGGTGCCGGTCCATCAGGGCCGGGCCGCGGAGCACCTCTTCTTCGCGGTCGCCGTCCGCCCGGGCCAGAAGGTCCCCAGCAACAATCACTTCGACACCACCCGGGCCAACCTGCTGGCCCGGCCGGCGGAGCCGGTGGATCTGGTCATCGAGGAGGCTTACGACCCGACCCTGGAGCACCCCTTCAAGGGCAACATGGACCCGGCGAAGCTGGAAGCCTTCTTCGAGCAGGTCGGGCCGGAGAACATCCCCTTCGTGATGCTCACCCTGACCAACAACACCGTGGGCGGGCAGCCGGTCTCCATGGAGAACGTGCGGGCCGTGGCGGCGATCGCCCGGCGATACGGGAAGGGGCTGTATCTGGACGTGGCCCGCTATGCGGAGAACGTCTATTTCATCCGGATGCGGGAGCCGGGATATGCAGGCCGCCCGTTGCGGGAGATCGCCCGGGAGCTCTTCGGATACGCTGACGGCTGTCTGATGAGCGCCAAGAAGGACGGCCTGGCCAACATCGGCGGGTTCATCGCCCTGAAGGATCGTGACCTCTATGAAGCCCTCTGCGCCCAGCTGGTACTGCGGGAGGGCTTTCCGACCTACGGCGGCCTGGCCGGCCGCGATCTGGAGGCCATCGCCATCGGGTTGCAGGAAGCCCTCGATGAGGCGTATCTGGCCTATCGCGTCGGCCAGGTGAGTTATCTGGCGGAGTCCCTCCGGCAGGCGGGGATCCCCATCGTGGTGCCGCCCGGGGGCCATGCCGTGTATCTGGACGCGCGACGTTTCCTCCCTCATATCCCCCAGAAGGAATACCCGGGCCACGCCCTGGCGGTCCATCTGTATCTGGAGGGGGGCATCCGTGGGGTCGAGATCGGCAGCGTGATGCTGGCCCAGGAGGATCCCCGCACCAGTGAGATGATCTATCCCCGATTAGAGCTGGTGCGCCTGGCGATCCCTCGCCGGGTTTACACCCAGAGCCATCTGGATTACGTGGTCGAAGTGTGCGCCCGGGTCTACGCCCGACGGGAGCGCATCCGGGGCTTCCGCATCGTGGAGGCGCCGAGGTTGCTCCGGCACTTCCTCGCTCGCTTCGAGCCCCTGGGAGAGCTGGACGAGGCGGCCTGACCCCTCACTCCCAGAGCCACACGTCCACCGGGTCTCCGGCCTGCAGGCCGTTGAGATCCAGGGGGACCATCACCAGGCCGTCGGAGCGGGCCAGGGTGAAGATCAGGTTGCTCTTGCCGAACACCGGCTCGGCCCAGAGGCCATCCCCTCGAGGGACGAGGCGGGCGGGCACCCAATCGATGCGCCCGGGGGCGGAGGGGATGTTGTGGGACAGGCGGGCAGGCTGACGGCGCGGCGGGGGCGGCTCCACGCCCTGAAGGAGATAGAGAAGGGGGACCAGGAGCATCCGAGCGACCACGAAGGCGGAGACCGGGTTCCCGGGCAGGCCCAGCACCGGCTTGCCGGCGCAGAAGGCCACCAGGGTGGGTTTGCCGGGGCGGATGGCCAGGCCGTGGGCCAGGATCCCCGGCGGGCCCAGGCGCTCGATGACCGTCGCGGTGAGGTCCCGCGTGCTCACGGAGCTCCCGGCAGTGAAGACCAGGACATCGGCGGCCTCAAAGGCCTCCCGGGCCATCGCCTCCAGGACCTCCAGGCGATCCGGGGCGATCCCCCAGGGGAGGGGCTCCCCGCCGTGCTGGCGGATCAGGCCGATCAGGGAGAATGTGTTGACATCCCGCACCTGGCCGGGCTGGGGCCGCTGGTCAGGCGGCACGATCTCATCGCCGCTGCCCAGGATGGCCACCCGGGGGCAGCGGGCCACCGGCACGCGGGCCACCCCCAGGGCAGCCAGGGCCCCCAGATCCTGGGGACGCAGGCGATGGCCCGCCGGGAAGGCGATCTCCCCCTGCCGGATGTCCTCGCCGATGGCGATGACGTTCTCCCCTGGGGCCACCGGCCGCAACACTTCGATGGTCTCCGCATCCAGCCGCTGGGTCCGCTCCAGCATGACCACCGCGTCGGCTCCCTCCGGCAACATCCCCCCGGTGTGGATCAGGGCGGCCTCTCCCGGGCCGATGGCGAACCCCGGGGCCTGTCCCATGGGCACCTCGCCGATCACCCGCAGGTAGGCCGGCAGGCCCTCGGTGGCCCCAAAGGTGTCGGCCGCCCGCACCGCATAGCCGTCCATCGCGCTCCGCGGGAACGCAGGCAGGGGCTCGGGGGCGACGACGGGTTGGGCCAGGGCTCGACCGAGGGCCTCGGAGAGCGGGAGGATCTCGGCCGGCAAAGGGCTCAGATGAGCGCGCAGCCGCTCCAGCGCCTGATCGGGCGGGAGAACCGTGAAGAACTCCGGCATCGATCCCTCCAGGCCGGGTCATTGACGGTCGGTTTTCCATTTTCTATAATGCCTCCGGAGTGGGAATTCAGGGAGCTTCGGCGGGAGGGAACCGAAGATGATCGATGTGAATGACCTGCGGAAGGGGACGACCTTCATCCTGGACGGTCAGATCTATGAGGTGCTGGAGTATCAGCATCACAAGCCCGGCCGGGGGAACGCCTTCATCCGCACCAAGCTGCGCAACCTGCGCACTGGGGCCATCATCGACAAGACGTTCCTCTCGGGCGATCGGGTGCAGGACATCCGGGTGGAGAACCGGGAGGTGCAGTTCCTGTATCGGGACGGCGATCTCTACTATATGATGGACACCCGGACCTATGAGCAGATCCCGGTGCCGGCCGAGCGGCTGGGGGAGGCGGTGAACTTCCTGAAGGAGGGGATCACCCTGATCCTGCGGGAATACGAGGGCGAGCCCCTGGGGGTGGAGCTGCCGGTGACGGTGGACCTGCGGGTGGTGGAGGCGGAGCCAGGGGTGAAAGGCGATACCGCCTCGGGTGCCGACAAATGGGTGGTGCTGGAGACCGGCTATCGCCTCCGGGTCCCCCTCTTCGTCAACGAGGGCGACATCGTCCGGGTCGACACCCGCACCGGGGAATACGTGACCCGCGTGGGTTAAATCCATCATGGAACCTGATCACAGGAGGAGACGAATGCGGCCCCGTCGTGTGGTGATCACTGGGATGGGGGCCATCACGCCGCTGGGGCTGGATGTGCCCACCACGTGGGCCAACGCCGTCGCCGGCCGCTCCGGCGTGGGGCCGATCACCCTCTTCGACGCCTCCGGTCTGAACGTGCGCATCGCCGCCGAGGTCAAGGGGTTCGACCCATTGAATTATATGGACGCCCGGGAGGCCCGGCGGCGGGACCGGTTCGAGCAGTTCGCAGTGGTCGCCACCCAGGAGGCGGTGCGCCAGGCTGGGCTGCGGATCACCGAGGAGATCGCCGATGAGGTAGGGGTGATCATCGGCTCAGCCATCGGCGGGGCCCAAACCTTCGCCGATGGGGTGGAGACGGCCCTGCACAAGAGCCCCCGCCTGCTCCATCCCTTCGTCATCCCCATGGTGATCACGGACGGCGCCTCCGCCCAGATCGCCATCGAGCTGGGGGCCCGAGGCCCCAACTTCGCCACGGTCTCCGCCTGCGCCGCCGGGGCGGACGCCATCGGCATCGCCTACGAGCTGATCCGCAGCGGAGATTGCCGGGTCTGCATCGCCGGGGGCGCCGAGGCCAGCATCACTTTCATCGGCATCGCCGCCTTCGACCGCATCGGGGCCATGTCCCGCCGCAACGACGACCCCGCCGGGGCGTGCCGCCCCTTCGACCGGGATCGGGACGGCACGGTGATGGGAGAGGGCGCGGCGGTCCTGGTGCTGGAGGACTTGGAGTTCGCCCTGGCCCGGGGGGCCGAACCCCTGGCCGAGATCATCGGCTACGGGGCGACCTCCGATGCTTACCATCCCATCGCCCCCGATGAAAACGGGGCGGGGGCGGCCCGGGCGATGGCCAAGGCCCTGCGCAAAGCCGGGATCCGCCCGGAGGAGGTGGATTACATCAACGCCCACGGCACCGGGACGCCCCTCAACGACAAAACCGAGACCCTGGCCATCAAGACGGTCTTCGGCGAGCGGGCCTACGAGATCCCGGTCAGCGCCACCAAATCCATGACCGGCCACATGATCGGGGCCACGGGAGCCCTGGAGGCCATCTTCTGTGTCATGGCCATCCGCGAGGGAATCATCCCCCCTACCATCAACCTGCAGAACCCGGATCCGGAGTGCGACCTGGACTACGTCCCCAATCAGGCCCGCCGCAAAGAGGTGCGCATCGCCATCACCAACGCCTTCGGGTTCGGCGGCCACAACAGCGTGCTGGTGCTCAAGCGCTGGGAAGGCGCGTGATGAGATCACCGCGTCCCTACATCTCGAAACGGATCGGACGGAGAGGATCCTCCGTCCGATCTTTGTTCAGGGGACCCTGGGGCGAAGCGGCGGGGAGGCGAGCGGGATGGAACCGGAAGGCGGGGAGATCGCGGCGTTCTTCGATGTGGACCACACGGTGCTCTCGGTGAGCTCGGGGAGGCAGTGGGTGCGCTATCTGCGCCGCAGCGGCCGGATGACCGGAGCGCTCTGGTGGACATTCCTGTGGCTGGCGCTGCGGTATTATTTGGGGTTGCTGGAGTTCCCCCGGGCCAGTGCCCGCCTCACGGCGATGATCGCCGGCGCCGATGAGGGCGCCTTCCGGGAGGAGACCCGGCGTTGGTTCGAGGAGTGGGTGCGGCCGTATATCGCTCCCGGGGCCGTGGAGCGGATCGAGGCCCATCGCCGCCAGGGGCACCGGGTGGCCCTGATCTCCGCCGCCACCGAATACGTGGTCCGCCCCCTGGCGGAGGCCCTGGGGATCCCCGATTATCTCTGCACTCGCCTGGAGGTGGTGGACGGACGCCTCACGGGCCGGGTAGTGGAGCCCCCGTGCTACGGCCCGGGGAAAGTCTACTGGGCCGAGCGCTACGCGGCAGAGAAAGGCGTCGATCTCTCCCGCAGCTATTTCTACACGGATAGCTATACGGATCTCCCTCTTCTGCTGCGGGTCGGCCATCCGGTGGCGGTGAACCCCGATCTCCGGTTGCGCCGGCTGGCCCGCCGGCGGGGATGGCCCATCGAGCGCTTCTATTGAAGAGCGGCGTAACGATCTGTCTGGCTCCTTGCGCTGATTGGGATGGGCCTTCCCAGGCGCTCCGCACCCAGCGCTGGCCTTCGCCGACACAAAGGACGTTTTTCGGTCGGTGCCTTCTCACGCCGATTGAAACCGGCCTCCCAGGGCGCTGCCCGCCCAGCGTCGGCCTCCGCCGACGCAAAAGACACCTTCCCGGTTGGCGCAGGCCGACCGCGGGCCGAAGACCTGTGGGGGTCGAATTCATTCGACCCGCAAGCTGAGTCGGCCGGTGGCCTCCTGCGGCCGAATTCATTTGACACGATCACGGGAACGATACGGAGGGAAGATGCGACGCGTGGTCCGCATCCTGGGCGTGCCGATGGACCTGGGGCAGGGGCGGCGCGGCGTGGACATGGGGCCCAGCGCCGTCCGCTACGCTGGTCTGCAGGCCCGCCTGGAGGGCCTGGGTTACCAGGTGGAGGACGGAGGAAACATCATCGTGCCGGTCCCGGAGGAGGTGCGCGCCGTCGGCCCTGGCGGGATGCGCCACCTGGAGGCAGTGGCTGAAGCCTGTGAACGGGTGTTCCAGGCGGTGCGGGAGACGGTGGCGGATGGGCGCTTCCCGATCATCCTGGGAGGGGATCATTCCATCGCCATGGGGACGATCGCCGGGGTCATCGCTGCGGCGGGACCGACCGGCGTGTTGTGGATCGACGCCCATGGGGATTTCAACACGCCGGAGACCTCGCCCTCCGGCAACATCCACGGCATGCCGCTGGCCCATCTGGTCGGCCGGGGCCACCCCCGCCTGATCCAGATCGGTGGGCCGGAGCCCAAGCTCCGGCCCGAACAGATCGTCCTCATCGGGGTGCGTTCCCTGGATCCCGAGGAGCGCCGGGCCATGGCGGAGAGCGGAATGCTGGTCTTCACCATGCGGGAGATCGACGAGCTGGGGATCGCCACGGTGGTCCGGCAGGCCCTCACCCGACTGAAGGCGTGGCCGCGCCTCCACGTCAGCCTGGACCTCGACGTCCTGGATCCCCAGGTGGCGCCCGGGGTGGGCACGCCGGTGCCCGGCGGGCTGACCTATCGCGAGGCCCATCTGATGATGGAGATCCTGGCAGATAGCGGCCGGGTGGGCTCGGTGGACGTGGTGGAGATCAACCCGATCCTGGACGAGCGCAATCGCACCGCCGAGCTGGCCGTGGAGCTGCTCGCCTCCCTGCTGGGTCAGCAGATCCTGTAGCGCGCTATCCCTCCCGGGGCAACCAGTGGACCACCAGCGGCCCCAGGAGCGTGCTGAGGAGCACATATGCGGTGACAAGAGGAACAAAGGTCACGGTGGGCAGAGTCAGGCCCACCAGCCCGGCGATCACCCCGGAGAGCTCCCCCCGCGCGATCAGGAGCGCCCCTGCCCGACCGCGCGCCCATCCCCGGATCCCCGCCCGATGGGCCGCGATCCATCCCGTGAGTCCCTTGGTCAGCCCGGTGGCCAGTGCGAGGAGGACCGCCAGAGGCAGGACGGGGAGGAGCAGCCCCGGATCCGTGCGTAGGCCCAGGGTGAGAAAGAAAACCGTGGCGGACAGGTCCCGCACCGGCCCGATCAGCCGCCGGGCCCGCTCTTTCACCGGGTCCGAGATCGCGATCCCCAAAAGGAAGGCCCCCACGGCCGCCGGGATCTGAAGGGCCAGGGCGATCCCTCCCGCCAGCAGCACCAGCCCGAACAGGGAAAGCAGAAGCACTGTCTCGTTCTCGTGATCGATGGCCCGGCTGAGGACTTGGCCGTAGCGAATGGCGGTCCCCATGGCGGCGACGGACAAGAGGAGGGACAGCGCCAGCGGCCCGATGGCCGCCTCGCCGGTTCGAAAAAAGAGCACCATCACCGGCGGCAGCAGGAGAGCGATCAACAGGTCCTCCAGGATCGAGAGGGAGACAGCCACGCGCGCCTCCGCACGGCCTTCCCATCCCAGCTCGTCGATCAGATGGGCGAGGATGCCGGAGGAGGTGACGAAGGTCACCCCGCCCATCAAGAGGGCCAGAGGCAACCCCCACCCCAGCGCCAGCGCCAACAGAAAGCCCGGCGTGAAGTTCAGGAAGGCATCCACGAGGCTGTCCGAGAAGTGAGCCAGGAGCGCATCCCGCAACTCCCGACCGCTGTATTCCAGGCCCAGCATGAACAGCAGGAGGAGGGCGCCGATCTCCGCGGTGGTCCGGACGAAGGGCTCGCTCAACCGGAGGGCGAGGAGACCCCCTTCGCCGAAGGCCAGGCCGACGAGCAGGACGAGGGGGATGGGGGAGAAGGCGAGGCGATGCGCCAGGCGGTGGATCAAAGCCAGGCCTAGGAAGATCGCTCCCAGCTCGATCAGGATCATTTCCCTCTCCGCACCAGGCGCCCGCCCAGCTCAAAGAAGCCCCGGGGAGAGAAGAGAGCGGCCCTCCCTCCCCGGGGGCAACGCCGCGGTCCAGGGACGGGAGGCTTCAGCGCCCCGCCCCGCGGCCCTCCGCCATGCCCGGCTCCGGATACGCCGGCCCGGCCACGAGAGGCCCTACGAGGTTCCGGAATTCCAGGCGGCCCCAGCCGCATCGCGCGCAGGTTACCCGAAGCTCCTCCACATAGGGGTCATGGTCGTCCGGCTGGATCGCTGACCAACGGAGCCGGCCTCCGCACTGCGGGCAGGTCGGGGTGATCAGCCAGGCGTAAACCCCGGGCGGGACGATGAGGGCCAGCCCGGTCATGATCAGGACCAGCCCGATGCCGATGAGGGCCGGGCCCTGGGGCCGGAGCGCAAGCCAGATCCCCAGCCACAGAAGGGCGAGAAAGGCGATGAAGACGCGCACGTAACGGTATCGGATGAACAGCATCGGCTCCCCCTTACAGACAGCGTGGAATCATTCTTTCTTCGCATTCTTGGAATTGGCGGTGAAGATGGGCAGATGGCCCAGGGCGATGATATGCCGCCACTTCGCTCGCTCCCCCTCCGTGAACACGGCGGCCTCGGCGATCACGATGGCGCCCGCCTTGTTCATCAGCAGGCGCATCGCCTGGAGGGTGGAGCCCGTGGAGATCACATCGTCCACCAGCACCACCTTCCGGCCGCGGACCAGCTCGATATCCTTCTCATCCAGATAGAGGGTCTGGGGCTGGCCGGTGGTGATGGAGAGGGTCTCGGCGCTCAGGGCCTCGCCCATGTAGGGCTTGTAGCTTTTGCGCAGGATCACGTAGGGGAGGCCGGTCTCAATGGAAAGCTGATAGGCGAGAGGGATGGCCTTCGCCTCCGGGGTGACGATCACCTCGGCCTCCTTGGGGATCCGCCGGGCCAGCTCTTTAGCCGCCGCCAGGACCACCTCCGTGTCCCCGAGCATGTTGAAGATGGCGATGCGCACGCCGGGGGCGATCTCGAACAGCGGGAGATGCCGGACCAAGCCGGCGATCTCCACCGTGTAGGTCTCGCGCTTCGGGCCCATCGGGTCCACCTCCTCCCAAGATGCCGGGGATATTATATCACCCTCCAGCCCCTGGTTATTCCCTCTCCGGATCCGCTATAATCCCCATAGATGCGGTGGATCATCCAGAGCCCTCTGGAGGAAAACGGGATGTCGGAGCGCGCGGCGGCACATATCGATCGGGGGTGGGAGCTCCACGCCCAGCGCCAGTATGAACAGGCCATCGAGGAATTCCGCAAGGCCATCGAGGTGGATGGGAACGCCATCGACGCCTATTACGGCCTGGGCCTGGCCGCGAAGGCGGCGGGCCGCAAGGAGACCGCCATCGCGGCCTTCGAGAAGGTCCTTACCTTGCTTCCCACGGTGGAGGACCGGGGCAAGGCCCAGATCCTCTCCCGCCTGACCCAGGCTCATCTCCAGTGGCTGCGAGGATCCAATGGAGAAGCGTGAACGTCTCCAGGCGGCCCTGCGGGGCGAGCCGGTGGACCGCCCGCCGGTGGCCCTCTGGCGCCACTTCCCGGTGGCGGATCAGGATCCCCAGGCCTTCGCCGACGCAGTGGTGGAATTCCAGCAGCGCTTCGATTTCGACTTCGTCAAGATCACCCCCGCCTCCAGCTACTGCGTCCGGGATTGGGGGGCGGAGGACGTCTGGGAAGGGGATACCGAAGGAACCCGGCGCTACATCCAGCACCCGGTTCAGGATCCCGAGGACTGGACAAGGTTGCCCGTGCTGGATCCCGAGCGGGGGGTCCTCGGGGAGCATCTTGAAGCGGTGGCCCGCATCCGGCAGGCCCTCCCCGAAGTTCCCCTGGTGGTCACCGTGTTCAGCCCCCTGGCTCAGGCGAAGAACCTGGCCGGCTCCCAGCGGCTGCTGCTGCATCTGCGCCAGGCCCCGAAGGCCCTGGAGAGGGGACTGGAGACGATCACCGAGAGCACCCGTCGCTTCGTCCGGGCTGCCCTCGCACGGGGGGTGGATGGGATCTTCTACGCCGTGCAGCACGCCTCGTATCTGCTGCTCTCGCCCGAGGAATACCGGCGTTTCGGCTGTCCGTATGATCAGGCGATCCTGAGGGAAGCGGGCGGGGCCTGGCTGAATCTCCTCCACCTGCACGGCGAGGCGGTGATGTTCGACTTGTTCGTGGATTATCCGGTGGCGGTCTGGAACTGGCATGATCGGGAGACCCCGCCGGCCCTGGCGGAGGCGCAGCGGAAGGTCCCTGGGGCGGTGCTCGGAGGGCTCTCCCGGGTGAGCACGCTGGTGCGGGGGACGCCGGAGCGGGTGATCGCAGAGGCCCGGGAGGCCATCGCCCAGACCGGAGGCCGGCGCTTCATCCTGGGCACCGGTTGTGTGGTCCCTATCCACGCTCCTGAAGTCAACCTGCGGGCAGCCCGCCGCGCCGTGGAGATGCCCCCCGGGTAAGTTCCGCTCATCCCTCCTCCGCCCGGAACACAGGGCTTTTCAAAAAAAGCGCGCAGAGGGCCGTTTGCTTTCCCAGCCCTCTGCGCCGGGATGGCGCCCCCTCCGGGATTCGAACCCGGACACGCCGCTTAGAAGGCGGCCGCTCTTTCCCTTTGAGCTAAGGGGGCGATCTTAGTGTAAAGAAAAATCCACCCAACCGGGATAGGAAAAAAGTCCCAGGGGATACCCCTACGGACCGGCCGGCGCCGAAGTCAGCGTGCTCTCTTTAGAGAAACCGTGGAGAACCGATGGGAAGAAACGGCTCGCCTCTGCAGGAAGTCGAGCCCTGGCTCGGAAGCGGTGAATCGGGGATGCTCCGGCTGAGCCATCGATGAATCCTGCCGTAGCGTAAAATGATATGGACTGCTCACCGGGCTGGCTCTACGATAGCACAATCCGCGCACTCTGTCAAGGCTGAGGGCACGGATCGTGGAGTTCATAGAGTGACTTCGGAGCCCTCGGATCTGCCGGTTTCGGCTCATACCCCTCCTCGCCGGCAAGATCGACTGCGGCAACGTCGACGGCAGGGTGGGGGCGATCATCGGCGGACAGCCATAGGTATACGTGATCGTCTGGCTGCCCACCGTCCGCGTGACGATGTTCCCCATCCGGTCATAGCCGTAGGTTTCGCTGTATTGCCCGTTGCCCGCCGCACGGGTGCGCGCCCACACCAGCCGGTCGCAGGCGTCATACCCAAAAGTCTGCACCTGGCCGCCGTTCGCCGTGTCAGTGATGGCGGTGATGTCCCCACCCGGTCATAGCCGTAACGCAGGTCCAGAAGGTTGCCGGAGACCATCAGTTGCACCAGCCGCGCGCTCTGCAGGTGGTAGGCGTAGGCGGTGACGCGGCCGTTCCCCCAGTTCTGCTGCAGCGGCCGGCCCAGCGCGTTGTAGGCCGCGCCGGTAAGATATGGACTCTGCCCGGTGACGGTCGTCCTGAAAGTCGCGCACCGTCGGTTGTCAGGGCTGCGCATAGTTGCCGATGTCGGATTGAGTGGACAGGGCCACGGCGAAGGTTCCTTCTTCCTCTTCCTCAACCTTCGCTGTGAGCACTAGGTCCTCTCCTTCCCAGCGGCGGATGGTGAGGAGCCGCTCCCAGCGCTTCGCGGCCTCCTCGTATCGGAAAAGGGCCACGAGCGGCCAGGAGATGGGATCCGCAGGGTCCTCCAGCCTCAACGTTGAGGTGACGGTCTCGCCCAGCGCGACACCCACCGGCTCGGTCCACACGGTCAGGCCGAGGGTCGGTGCTGACGCGGGCGGGGCGGGAAGGGGGCTGGTGAGCACCGAAGGCGAAGGGAACGGCATCGGTGTGGAGAGGGGAGAGGTGAAAGCCGCCGAGCCCATCGTTGCCGTTGAGGGGATCCCAGAAGGTCTGAAGGGCAGGGGCCATGTGGTGGACAGCAGGGATAAAACCAGCCACACCGAGACCCTGCGGGTGAATGAGGAAGCACGGACATCACGACCCCCTGCGCGCAGGTTCCTGAACCGTGGAGGTTCTCCATCGCCTCCCAGAAAAAGCGTGCTCCTGCCCGTCGATGGAGAGACGAGGGGCCCGAACGTGCCTCGGAGCGCCGTCTTCACGGCTATGAGGGGGACGGCGCATCCTCAACGGGGAGTTGCTCCCGGCAACCCCAGGCGCCGGGCCAGGAACCGCGCCAGCTCCTCCAGCTCCCCAAACCGGAAGCAGGGGGCCCCCAGCTCAAGGGGCACATCCGATACGATCGCCCAGCGCTCCCCTGGCTGGGTCACCGGCTCCAGCCCTGTCTCCGAACGCATCACCTCCACCTTGGGGGCGGCTTCCGTGTGGAAGCCTTCCACGAGGATCACATCCACCCCCTGGAGCTCCTGAACGAGGTCACGCAGGGTGAGGGGGCACTCGAGGCGCCGGGAGATCCAGAGCCAGCGCGGCGTCACGCCGATGACCAGGTCCGCTCCGGCCTCCCGATGCCGCCACGTGTCCTTCCCGACCTGATCCCACTCCATCTCCCCGTGGGGATCATGCTTGATCGTCCCCACCCGGAGCCCCCATCCCCGGAAGATCCGCACCAATCCCTCGAGGACCGTTGTCTTTCCCGCGCCCGATCTTCCGACGATGCAGATCCAGGGAGGAGAAGCACGGCGCATGGCGGATCTCCCACGTTTTGATCCGAAGGAGGGGAACAGCGCCCCGGCTCACTTCGGGCCCACCAGCAACACCCCGATGTCGTTCACGTTGGTCCCCGTCGGCCCGGTGCGGATCAGATCCCCCAGAGCCTCGAAGAAGGCGTAGGCATCGTTGGCATGCAGATGAGCCATCGCGTCCAGGCCCAGGAGGTAAGCCCGGTGCACACTCTCGCCGTCCGCCAGGGCGCCGGCCGCGTCCGTCGGTCCATCGATCCCATCGGTCCCCATGGAGGCCACCACGCAATCCGGCCAGCCCTGCAGGGCGATGGCCGCTGCCAGCACCAGCTCCTGGTTCCGTCCGCCCCGACCGCTCCCGCGCACGGTGACCGTGGTCTCGCCGCCCCAGACGACACAGGCCGGGCGGGGGACCGGTTGGTCCGTGGCGGCGATCTCCTTGGCGATGGCGGCGATCACCCGAGCGACCTCGCGGGCCTCCCCTTCCATGAACGTGGAGAGCAGAAGCGGATGATAGCCCAGGCGGGCCGCTTCCTCCAGAGCGGCGCGGGCGGCCAGGCGGTTGCTGGCGATGATGTGATGGAACACCCGCTGGAAGATCTCATCGCCGGGCTTCGGGGTTTCAGGGATCCGCCCGTGGAGCCCGGCCTCCAGGTGAAGGCGCACCGGCAGGGGGACGCGCTCGAGCAGGCCGTAGCGGTTCAGCACCCGCCAGGCATCCTGGAAGGTCGACGGATCGGCGGCCATAGGTCCCGAGGCGATCACCGAGAGATCATCGCCCACGACGTCGGAGAGCACCAGGGTCACCACGGTGGCCGGGTAGGCGAACCGGGCCAGCCCTCCCCCCTTGATCCGATCCAGATGCTTGCGCACGGCGTTCAGCTCGTGGATGGTGGCCCCCGCCCGCAACAGCAGGTCCGTCACCGCCTGGAGATCGCTCAGGCTGAGGCCCTCCACCGGCCACGTGGCCAGGGCGGAGCCTCCCCCGCTGAGGGCGCAGAGGATCAGGTCCTCCGGCCCGGCTTGTTCGGCTAGGGCAGCCAGGGCCTGGGCGCCCCGCACGCTGTTCTCGTCTGGGACCGGATGCCCGGCTTCGACCACCGTCCAGCGCTCGTCGAGGGCGGCGGCCAGGTGCCCGTATTTGGTCACCAGGACTCCCCGATCGAGGCGGCTGCCCAGCAGCACCTGCAGGGCATAGGCCATCGGGTAGGCGGCCTTGCCCAAGGCCAGCACGAACACGTGACGGTAGCGCTCCAGGTCGAAGCGCTCCCCCCCGATGAGGAGCTGGTTCCCCTCCCGGCGGACGTGCCGGCGGACCGCAGCGCTCGGGTCCACCGCGCCCAGGGCCGCGTGCAGGATCTGCAGGGCATCCCGGCGAAGGGCATGCTCTTCCTTTTCGACCGACATCCCTTTGCGCTCCTCGAGGAGAGAGGTGGATTCTCCACCTTCCATTTTAGCGATGCTGCTCCCGGTAGTGATCGATCGTCCGGCTCAGGGCCATCCAATCGGAGACCAGGCAGACGAAGCCGGTGCCCTCAGGCAGGCAGAGATAAGGGCCCAGCAGCCAGCGGATCCAACGGGTGGGGATGGGGTAGCCGGCGGTCTCGATCACCAGCACCGTGTGGTCGTAAAAAGGCTCCACCCACCGTCGGTGGCGAAAGGGGAGGCGTGGGAAGATCTCCGAGAAACGGGTGGGGCGGGTGGCGCGGATCCGACGGTAGGAGACCCGGAGCGCGAAGAAGGGGGCCCGGAAGATCAGGGCCTCCGGGCGGGGCTCCACCCCGGAGAGCCGGCTGCCGATCTCCGGGACCAGCCAGACCCCCAGGGCGGCTCCCGCCAGGATCAGCAACAGGGCGTCCTGTTCCGGAGGCCAGGGATAATCGACCTCAGCGATCAGGGGGAGATAATACAGCCCGAGGGCCAGGAGCGCGATCCACCACGCGGGGCCTCGATACATGCGAGCCAGCCGCTGATACAACAAAAAAGGGAAACGCCGGGGGCGGATTCCACTCCGCTTGCTCTCCCCGGCAACCGCTCTCCGGGTCCCCTGAGGCCGGCGGAAGGCCATGCGCGTAATGCGTTCCCGAGAGAACGCCTTCGGAAGATAAGCGCTCCTGGCTCGTCTTTCAGGGAGAACGCCTGTCTTATACCCCTTGCCTCGCCCGGGCTCAGTTCAGCTCCTGCAGCTCCCCGGTGACCATGAAGATCACCCGCTCTGCGATGTTGGTCACCCGGTCCGCGATGCGCTCCAGGTTGTGGGAGATCCAGAGCAGGCGGGTGGCCCGGAAGATCGTCCGCGGGTCCTGCATCATATACGTGATCAGCTCCCGGTAGACCTGCTCGTCCAGCGCGTCCACCTCGTCGTCCCGGGCCACGGCCGCGCGGGCCTTCTCCGCATCCTGCTCCACATAGGCTTCCAGGACCTGCCGCAACATCTCCTTGGCGATCTGGGCCATGCGGGGGATGTCGATGAGCGGCTTGAGCAGGGGTTCGTCGGCCATCTCGATGGTGAGCTTGGCGATGCTCTTGGCGTGATCGCCCATGCGCTCCAGGTTGGTGGCGCAGAACATGGCGGCGATGATGGCCCGCAGATCGCTGGCCATCGGCTGCTGGGTGGCGATGGTTTCCAGGCATGCCTCTTCGATCTGATAGCGCATCCGGTTGATCTCCTCATCGAAGGCGATGATCTCCCGGGCCATCCCCACGTCCAGCCGCTTCAGGGCTTCGATGCAGCGATCGATGGCCTGCTCCACCATCCCCCCCAGCCGCAGCACATCCTGACGGATAGCGCTCAGATCGCGCTCCAGCATCACTCGCGCCTGCATCAGCCCCTCCTTCCCGGACCTGGCGCCCGTATGGTAATCCCCGGCCGGCGCCCGGTCAAGCATCCTCTGCTCCGGCTCCCATCGCTCCAGCCAGCGCCGCAGGGCCGGGAGCAGCTCCTCCCGCATCCGATCCCGGACCTCGCGGAACTCCTCCAGCATCCCTTCCTCGTCCCAGGCCCGCCGGCCGGGGTCGGGATAACCGATGTGCATCCGCTCGCCCTGGCCGGGCCAGACGGGGCACTCCTCGGCCGCATCGTCGCAGACCGTGAGGACCAGATCGAAGGGTTGTCCGATGAACTCGGACAGCGATTTGCTGCGCTGGCCGGAGATGTCGATCCCGATCTCCCGCATCACTTGGATGGCCATCGGGTGCACGTAGCCGGCCGGATGGGTCCCGGCGGAGAAGACCTCCACCCGGTCCCCCAGGGCGGCGCGGATCAGCCCCTCCGCCATCTGGCTGCGGGCAGCGTTCCCGGTGCACAGCACCAGCACGCGCGGCTTCCGCGAGCTCATCCACCCTCCTCATCCGAACCGTCCGGTGATGTAGTCCTCCGTGCGTCGATCCCGCGGGCGGGTGAAGATCTGCTGGGTGGGCCCGAACTCGATGAGCCGTCCTACCCGATCCTCCCCGGCCAGCATGAAGGCCGTGTAATCGCTCACCCGGGCGGCCTGCTGCATGTTGTGGGTGACGATCACGATGGTGTATTCCCGGGCCAGCTCCCGCATCAGATCCTCGATCTTCATGGTGGCGATGGGGTCCAAGGCGGAGGCCGGCTCGTCCATCAGCAGCACCTCGGGTTCGGTGGCCAGGGCCCGGGCGATGCACAGGCGCTGCTGCTGGCCGCCGGAGAGGGTCAGGGCGTTCTGGTGCAGCTTGTCCTTGACCTCGTCCCACAGGGCCGCCGCCCGCAGACAGCGCTCCACGATCTCATCCAGCTTGCGCCGGTCCCGGATTCCTTGGATGCGCGGGCCGAAGGCCACGTTCTCATAAATGCTCTTGGGGAAGGGATTCGGCTTCTGGAAGACCATCCCGATGCGCCGCCGCACCTCCACCACATCCACATCCGAGCTGTAGAGGTCAAGGCCCTCAAACAGGACCCGGCCGGTCACGCGGGCGGAGGGGATGAGGTCGTTCATCCGGTTGAAGCAACGCAGCAGGGTGCTTTTGCCGCACCCGGAGGGTCCGATGATCGCCGTGATCCGCCGGCGGGGGATCTTCATGGAGATCCCCTCGATGGCCGGACGGCCGTCGTAGTAGACGGTGAGGTTCTGCGTCTCCAGGACGATCTCCTCCATATGTTCCCCCTCACCACTGATAGCGCCGCTGCGAGCGATAGCGGAGGTAAATGGCCAGCCCGTTCATCGACAGCAAAGCCGCCAGCAACACCAGGATGGCCCCCGCTGCGCGGGCGTGGAAGCCCGCCTGGGGTCGAGAGACCCAGTTGAAGATCTGGATCGGGAGCACCGTGAACTTATCGAAGGGGCTCTTAGGATCGAAGGCGATGAAGGTCAAGGCCCCGATGGTGATCAGCGGGGCCGTCTCCCCGATGGCCCGGGAGAGGGCCAGGATCATCCCGGTGAGGATGCCGGGGAAGGCCACCGGCAGCACCTGATGGCGAATCACCTGCCAGCGGGTGGCCCCCAGGGCGAAGGCGGCCTCCCGCAGGCTCATCGGAACCGCCCGCAGCGCCTCCCGGGAGGCGGTGATCAGGATGGGCAGGATGAGCAGGCTGAGGGTGAGGGCGCCGGCCAGGATGCTGCGCTCCAGCCGCATCGCCCGGACGAACAGCTCCAGCCCCAGCAGGCCGTAAATGATCGAAGGCACGCCGGCCAGGTTGTTGATGTTCAGCTCGATGAGCCGGGTCAGCCGGTTGCGGGGCGCGTATTCCTCCAGGTAGATGGCGGCGGCCACCCCCAGGGGCACCGCGAAGAGCGCCGTCAGCGGGATGACCCAGACGGTCCCCAGCAGCGCGGAGCGGATCCCCGCCTGCTCCGGGAACCGGGAGGGATAGGAAGTGAGGAAGGACCAGGAGAGCACCCCCAGCCCCCGGCGGGCCACGTCGAGCAGCAGGAAGGCGAGGACCAGCAAGCCGAAGACCGTGGCTGCCAGCGCGATCCCCTCGAACAGCTTCCCTAACAGCTCCCGCCGTTGCCGATGTCCCATGCGCGCACCTCCGGCCTACCGATAAACCTCCCGATAGCGCTCGATGATCCGTATGGCAATCAGGTTCAGAACCAGGGTGATCAGGAAAAGCACCAGGCCCACCGCGAAGATCGTGCGGAACTCCAGGGTGCCGTGAGGGGTGTCCCCCAGGCTGACCTGGACGATATAAGCGGTCATCGTCTCGATCGCCCGCCGGGGATCCAGGGTCAGCGTCGGTCGCTGCCCGGCGGCGATGGCCACAATCATCGTCTCCCCGACGGCGCGGGAGGCCGCCAGGATGAACGAGGCCACGATCCCGGAGAGGGCTGCCGGGATCACCACGCGCACCGCCACCTCCAGGCGCGTGGCGCCCAGGGCGTAGGCCGCCTCCCGCAGCGAAGAAGGGACCGCATACAGGGCGTCCTCGCTCAGGGAGGAGATCAGGGGGATGATCATCACGCCCATGGTCAGGCCGGCGCTGAGGGCGTTGAAGGTCTCCAGATCCGGGATGATCCGCTTCAGAAGGGGCGTGACGGTGAGCAACGCGAAGTATCCGTAGACCACGGTGGGGATGCCGGCCAGGATCTCCAGGGCGGGCTTTAAGACAGCCCGGACTCGCGGCGAGGCGTATTCGCTAAGGTAGATCGCGCTCAGCAGCCCCACCGGCATAGCCAGGGCCACGGCCACCGCCGAGGTGAGGAACGTTCCCGCCACCAGCGGCATGATCCCGAAATGTTTCTGGGCGAACAGCGGCGTCCACTGGGGATCCAGCAGGAACTCCTTCAGAGAGACCTGCTGGAAGAAGGGGAGGGCCTCCACCAGGAGGACGGCGACGATGCCGATGGTGGTGAAGACGGAGACCATGGCCGCGAAGAACAGAAGGGCCTGGACGGCCAGCTCCCCCCATTCCCGCCAGCGGGCCGCCATGCCCCTCTGGAGACGGGCCGTAGAGATCTCCACTACCGAGCGAGCGGTCAATCCCATCGATCTTGGCTCCACGAGCGGAGGATCGTGCGAGGGGCGGCGCCTTTGGGGACGCCGCCCCCCATACCCTCTATCAAGTATAGGCAATCCGGGCCGTTCCCGGACCTCCGGAAGGCTTCACTGCTCCACTTTCAACAGGTCCTCGATCGACAGCCCCACCGGGGGCTCGCCCTTAAACAAGGTCCCCACCTTGCGAGCCTCGAAGCGCTTCAGGGCCAGCTGGTAAACCGTATCCGGCAACGGGACGTATCCGACCTGCTTGACCAGGGCGGGGCCCTTTTCGAGGTAGAACCGAACGAAAGCCTCCACCTCCGGGCGATCCACGGCCTTGCGGTTCACGTAGATGAAGAGGGGGCGGGAGAGGGGCTGGTAAGTTCCATCCCGCACCGTCTCCTCCGAGGGGAGCACACAGCCCTTCCCGTTGTCAATGGCAACCGCCTTCAGTTTGTCCTGGTTCTCGAAGTAGTAGGCGAGGCCGAAATACCCCAGGGCGTATTGATCGTTGGCCACCCCCTGCACCAGGACGTTGTCGTCCTCGCTGGCGGTGTAGTCGCCCCGGCTCGACTTGGCCTTGCCCACGATGGCCTCGGTGAAATAGTCGAAGGTCCCACTGTCCGTGCCCGCGCCGTAGAGGTTGAGGGGGGCGTCCGGCCACTCCGGCCGCACCTGGTTCCAGCGGGTGATCTTCCCCTGGGCATCCGGCTCCCAGATCTTCTTCAACTCCGCCACGGTCATGCAAGCGGCCCAGTCGTTCTGGGGGTTGACCACCACTGAGAGGGCGTCATAGGCCACCGGGAGCTCGATATATTCAATGCCGTTCTGGGCGCAGGTGTCGATCTCCTTCTGCACGATGGGACGCGAAGCGTTCGAGATGTCCGTCTCCCCGTTGCAGAACTTCTTGAAACCCCCGCCGGTGCCGGAGATCCCCACCACCACCTTCACGTCGGGGTTGGCCTTCTGGAACTCCTCCGCGACCGCCTCCGTGATCGGGTAGACGGTGGAGGATCCATCGATCTTAATCTCGCCGCTCAGGCGGGCAGGCCCCTGAGTGGGGGTAGGAGCCTGGGCTGGGGCAGGAGCGGTCGGGCTGGGAGCTTGGGCTTGAGAAGGAGCCGTCGGGGCAGGGGTGGGCGCCGCCTGACACGCCACCGCCGCGATCACCAGCAAAGCCGCAGCCTTGCTGAGAACAGAACGCCATTTCATCACACACCTCCCATCAGTTAGATGTGGTGGATCGGGGAGGGAGTTCGGGCGCCTCTTCTCCCCGCGCCAAGCCATCGCTTCTCCGCATGCGCGGCGCGACGACCCGGCCCGGCGAGAGGAGATCTACCTCGAATCTCGCTTCCCCCGGCGCGCTGGAGAGCCCGTGGAGCGCACCTCCACGCGGATCCCGTTCTCCTTCAGGAACGCGCGGAGGGCCTCCGTGTCCGGCAGGCTCAGCAGCACGTAGCGCCCCTCGCGCTTGAGAAGGATATGGTAGTAAGGACGCCAGCCTGTCTCCTGATAGGCATAAACCGGCGGATCGATCTCCCAGCCGGAGTCCAGGGCGAACAGCAGATCGGCCAGATCCGCATAGCCGGGCTGCAGGCCCTCCGGCCGGTGCTGCAGCCGGCTCCACGCCGGCAGGCACTCCGCGAACTCCTCCGCTACCGAGGGGCGCATCTTTCCCTCCCGGGTCATCGGCGATCGGAACCGATCATGCCGCCTGGCGCCACGCCCGCAGCTCCCGACGCAGCGCCTCCAGGCGCTCCAGCTCCGCCAGCATGCGTCGCAAGCGGAGCCCCTCCTCATCCTCCCCGTTGCGCACCATCCGGGTGAGCTCCTCCCGGAGCTGCCGGAGCCGCTCATCGATCTGCACCACTGTCTCCATATGCAGCCTCCTTCTCCGAGATTCCACCCTCATCTTACCGGCGTCCCCCCAAAGCGGGGTGAAGGGACCTTCCCAGTTTCTTAAAAGGATCGTTAAATCTTTTTGACATCGACGCCTTCGCTCTGGAGGGAGAAACCACAGCCGCCATCCTGGGGGGAGCCCACCGGTTTCCCCCGCAGGTCCTTCGGCTTCGTAGGGCCATGCACGGATCTGATCCAGGCGATCCAGCGGTCCGCTCCCTGGCATCCATATCCACCGTTTTGTTTTACAATTTTCTGGGATTCGAACTCCTTCGAGGCATCCCAGAAGTCTGATCCTCAGGCTTGTGTGGCACAGAAAGGGGCGGCCGATGACGATCCCTTTTGAGTCCCTGCGTCAAGCGCTGGAGGAGGAGCGGAGCCGCTTGCGGGAGGAGCTGGCGCGCCTGGATGCCCGGGCGCCGGAGGGCATCGGCTACCATGATCATATGGCCGATGATGCCACCGATGTGATGGATCAGGCGACCCGGGTGACCCTGCGTCGCCACCTGGAGGCCCGCCTGCGCGAGGTGGAAGCCGCCCTGCGACGGATGGAGGAGGGCACGTATGGGATCTGCCAGGACTGCGGCCGGCCGATTGAGGTCGCCCGGCTGAAGGCCCTCCCCTTCGCCGCCTTCTGCTTGGAATGCCAGGCCCGTCGGGAGCGGTAAGCCGGACGCGGGAGGGATGCGCGACGGGGGCCGTCCGCGAACAGGAGCCCGAACGTGCGGGCAGGAGCGCGTGCGAAGGTCTTCGGAGATCGGATCGATGCCTCCGCATCGAGATCCGTGGACGCTTCCCCGGATTGGGGCCCTGCCCGCGCCCGGCGAGGGCGGCTTCGATCCCTGAGGCAGACGTTCGGGGCTTGAGTGGAACCATGCAGCGCGCGGAGGAGGATTTCGGATGGGGCGACGCGGGTTGTTATGGGCGGTGGCGATCCTGACCTTCGCCGCCGATCAGGGGAGCAAGGCCTGGGTTCGGGAGAACCTGGCCCTGTATGAATCGTGGGCGCCCATCCCGGCCCTGGCCCGCTATTTCACCTTCACCCACGTGACCAACACGGGGATCGCCTTCGGCCTGTTCCGGGAGTGGGGCTCCGTCCTGGTCGCCGTGGCCGTGGTGGTCATCGCCTTCCTGTTGCTCTACACCCGACAGCTCGCCACCGCCCGCTGGCCGGTTCAGATCGCCCTGGGCCTGCAGCTGGGCGGGGCTTTCGGGAACCTGCTCGATCGGCTGCGCTTCGGCTTCGTCACTGACTTCCTGGACTTCAAGTTCTGGCCGGTCTTCAACCTGGCCGACAGCGCCATCGTGGTCGGGATGGTGCTGTTGCTCCTCTTCCTGGAGGAAGGCAAACCGCGCGCCCCGGCCGCGTCCCCCCCGCCGGAGGATCCCGGCCAGAACCCGTGACGCGATGCCTGGATCGATCCCATGCATGCCATTGAGGTCCGTCACCTTCATAAATACTACACCGTCCATCACAAGGCCCCCGGGCTGATGGGCTCCGTGCGCTCTTTCTTCCGTCGGCAGTATCGGGTGGTCCGGGCGGTGGAGGACATCTCGTTCACCATCGATCCCGGGGAGATCGTGGGTTTCCTGGGGCCGAACGGCGCCGGCAAGACCACCACCCTGAAGGTCCTGGCAGGACTGCTACACCCCACCGCCGGCGAGGTCCGGGTGCTGGGGTTCATCCCCCAGCGTCGGGAGCGGGCCTTCCTGCGCCGGATCACGCTGGTGATGGGCCAGAAGCAACAGTTGCTGTGGGACCTGCCGGCCATTGAAACCTTCTTGCTCAACCAGGCGGTCTACGGGATCCCGGAGGCGGAGTTCCGACGCACGTTGGATGAGCTGGCCGAGCTGCTGGATCTGGAGGGGTTGCTCACCAAGCAGGTGCGCAAGCTCAGCCTGGGGGAGCGCATGAAGTGCGAGCTGGCCGCCGCCCTCCTCCACCGGCCGCAGGTGCTGTTCCTGGACGAGCCCACCATCGGCCTCGATGTGACCATGCAGGCCCGGATCCGAGAGTTCATCCGGGAATACAACCGCCGCACGGGGGCAACGGTGCTGCTGACCAGCCACTACATGGCCGACGTGGCCGCCCTCTGCCGGCGGGTGCTGGTGATCCATCGAGGGCACCTGCTTTACGATGGGGACCTGGAGGATCTGGCGGAACGGGTGACGCCCTACCGCATCGTGCGGGTGACCATGGCCCAATCGCTCTCCGCCAGCGCGCTCTCCCCATATGGGGAGGTGCTGAGCCTGAACTCCCACCGGGCCGAGCTGCGGGTGCCGCGAGCCCGCACGGCGGAGATCGCTGCGGCCATGCTGACCGCCCTCCCGATCACCGACCTGGCCATCGAGGAGCCACCGGTCGAGGAGGTCATCCGGCGGGTGTTCGCGGAGGCCTCCGCGTTAGATACCTATGGATCGGGCTCGCAAGAGGAGGGGGAATGAACAGCTCCCCGCGCCCCACCGCGCTCTCGGAAGGATGGGCCGCTGCGGCCGCCACGCTGCGGGCCTATCCCACGCTGTTGCGCATTTACTGGGCCCGCACCCTGGAGTACCGGATCCAGATCCTGATCTGGATCCTATCGGGGGCGGTGCCGCTGGTGATGCTCGCCGTCTGGCTCTCCATGGCGCAGGAGGGCCCCGTCGGCTCCTTCGACGCGGGGACCTTTGTGGGGTATTATCTGGCGGCCATCTTCCTGCGCCGCATGACGGGCGTCTGGATCGTGTGGGACCTCAACCGAGACATCCGGACCGGGGGGTTGAGCGCGCGGCTGCTCCGTCCCCTCCATCCGCTGCATTACGACCTCGCGCGCACCCTGGCCTCCCGCCCCCTGCAAGCCCTGCTGGTCGGCCCGCCCATCGCCCTGGCCCTCTATCTGTATCCGGGCCCTCAATTGGATCTCGCCCCGGTGAACGTCGTCCGGGTCCTCCTGGCGACGTTCCTCGCCCTGTTGCTGGAGTTCTTCTTCCAGTATGCCATCGGCCTCACCGCCTTCTGGACCTCCCAGGCAGTGGCTTTCCATGAGGTCTGGTTCTTCATCAAAGCGCTGGGATCCGGTTATGTGATCCCCCTGGCCCTGATGCCCGAGGGGATCCGGAGCGCCCTGAGCTGGACGCCCTTCCCGCTGATGCTCTCCTTCCCCCTGGAGATGCTCCTGGGCCGTCTCCCGCCGGACCGCATCGCGCAGGGGTTCCTGGCCCAGATCCTCTGGCTGGCGGTAGCGGTCTCCCTGGTGACGTTGCTCTGGCGGCTGGGGATCCGACGGTATGAGGCCTTCGGGGCCTGAAACGGTCGGCACATGCCGAGGATGGGGGAAGGTCTTGGTGCCGATTGAAATCAGCCTTTTGGGGCGCTGCGCCCCGGGCGTCGGCCTCCGCCGACGCAGACGGCGTTTTGGCGGCCGGCGCAGGCCGACCGTTGGCCGAAGGCCTCTCCAGGCCGAATTTCATTCGGCACACATCCATCCCGGGAGGTGAGGGGAAGATGACAGAGATCCTGCCCGTTGGCAAGCTCCCGCTGGAATGGATGCGGCGCCTGCTGGATTACCCCATCTCGGACCCGCGGGTGCGTCTGGGGCCTGGGGTGGGGCTGGATGCCGCCGTGGTCGAGATGGGGGACCGATGCCTGGTGGTCAAGGCGGACCCCATCACCTTCGCCACCGAGGCCATCGGCTGGTACGCGGTCCAGATCAACGCCAACGACATCGCCACCACCGGCGCCGTCCCCCGCTGGATGCTGGCCATCCTCCTCCTGCCGGAGGGGCGCACGGACCGGGCGCTGGTGGAGGAGATCTTCGGGCAGCTGCGATCCGCCTGCGAGGCCCTGGGGATCAACCTGATCGGGGGCCACAGCGAAGTCACCTACGGGCTGGATCGACCGATCCTCGCCGGCTTTATGCTGGGGGAGGTGGAGCCGGAACGCCTGATCACGCCGCGGGGGGCCCGGGCGGGCGACCGGGTGATCCTGAGCAAGCCCATCGCCATCGAGGGGACGGCGGTGATCGCCCGGGAGAAACGCGCCGAGCTGTTGCCGATCTTTGGAGAAGAATTCCTCCAGCGATGCGCCGATTTCCTTTACACCCCTGGGATCAGCGTGGTGGAGGACGCCCGGATCGCCCAGCGCGCCGGGCGGGTGCACGCCATGCACGATCCCACCGAGGGGGGACTGACCACCGGGCTGTGGGAGCTGGCGGAGGCCGCCGGCCTGGGCCTTCGGGTGGAGGGCGAGGCCGTGCCGGTGTATCCGGAGACCCAGGCGCTGTGCGCCCATTACGGGCTGGATCCGTGGGGGCTGCTGGCCTCGGGCTCCCTGCTGATCGCCGCCCCTCCGGAGGACGCCCCGGCCATCCGGGAGGCGCTGATCGCCGCCGGGCGCCCGGCCGCCCTGATCGGCGAGCTGCGGCCGCCGGAGGAAGGGCGATGGATCGAGCGGGAGGGCCGGCGGGTCCCTCTCCAGCCTTTCCCCCGGGACGAGCTGGCCCGTCTCTTTGAAGGCTAACGCCACGGAAAGCGCTCCTTTTTCTCTGCATCCGGCACGCAGGCCCAACCGCAGGACCTAACCCCGCCCCCCCACCTTTTCCGCCCTTGCCGGGTATTCCATGGTGGAAGCGATCCTCGAGGAGGTGGATTATGATCCGCATCCGGCAAGGGCTTCGAGTTGCGGGCTTGGGCCTGGTCCTCCTGGGAGCCGGAGCGCTGGCCCTTCTCGGCATAGGGGCGGCCACGCGCCCTTCTTGGGGAGATCCGGCGCGTCCGGTCTGGTATAAGGGGCGGTTGGTTCCCTTCGGGGAGCTGATCGCCCGAGGCGTCGAGCCGAAGTGCCATGACGGCGCCGGCCCGGGGGTGATCACGTGCTACGACACGAACGAGGAGCTGGCCGCAGCGACCGGGCTTGACCTGCCGAACACAGATCCCGGGAAGGTCCGCGCCCTCCGGGCCGCCATGAGCGCCGGTTCGACGTCCGCGCCTTCCCTCCCTTACGTCCCAGTCTGGTATTACGGGCAGCTGGTTCCCTTTGAAGCGCTCCTGGCCCAGGGGATCGAACCCCATTGCCATGATGGGCGGGGCCCGGGCATCGTGACGTGCTACCGCACCAACGAGGAGCTCGCGGCGGCCACCGGCCTGGAGCTGCCGGGCGTTCATCCGGAGGCGGTAGAAACCCTGCGACGCCAGGGAGCCGTCGTCCCGGTGGCCTGCGCATATTACGCGGTGGTGTGGGAGCACGCGTATTACGGATGCCGGAACTTTGCGTTGTGCTATGACTACAACGATTTCCGCGCCATCAACTTTAACGGCATTGCTTCCTCCATCTGGATCCCCTCCGGGGCAGGGGCCAGCACTTACTTTGAACATATCAACTATGGGGGGGATCGCCGCACCTTCACCGCGAGTGTCCCGGATCTGACGACTTATGGTTTCAATGATCGGATCTCTTCCGCACGGTGGGGTTACTGAACATTGGACCTCACCGCGTGCTCCGGAGGGATGGGTGGATGGATGAGGCCCAGGCCGTCGAGCGGTGGCAGCGGGGCGATCCGGAGGGGCTGGAGGCGCTGGTCCGGGCGTATGAGCTGCGCGCGCTTCGCACCGCTTATCTGATCCTGCGGGATCGCATGGACGCCGAGGACGCGGTGCAGAACGCCTTTCTGCGCGCCTGGGAACACCGTCATCGGTTCGACCCCCGACGTCCCTTCTGGCCCTGGCTCCTGCGCCTTGTCCTCCGGGAGGCCCTGCGCCTGGCTGGGCGGCGGGATCGGCGTCTTTCGGCCTCTTCCCCCTCCTTCTTGGAGACAGAGGATCCTGTGGAATCCACCTGGGGGGATCCCCATCCCTCTCCAGAGCAGATGGCGGAGCAGGCGGAGCAAAGAAGACGCCTCTGGCAGGCTCTGGGGCTCCTCTCCCCGACCCAACGGACCGCCATCGTGCTGCGTTACTATCACGAGCTTCCGGAGAAGGAGATCGCCGAGCTCATGGGATGCACCACAGGCACCGTGAAGCACTACCTGTATGAAGGGCGGATCCGCCTGCGAGGCATCCTTGGATCCCCAGACGCGCCGGACCGAAAGGGAGAGGACCATGGATGAACGCGAGCTGTCCCGATGGTTAAGGGAAATCGCGGAGGAGGGAATCCCTCGCTCGCCGGATCTCTGGCCGGCTATCCGGGAGCGGATCGCTTCGCCCGCTTCCCGAAAAGCACGCCGGTGGAGGTCCGGCGGATGGCCCGCCTGGGGAATTCCACTGATCCTCGTGGCGCTGGCCATCGGGGCCGTCGCCTCTGCCGGGAGCCTGTGGAAATCCTTCGTCCTGTCCCACGGCCCGGAGGGGGCGCTGTCCGTTCAGCCGCTGCATCTGCAACAAGAGCAGGGAGGCTATCGGGTGCTTCTGGAATGGGCCTATGCGGACTGGAACGCCATCCGCATCGGCTATCGCGTGCAGGGTCCTCTGGATCCCGGGCAGCGGGCTGCGCTCTCTGAGGTCCTTCTGACCGACGAATCCGGGCGCTCATTTCCACTGGAGATGGAAGAAGGGCTGATCGGCGCTTCGGAGGCGATGCGAATAGCGTTGCCTCCCGGAGAACAGGCTTCCATCTTGTCCTTTGAGGGCTGGGCTTATGCGCCGCTTCCAGACCCCTTGCGGCTCCGGTTGCGCCTGCGCCTCGTCATCGACCTCCCATCCGGCATTCGGGAAGAGCGGGGACCGTTCGATTTCGATTTCCGCATCCCTGTCCATCCCGGAGTGATCCGGGAGGATCGGCGGACCGTGGTGGCGAACGGGGTCGCCGTGACTATGGAGCGAGCGGTGATCGCCCCCTCCGGCGTGCGGGCGCGGATCTGTTTCCCGCCGCCGGACCCCCGGCGCGTCTGGCGCCCGCTCCCGGATAGCGGAGCGGTTCGGGAGGAGGGGGATGGGTGCTTTCGTGTTTTCTTCTTCCCAAGGCCCGGCGTGGCCGCGCCGGCTCCCGGTGCCCTGCGCATCCTGGAATTGATCGGTGTGGACCCCAGGGGACAGGACGAGCCTCTCCGGCTGCCCGGGCCATGGGTGTTCCCGCTTGATCTTTCCGGGAGCGAGGTGCCTTCGCGCCGGTCTTCCGGGATGCCGGACGCCCATTTCTCCGACCATCGGCCCCGGCATCCGGTTTTCGGAGGAGATCCGTATCCTTTCCGTCCGGATAGCGTCCAGGAACTTTCCGGCACCTCAATACGTTTATAATTTAGAGAGGATCACCCGAGGGTAGCGCCCGGAAGCCCTGAACCGACCCGCCGGGAGGAACCATGTGGGGCCTTATTTTGTTGTTCATG
Source organism: Thermoflexus hugenholtzii JAD2 (assembly GCF_900187885.1). Lineage (NCBI taxonomy): Bacteria > Bacillati > Chloroflexota > Thermoflexia > Thermoflexales > Thermoflexaceae > Thermoflexus > Thermoflexus hugenholtzii. The sequence continues at coordinate 195,849 of NZ_FYEK01000044.1, read as the reverse complement.
GGTATGATGCTTCCAACCATTGCGGACTGCGTGCCGCCGGATGGGGATCCGCAGTTCTGCCCCCGACCTCGTCTCCCGCGGACGCCGGCCTCGATCTCGGGCCGCCCCTCTTCGGAAGGAGGCCGTCCCGGAGGGGGTGGAGTGAAGCAGGCCGAGCCCCTGGTGCCCTACACCTATGCCTATGTGAAGGCGCCCGCCCCGACCTATCGCTCTCCAGAGGAAGCCCTCAACGGAGGCGCACCGCGCCGCGTCTTTCCGGCCGGCTACGTATGGGTAAGCGTGCACGGGCGGGTCGAGGCGGGCGGGAAGGTGTTCTATCAGATTAACCCGGACGAATACATCGACGCCGCCTACCTGGCCTTCGGGGCGCCTTCCACATTCCAGGGCGTGGTGTTCAGCGAGCCGCCCTCGCGCCCCTTTGGCTGGATCGTGCAGGCGACGCGGCCTTCCACAGCGCCCGGCCGGGCCCCTGATCCGCAGGCCCCGTTGTTAGCGCGTTACACGCGCATTACCGTGGAGGAAACCCGCGAGATCGGCGATCAGGTCTGGTATCGAGTCGGCCCGGATCAGTGGGTGAAGGCCCAGGCCGTCGGCCTGGTGTTCCCCACCCGGCGGCCGGAGGGGATCCCATCTGGTGTGAAATGGATTGAGGTGAATCTTTCCGAGCAGACCCTGGCGGCCTATGAAGGGGATCGCCTGGTGTTCGCCACCTTGATCTCCTCCGGGCGGCCGCGGACTCCTACCGTCACCGGCCTCTACCGGATCCAGGTCAAGGTGCGGGCGACCCGAATGGATGGGAACATCTTCGGCTACTACTATCTGGAGGACGTCCCCTGGACCATGTTCTTCTACCAGGGATATGCCCTCCACGGCACCTACTGGCATGACCGCTTCGGGTTTCCACAAAGCCGCGGGTGTGTGAACCTTTCCCCGCGGGACGCCCGTTGGCTCTACGAGTGGGCGGAGCCTTATGGGGATCGACCCCTGGTGCGGGCCACACCCGACAACCCCGGCACCTACGTGTGGGTGCACCGTTAAAGTGAGGGGCCCGGCTCTTTTCGGAGCCGGGCCCACGGTTTCCGGGCCGATCAGGCGGACGGGGCGAGATACTTCCCCAGGATGGGGGCGAGATCCCGCTTAAGGGGTTCGGGGACGAGGGAGAGGTCGGTGGCGAAGGCGTGCTGGAGGGCGCTGCCGCAAGCGCACGGCCGTTCCTCCGGGAGCGTCCGGGCCAAGACCCGGATGGCTTCCTTGGCCAGGGCCACGTTGGCCGCCAGGCGCCGGATCACCATCTCCGCGGTCACCGGCTCCTCGGCCTCCCGCCACACGTCGTAATCGGTCACGTGGGCCATGGCCGCGTAGCAGATCTCCGCCTCCCGGGCCAGCTGGGCCTCCGGCACCGCGGTCATGCCGATGATGTCCGCCCCCCACTGGCGCCACACCCGGCTCTCCGCCTTCGTGGAGAACCGCGGCCCCTCGATGGTGATGAACGTCCCCCCCTTGTGCACGGTGCCCCCCACCGCTTTCACGGCTTGATAGACGTATTCGCTCAGGTGAGGGCAGAAGGGATCGGCCATCGAGATGTGGACCACCAGGCCGTTGCCGAAGAAGGAGTAGGCGCGCTTGCCCTTGGTGGCGTCGATGAGCTGATCGGGCACCACAACGTGGCCGGGGGCGAACTCCTCGCGCAGGCTCCCGCAGGCGCTGACGGCGACGATCCGCTCCACCCCAAGGGTTTTCAGGGCGTAGATGTTGGCGCGGCTGTTGATCTCGCTGGGGGAGATCCGATGGCCACGCCCGTGGCGGGGGAGGAAGGCCACCCGCCGTCCCTCCAGCGTCCCGACGATGATGGCGTCGCTGGGATCCCCGAAGGGCGTCGAGATCCGCACCTCCTCCACGTCCCGCAGGGCTTCCATCTCATAGAGGCCGCTGCCCCCGATGATGGCCAGCTTCACCGGCTCCCGCGCCATGGGTCCTCCCTTTGTGCAGGGTGAGCACCCTTTATGGTAATGGGAAACAATCCTCCATGCAACCTGCGCCTCCATTCCAACCCAGACGGGGCTTGCGCAGGCGTTCCGGGGCGGCAGGACAGCGGTTTCGCTGTCGCCCCGCCCACGTATTCGATTCGAACACAACCCTTTGATCTCTCTGTCAGGGAGCGCTCGTCTTCGATAACGGTCGCCGCGGGTGTGTCCCAAAATCGTAGGACAACTGCTCGCAGTTGTCCTACAAGGCGGCCAGGCTCGACAAAATCGGGACACACCCGTCGCTGGGCAGGAGGCGTCCCCCTTGCCTGCCCGTCCTGCTCGTGTTAGTCTTCTTAACAACAAGTTCTCTCCCGGATCCATCCGCGCGCGGAGGATTCCGTCCACCGCGAGAGGGGCGGATCTGCGAATCCTGAAGTGCGAAGCTGCAGGAGGCGCCCATGGTTGGAAAGCGTATGCGTCGTGCTTTGCCCTGGCTGGGCCTGGCGACGCTGGTGGCCCTGACCGCGTGCCGCCCCACGCGCTCCCGCTCCGGCCCCGTGCCCACGGCGACCCCTCCGGAGCTGCTCTTCGGCGCGCCGACGGCGACCGCGACGGCCGCGCCCGCAATGCCGCCCACGCCGACGCTCCTGCCGGTCACCCCCATCATGCCCGAAGGTGCCCCCACGCCCACACCCTTCTTCTCCCCGCTTCCTCCGCCCACGCCGGTCGCTCCGGCCCCCACCGCCGCGCCGCCCGCCCAGGTGACCCACGTGGTCCAGCCAGGGGAGACATTGTTCCGCATCGCCCTCCGCTATGGGACCACGGTAGAGGCCATCGCCCGGGCGAACAACCTGATCAACCCAGACTTCATCGTGCCCGGTCAGCGGCTGGTGATCCCGGTCTCCGCGCCGGCTGCCGGGACGCCCACCGGGGGCGAGCGGGTTTACATCGTCCAGCCCGGGGATAACCTGTTCCGCATCGGGCTGAAGTTCAACATGCTGTGGACGGTGATCGCCGCCCGGAACGGGATCACCAACCCGAACGCGATCTACCCCGGCCAGCGGCTGATCATCCCCAGCCCCTAAACCATGGGGACGTCTCCAGAGCGTATGGATCCGATCGCTGCCGAGGTCCCGCTGGAGAGTCGGAGGATCTACGAGGGCCGGATCCTCAACATGCGGGTGGATCAGGTCCGCCTGCCCTCCGGGGGAACGGCGCTGCGGGAGGTGGTGGAGTATCGCGGCGCCGTCGCCGTCGTGCCGGTCCTGGACGACGAGCACGTGGTCCTGGTCCGCCAGTTCCGTTACGCGGTGGGTCAGATCTCGCTGGAGATCCCCGCCGGCACCCTGGAGCCGGGGGAAGATCCGCTGACGTGCGCCCGTCGGGAACTGGCGGAGGAGACCGGCTATCAGGCCGCCCGATGGGAGCGGCTGGGGACCATCTGGCCCACGCCTGCCTACAGCACCGAGGAGATCGTCCTCTTCCTCGCCCGCGATCTGACGCCGGGCCCGGCCCATCCGGAGGTCGATGAAGTGCTCCAGGTGGTCCTCATGCGCTGGGTGGATCTGTGGGAGGCCATCGAGGATGGACGCCTGCGGGACGCCAAGAGCATCGTGGCCCTGACCTGGGCGGCCCGCCGGCTGGGGAGGGTCTGAGATGGCCGAGCAGGCGGCCTCCGTTCGGACCCCACGCGCCTTCCCGATCTTCCCAGCCGCCGTCCTCCTGCTGATCCTCGGGCTGGGGCTGGTGACGGCGGGGGCGCTGGAGTGGATCTACGCCGGGCGGATCTGGCCCGGGGTGTTCATCGGCGCCGTGCCGGTGGGCGGGCTCACCGAAGCGGAGGCGCAGGCGCGCTGGCAGGCCACCCTGCCGGACCCCCAGCGTCCTTTCCTGACCCTCCAGGGCCCCGGGCTCCAGCGGACCCTCTCGCTGACGGACCTGGGCGCCTCTGTGGATATCCCGGGCACCCTGGAAGAGGCGATGCGGGCCGGCCGCGGCCGCGGATGGCTCGACGTCTGGGATCGCCTGTGGATCTGGTGGGCCGGATATGGGGTGGCGCCACGGGTGGTGGTGGAGCTCGAACGCCTGGAGGCGCAGATCGAGGCCCTGGCCGCCGCCATCGATCGCCCCCCTCAGGACGCCGCCCTGGAGATCCGGGAGGGAGAGGTCCGGGTGCTCCCCGCCCGGGCGGGGATCCGGCTGGATCGCACCGCCACGCGGGCGCGCCTGCTGGAGGCCCTCTCGGCATTGCAACCTGTGACGCTCGCCCTCCCGGTGGAGACCGTGCCCCCTTCCCTGACGGAGGTCGAGCCGGCGCGGACGCAGCTGGCGCAATGGCTGGAGGGGCCGATTCGCCTCTTCGTCCCGACGGACACGTTCACGGTCACGCTGCCCCTGAGCGCCACCGGCCCATGGGAGCTCTCCCCCGCCGAGCTGGGCCGCATGATCGCCCTGGAGCGGGTGGAGGCTCCTACGCCCCACCTGGAAGCCCGGCTGGAGGAGGAGCGCCTGCAGGAGTGGCTCTCGCCCATCGTGCAGACCCTGCAGGTGGACCCCGTGGACGCCCGCTTCGTTTTCGATGAAGGCTCGCGCCGCCTGATCCCCATCGCGCCCTCCCGCTGGGGATACCGAGTGGACATCCCCACGACCATCGCCCGCATCCGGGAGAGCCTCCGCGGGCCCACTCGAGAGGTCCCCATCGCCCTCACGCTGATCCCCCCGCGCTATCCGGAGACCATCACGGCGGAGGAGCTGGGGATCACCGGGCGGATCGCGGAGGCCGTCACGAACTTCAAAGGCTCCCCACCCCCTCGGGTGCGGAACATCACGTTGGGCGCCGCCCGCATGCACGGCGTGATCGTCCCCCCCGGCGAAGTGTTCTCCTTCAACGCCCACCTGGGGGATGTCAGTGTGGATGCCGGCTTTGAGGAGGCATTGATCATCTACAACGGGCGGACGATCCGAGGCGTGGGTGGGGGGCTCTGTCAGGTTTCCACCACTCTGTTCCGCGCCGCCTTCTTCGGGGGCTTTCCCATCGTGGAGCGCTGGCCTCACGCCTATCGGGTCGGCTGGTATGAGCGGACCTTCGGGCCCGGGCTGGACGCGGCCATCTTCAGCCCCTATGCCGATTTCAAGTTCCGCAACGATCGGGAGACCCCCATCCTGATCACGGCGAAGGTGGACCCCGAGGCGGGGACCCTCACCTTCACGATCTACGGGGCGGACGACGGCCGCCGGGTGATCATTGAGGGCCCCTTCGTCTCGAACATCGTCCCCCACGGGCCGGACATCTACGAGGTGGATCCCACCCTGCCGAAGGGCCGCGTCGTTCAGGTGGACTGGGCGGTGGACGGGGCCGACGTGCTGGTGAAGCGCCGGGTGGAGCGGAACGGCCAGATCCTCTATGAGGACCGGGTGTTCACCCGCTACCAGCCCTGGCGGGCGGTCTTCAAGGTCGGCACTGGGGAGCCGTGAAGGCCCCTCACGGGCGGACGATCAGCTCGCTGATCAGGAGGCTGTTGTTCACCGCGCTGGAGTAGCCCGGGCTGAGGACGATGACGCGGGCCGCCGGGTTGCCCTCCGGGTAAAGCCCGGTGCGCAGCTGATAGGTCCCGGGCGGGGCGTTCCCTGGGATGGGCAGGGCCAGGGGATCGCGGACGATCTGCCCGGGCTGCCAGGCCGGGATCGGCGGGTTGGGCTGGGCGTCCCGCTGGGCGATGAGCTGGCCGTTCGGGCCGATGAGGTGGACGAAGATCACCAGGGGCTGATCCACCCGCTGCAGGGAGCGCCACTCCAGCGTCGCCGCCACCACTTCCCCAGGCCGGAACGTCCGTTGCGGCAGATCCACGGCGTCCAGCATCACCCAGTTGGCGAAGTTGGCCCCGATCTCCACCCGCGTCCCGGCGCTGACGGTGAGGGTGAGGGGCTGGCCCACCCCCAGCAAGGCCCCCGGCGGCGGCGTCTGCTCCAGGATCCGCCCGGGCGGCTCCGGGCTCCACACCCGCTCCACCCGCACATCCCATCCATATGAGCGCAGGCCATTCAGGATGTTGTCGTCCAGCGTATAGCCGATCACGTTAACCACCGGGAAAGTCGGGCCGCCCCGGTTGATGGTGACCCGGATCGGCTCCCCGGGATGGAGGCTCGCCCCGGGGGGAGGCTCCTGCTCGATCACCACGCCGGCCGGCCGCTGGGGATCCTCCACCTCCCGGACGACGGTGAACCCCAGGCCGAGCCCGGCGGCGCGGGCCTGCGCCTCCGCCACGGCCAACCCCCGCAGGTCAGGGACCTGAACCGTGGGGACGATGGTGGGGGGCGGGGTGGGCGTGGGAAGGCCGGAGGGGCTGCCCAGGTAGGCCCGGTAGACCATGATCCAGAGGGGGATCAGGCCCAGCAGGGCCAGGGCCGCCAGCACCCCCAGGAGCCAGAGCACCCAGTCCCGCTCCTCCGGCAAGGCGGGCGCCGGGGGGATCGGCCGGGTGGTCGCCTCCCGGGCTGGCTCCGGAGGAGGGGCCGGCGCGGCGGCCGGATGACGGCGGAGGAGCACCTGGGCCAGCTGGTCCGCGTTGCGATAGCGCCGGGCGGGCTCCTTCTCTAGGCACGTTAGGATGATCGCAGCCACATCTTCCGGTAAGGCCGGGTTGAAGACCTTGGGGGAAGGCGGCCGCTGCGTCAGGTGGGCCTGGATCAGCTCCGCCGGCGTGCCGGCCTCGAAGGGCAGACGGCCCGTCAGCATCTCATAGAGGATGAGCCCCAGGCTATACACATCGGAGGCCGGCGTGGGAGGGCCGCCGGCCGCCTGCTCTGGGGAAAGATACTGCGGGGTCGCCCAGGTGGTGCGATCGGGATCCCGGGACCACAGGACAGCGGCGATCCCGAAGTCCGCCACCTTCACCTCTCCGGAGCGGGAGACCAGGATGTTCTGGGGCTTGAGGTCGCCGTGGACGATGTGGTTGCGGTGGGCATAGCCCACGGCGGCGCAGATCTGCAGGAACAGCTCCAGAGCGCGGTCCAGGGCCAAGGGCGCCCCGTGCCGGATGAGGGTCTTGAGGTCCCATCCGTCCACATATTCCATCACAAAGTAGGGCTGCTCATTCTCCCAGCCGAAATCGTAGACGGTCACCAGGTTGGGGTGGGAGAGGTTGGCCAGGAGGCGGGCTTCCGCCTCCAGCTGCCGGCGCAGCTCTGGATCCCGCAGGCGATCGTCGCGGAGGACCTTCACGGCCACCGGGCGCTGGAGGACGGTGTCGAAGGCGCGGTAGACCACCGCGAACCCGCCGCGGCCCAGCGTGCCCAGGATGCGATACCTTCCGGCGAACAGGTTCTCCGCCATCTTCACCTCGACAGAGGCCCGGGATGGACGTGCGCAGGCATCACAAGCCCAGACGCATCCTGGCTCCCATTATATGCGCCGTCGTCGGGAAGGCGGGGGGATCCCTCAGGACCCAAGGGAGGGAGCCTCCTGGGGGATCAGGGTGAACATGCGAAGCTGGTTGTGGCGCAGCACCTGAACCTCAAGGGGCCTCCCGGGAGGCCAGTGGGCCAGGAAGCGATGGAGCTCTCCCAGGCTCCTCACCGGTTGTCCTCCCACGCGGATCAGGATGTCGCCTTCCTGGAGGCCGGCCCGGGCCGCGGGACCCCTCCGGTCCACCTCCACGATCTCCAGCCCTGCGGCCTCCGAAGGCCAGGAGATCGGGCGAACCTGGACCACCAGCCCCAGGTAAGCGCGACGGATCCGCCCCTCTTTAATGAGCAGCGCCGCCACCCATTCCGCGGTGTGGCTGGGGATGGCGAAGGCGATGTTCTCCGCTCCGAGGAGGGTGGCCACGCAGACGCCGATGACCTGGCCCCGGCTGTCCACCAGGGGGCCGCCGGAGTTGCCGGGGTTGAGGGCCGCGTCGGTCTGGATGATGTCCTCGATGATCCGCCCGCCAGGCCCCTGGAGCGCCCGGCCCAGGCCGCTGATGATCCCGGCGGACACCGTGAACTGGAAGCCCAGGGGATTGCCGATGGCGACCACCAGCTGTCCCAGCCGCAGGCGCGAGGAATCCCCCAGCCGGGCTGCTGGGAACGTCCCCTCGTGCTCCACCCGCAACACGGCCAGATCGGTGACGGGGTCCTCCCCGATCACCCGCGCCGGGAACGTGCGGCCGTCGATCAGGGTGATCTCCGGATGGCGGATGGGGCGGATCACGTGGCTGTTGGTCAGGAGGTAGCCGTCCGGGGTGATGAAGAAGCCGGAGCCCATCAGCTCGACCGCGGGGCGGCGCCGGGGCGATCCCGCCGGTCGGATGCTCACCACCGCCGGGCCCACCTGCTCCACCGCCCGGATCACCGTCCGCGAGTAAACGTCCAGCTCTTCCTCTTCGGGCGTTGTCATTTGGCCTCACCTCAACCTTTCCCGCGCTCCGCGCTTCCCGGATGGCGCGAGGGGATCGGCTTTCAAAATCAATCCGAACGCCCGGGAACGGGCGAGGCCTCGGCACCGACGGGATGACGGTCGAAATGAATGGCTTTCGCCCCGAGCCCTCTGTCTTCAATGGCGCAAGGGTCGCGGCGGAAGCCGCACCCAACAGTCCGAACCCTGTCCTCTCGATCCCGCAAAGGTTGTGGCGAAAGCCGCTCCTGCAAATGCGGATCCTCCTGTAGCCCCGAACCCTGTCTTCGATGACGCAAAGGGTCGCGGCTAAAGCCGCTCTTACAAACGTGAATGCCGAAATGAATTTCTTACGGAGGGGGCTTTCGCCCCGAATCCTTTGACTTCGACGGCGCAAGGGCCGCGGCGAAAGCCATTCCTGCGAAAACCGGTTCGGCTCCCGGCCTCTTCCCGCTTGTCCCAGCTCAGATCTGAACCTCAGAGCGATTTCCACCCCTCAAATTAATCGTGGGCCGAATGGCTGTCAATGTTGGCGCCGGGAACCATGAGGGCGCCTGGTCCTGGGCCTCGGAAGCAGGCCGACGGGTCCGCGAACACGAGATGTGTGGTGCCCTTCCGGGAGCTCAACGCGCGCCTGGATGTGAATACCTGGCCCGGGAAGGCTGGCGCCCCGAGGAAGTGCGCCGCTCGGAGATGACCGGCCTGATCTTCGGCCGGGATCCGGCGGAGGTGCGGCGAAAGCTCGTCGGACGCCCGGAGGAAGCGCTGCGGGCTTGGGGGATCTTGATCGGAACTCCCTCCGCGCTTCGGGAGCAAGTCGAGCGACTGGGGGAGGCCGGGGTCCAGCGGGTGATGCTCCAGTGGCTTGAGCTGGATGATCTGGGGGGACTAGAGCGGCTGGCGCGTGCCCTCCTGGAGGGGTAAGATCATCATGCCAGATACCGATCGATTGGCGCGTCGAGCTCAGGAGGTGATGGCAGATGCGCCTGTGGGACGTGCGCGCAGGCCTCCAGGCGCTCCAGACGCTGGGGCGGCTGGCCGAACAGACCAAAGCGGCCCTCGCCCGACGGATCCAGGGGGAGCCGCTCCCTGAAAACGCCCAAGCCACCCTGCACCACGCCCTGGACCACCTCTCCGAAGTGCGGGAGGGGTTCATCCTCAGCCTGCGGACCTCCGCGGTCCCCTCCTTCGCCGAGCTGCGCGCCCTGGTGGAGCGGGTGATGATGGACTGGTCCGCATGGGAGGCCATGGGGTTCCGGTTCATGCCGGCCTTCCAGCTGGCCCGACCCGGAGATCAGGTCTTCTTCTTCCACCACGCTTACATCGCCATGGGGATCCTGCCCCGGCTCCCCGATTACGCGGTGACCTTCCCTCATCAGCGTCATCCCACCTATGCGGACATCCCGGTGCCGGGCACGCCCGGAGAGGTCCTGGACCGAATCGAGGAGATGGAGCACGTGGTCTGGGTGGCGGAGAACGCTGATCTGGAGTCGGCCCCTGCGGATTCCGTCCGCCGCACCTACGCCTTCTTCGAGGCCAGCGCCTGGCTGGTCGCCACAGAGCTCTCCCGTTGGATGGGCCGGCGGGGATGGCCCGGCCTCCGGCCGGAGGGCTAAGGGGGAGGATCCCTCATGGCGGAGCGCCGGGCTCCCGCAGCTGCCGCTCCAGCTCCTCCACCCCCGGGATCATGGTCACACCCGTCCAGATGTGAACCAGACGGCCCTGGGCATCGAACAGCGCGAGGGAGGGGGTGAGCCGCAACCCCCACCGCTGGCCGAAGGCCCGCCCGGCCGGGCTCAGCGCCTCCACGTAGAGCACTTTTCCGCCTCGCCACTCCCGCTCGAGCCTGCGCACGGCAGGCTGGATGGAGAGGCACCCCAGTCAGTAGTTCGAGAACCAGTAGACCAGGACCGGCCGTCCGCTCCGCCAGGCCGCCGCGATCTCCTCCTCCGAGGAGAAGGGCGCGGACGGCTGCGCCCGTCGGGACAGCCCGAAGACCACCAAGGCGAGCAGGAGCAGGAGCCAGATCCCCCAGCCGATCCCGCCCGCGCGTCGCAGCCCCAGCACGACGGCCAGCCCGAGCAGGGCCGCTCCTCCGAGAACCAGAAACGAATAACGATTTATCACCTCCAGAGGCCCCACCCTTCCCCTCCTGAGGAAGCTATCGCACGATGATCCGCCGCCGGACCAGAGTATACCATCCGGTGATCCCATCCAGGCGGTCCGCCGGGGTGTTCAACAACGCCCCTACCTGGATCCCGGAGATCCGCTCGTCCACCGCGAACGTGTAAACCGGATAGTAGAGCAGGATGGCCGGCACCTTCTTCTGGAAGAGCTCCTGAAAGCGCCAGTAGAGCTCCCTCCGGCGGGCGATGTCAAAGACCCGGCGGGCCTCCTCGATCACCTCGCTGATGTCCCGATCCCGGAACCTCCCGTAGTTCTGCCCGGTTTCCACCTGCGTCTCGTGCCAGAACGGGTAAGGGTCTGGATCCCCAGGGACCATGATCTCCACCAGGGCCGCGTCGAACTGGCGAGGGGCCAGCACCTGTCCCACCAGATCCCCGGGGATGGGATCGACGTCCACCTTCACCCCGATCTCCTCCCACTGTCGAGCGATCTCCTGGGCCAGCACCTCATGGAAGCCATCTGCGCTCGCGGCGAGGCGGAACCGAAGCACCTGATCCCCCTTCTGCCGGATCGTCCCGCCCTCCGGGATCACCCATCCCCGTGCTTCCAGAAGGGCCCGCGCCTTCGCCGGATCATAAGGGACCGGCGACAGCTGGGGATGGCGCGCCCAGTTCCCCGGCGGGATCGGGCTGTCCGCCACGACGCCCTGGCCGGCCAGGAACCGATCGATCAGCCGCTGGCGATCCAGGGCCAGCCAGAGGGCCTGTCGCACCTCGGCCTCCCGGAAGAGGGGAGAAGCGTGGTTCAGCAGGATGACCTCGTAACTGGAGAGCACGGCGGAGAACAGGTTCAGCGAGGGCAGGGCGCGGACCTGATCTAGGTCCGTGGGGAAGATCCGGGCGATGCCCTGCACCTCCCCCGCCCGGTAGGCCTGGAGGGCTGTGCGGGTGTCCGGGAAGATCCGGAACTCGAGGCGCTCGAGCAGCGGCGGGCCCCGGAAATACTGGGGGTTGGCGGAGAGGACGATCTGCTGGATCCGCCCCTCCTCGACGCGGACAGTCTCCACCCGATATGGCCCGGTGCCGATGGGGTTCAGGTGGAAGGGATGGGTGTTCAGCTGGGCCGGCGGGACATCGCGGAGGCGATGGGCCGGCAGGATCCCGAAGGTCAGCAGATCAGGGAAGAGCGCCAGAGGCTCCGGCAGCCGGAACTGCACCGTCAGGCTGTTGACCGGGATGACCTCGATAGACTGCCAGAGGCGGGCCCGTTCCGGCGGACCGGGCAGCTCCTCGGACTGGAGCAGGCGCACCGTGAAGAGCACGTCCTCCACCGTGAAAGGAGCCCCGTCGTGCCAGCGAACGTTCGGGCGCAGGTAGAACGTGTAGCGCAGGCCATCCTCGGAGACCTCCCAGCGCTGGGCCAGATCGCCCACCGGAAGCCCTTGCTCGTTCAGCTGGACCAGGCCGTTGAAGATCAGGCGCGTGAGCTCGGCTTCAGGATCCCCGGGCTGGACCTGAAGGGGGTTCAGGGTGGTGATCGGGCCCCCGATCGCCTCCGTGTAATGCCCCCCGCGGGCCGGGACCGTCTCCACGCCCGCCCGCAGGATGAGGGAGAGCATCATCGTCCCCAGGCCGAGGGCGGTGAGGGTCAGCAGGATCAGGGGGAAGTAGAGCCCGCGCGCCAGGGTGGGATCACGTGGACGGGTGGCCATCGCCTGCCTTCAGCCGGTGGGGGTGCCGGTCACGATCACGTTCACCACCGCCAGGACCAGGAAGAGGACGGCCAGGAAGATCGTGAGGTTGAAGACGGTGCGCTCCAGGCCCCGCCGTTTCCGGGGCACTCCCACATCCCCCAGGCCGAACACCCCTCCCAGCTGCGAGGAGCCGGCCTGCAGCAGGATGATGGCGATCAGGGCGATCGCCAGCAGGATCTGCGCGATGTTCAACGCCGTGGCCACCGCTTTCCTCCCTCGAAAGGTTCCCGCTCCCGACCGGAGCCCCTCCATTATAACTTGATCCCCGCCTCCACGACAGATCCCCCTCCCCCAACTGAACAACACCCCTGCCACCCGCCGGCCCCATTTCTCTATTTGAACTTGGTAATACCAAGCGAAAGGGCTCGTAGTTGGCATATATCTCCCGAATGATTGAATCAAGATTTCGATATAGCGAGATATATCTGCAAACAATTCGGAAATATTAGCCTTGTGGATCCATTGGGCTCTTACGGAATTCTGAGGTGTGTGTGGTAGGATGGGGATGGCTCTCCTCTGGAGCGCCCCGGGGAAGCTCCGGCAGGGCTTTTCCTCGTTTCGCCGATCGACCGTTTCCGGGTGAGCCGTTGGGTCCGGCGCGCCGCGAACCGCTGGAGGGGTGGAGTGTCTCGGATGTCCTCTCGGCCTCATTCCTGCCCGACCCCCAGGGGGTCGGGCCTCCGGAGGGAAGCGGAGATGCGCAGGCTTCGACGTTTCGACCGGAACGTTCGTCTCTTCCTGATCGCCCTGGCCCTGCATGGGTTCAGCAGCGCCATCTATGGCCTCTGGTTTAACCTGCACGTGCTGGAGGGGGGCGGATCCCGGGAGCTCCTGGGTCTGCTGAACGCCCTGCCCTCCGCGCTGGCTTTGGGGATCGGCCTGCCGGCGGGCCGGTGGATCGATCGGATCGGCCGTCGGCCGGCGATGCTCCTGGGCGTCCTCCTGATGGGCCTGGGCACCGTCGGGGTGGGCCTGGGGACGGGCCCCTGGCCCCTCGGGCTGGGCGTGGGCTTGATCGGGGTAGGATACAACCTGTTCGTGATCGCCCATGCGCCGTTCCTGGCGGAGAACGCCTCCGAGGCGGAACGGGCGGCCCTCTTCGCCCTCTCCTCGGCGGTCCTGTTCTGGGCCGGCTTCGCAGGTGAGCTGGCAGGGGGCGCGTTGCCGGATCTCTTCCGGGTGCTCGGGTTGGTGGGGCCGACGCCCTACGCCGGTCCCATCCTGTTCACCGCCCTCATCGACTTCGCCTCCCTGGGGCCGCTGCTCGCTATCCGAGAGGCCCCTCGCGCTCCGATGGCCGCCAGGCCGATGCGCGGCCAGGGGCGACCCCTGCGCGCGCCGGTTTTCCACATGGCGGTCCCGAACTTCCTGATGGGGATCGGGGCGGCTCTCAGCATCCCCTTCCTCAACGTCTATTTCCATGAGCGTTACGGGCTGCCGGATGAGATCCTGGGCGCGCTCTTCGCCCTGGCCTCCGCCCTTACCGGGCTGGCTACGTTGCTGGCCCCGGCCCTGGCTCGTGGGATCGGGCGCATCCCGACTGTGGCTCTCACCCAGGGGCTGTCGGTGATCTTCCTGATCGGGATGGCCCTCACGGATCAGACGCCGCTGGCCGCCCTGGCGATGATCCTGCGCGGGGCGCTGATGAACATGGCTTCTCCGCTCTTCACCGAGTTTTGCATGGAGCAGACCCCTCCGGCCGAGCGGGCGACGGTGAGCAGCATCCTGAACCTGACCTGGGAGGCCGGCTGGATGATCGGGGCCACCCTCTCCGGGCTCCTGCAGGCCCGCTACGGCCTGACCGCGATGCTCCTCGGCACCGCCGCGCTGTATGGGCTGGGGACCCTCCATCAGTATCTGGCCTTCGCCCCTCGGGATCGCGCCCCAGCTCCCCAACCCGCTCCGGCTCTCCGACGCCCGGCCGGGTGAGGGCCCGCCCCGGCCCATTGTCCATCGGTGCCCCCCCACCGAACCCGGACCCCGGAAGTCCTTGCGCGCCCTGTTCGTAGGTTCGTGCTCGGACTCGTGGACGGCCCTCCGCGCTTTCTCCCAGCGTGCCGATCGGGAATTGTTGAACGTGAGAATTGTGGACAAGCCCTCTTCAATCGGGATAGAATAGAAGCAAGAGGGCGGAGGGCAAAGGATCCCTGGAAGGGGGTTCCATGGTTCTGGATCAATTCGGCCGCCACATTCGATATCTCCGGATCTCTCTGACCGACCGCTGCAACCTCCGCTGTGTCTACTGCATGCCGGAGCAGATGGTCTTCCTCCCCCGAGAAGAGCTCCTCACCGATGACGAGCTGATCCGCCTGGCCCGCCTCTTCGCCGAGCTGGGCTTTGACAAGATCCGCCTCACCGGTGGAGAGCCCACCGTCCGCCCCCATCTGGTGGAGCTGGTCGCCCGGATGGCCGCCCTCCCCGGGATCCGGGAGATCTCCATGACCACCAACGGCCTGCGCCTTAAGGCCCTGGCCGAGCCCCTGGCCCGCGCCGGCCTGAAACGGGTCAACGTCAGCCTGGACACCCTGGACCCGGAGAAGTTCCGCCGCATCACCCGGTGGGGCCGACTGGAGGATGTGTGGGAAGGCATCCTCGCCGCCGAATCCGCCGGGCTCACCCCCATCAAACTCAACGCCGTGGTGGTCCGGGGCTATAACGATTCGGACATCGTCGACCTGGCCGCCCTCACCCTCGCCCGCCCCTGGCAGGTTCGCTTCATCGAGGTGATGCCCTTCGCCGACGTCGCCCCCTTCGCCCAGCAGGCGGTGGTTTCCACCGCCGAGATGATCCGCGTCCTGGAGGGCGAATTCGGGCCGCTGGAGCCGGTCGGCGACGGCCGTCTGGACGGCGAGGCCCGGGTGTATCGCATTCGGGGGGCGGCGGGGACGGTGGGGTTCATCAGCCCGGTCAGTGAGCCCTTCTGCGCCCAGTGTAACCGAGTCCGCCTGACGGCGGAGGGACGGCTCCGCCTGTGCCTCTTGCGGGATGATGAGGTGGACCTGCGGACGCCGCTTCGAAACGGCGCCGATGATGAGGAGCTGAAGGCCCTGATCCGGTCCGCCATCTGGCGCAAGCCCTGGGGCCACGGCCTCCCCGAAGGCGTCATCCCCACCGCCCGCGTGATGAGCCAAATCGGCGGGTAGAACCGGTCCGGGCTGGACGCCCGATGGGATGGGAACATCCCCTCGCGCCCGTTTAGGGCATTACTTCCACTATCCCCACCGTCTGCCCGCTCTCTTCTCCGACAGCGACCTCCAGGGGATAACGCCCCGGGGCACAGGGCACCGGCACCGGATATCGGACCCGCCATCGCTCCCCCGGTCCCCAGATCGCCTCGGGCTGCGCCGGGTTCCACGGCCAGACGCCCTCGGCCTCCCCGATGCGAACCCGCACCCAGGCCGCCGGAGGCGGCCCCTCCACCCGCCACCAGAGGGCAACGGTGAGCGCCCGACACGCGCGGGGCTCTCCTTCGAGATCCACGTGGGTGAGGGCCAGGCCCGGCCATCGTGCCCGCGGCGGCTCCTCCCACCGGGGATCCTCATAGGGACGCGACGGGGCCGCTCGGACCACGGGGTTCAGCCGGGCGTCCAGCCAGACCTCCCCGCCCTGGTAGACCACCAGGCGCGGCCGATACCGCCCGGGGGGCGTCCCCACTTGGGCCATCACCTCATAGCGGGCCAGGATGGTGCGCGGATACGGCCACCGGGCCGTGTCCCATGTCTCGCCCCCCAGCGCCCCATCCCACTGTCCCCACACCGTGCCATCCTCCCACTCCAGCCGAAAAGAGATCCGCAACCCAGACGGGAGGGGCCCGGTCGTCCGCCATCCCACGATCACCGGAAGGGGGCGATCGATGGGAATCTCCCCTCCCGGGAGGCCGTAGCCCAGCCAGCGCAGGTTCGGCCCGATGGGCTGGCCCGCGTGACCGAAGAGGGCCTCCGGCTCCGCAGGCAGCGGGCGAAAGCTCCCCCAGAGGAACCGTCGAACCCGGATTCTCCCGCCGAAGGCCCATGTCTCCACCTCATCCCCCACCCAGTCCAGGGCCGCTGCCACAATCTGGGCCGGGTCGTTGATCTCATCCCCCCACTGCACCAGCCACGCCCCCGAGGTCCCGGAGAGGGCGGCGTTCAGCCTCGGGGCGACCGTCTCATAGTCCAGCACGTGGCGCACATCGGCCACCGGATCCGCGGGGAGCGGGACTGGCGTGGTGGACCGGGCGTAAGCCTGATACGCCGGGAGGGCGAACCCGCTCACCAGCACCACCGCTTCCCCCGGCCCTCGCCGGGCCTCCACCGTTCGCACCGCCCCCCGCCAGTCGTCCTTGGTCTGCTCCGCGGGGCCCAGCGCCCAGAGGAGCGCCGGCCCGACGAAGAGGCCCCAGGCCAGCAATCCAGGCAGGAGGGCCCAGCGGACGTGCCGAACCCCTTCCGCCCAGCCCAGGACCACCGCCAGATAGAAGGCCACCGTCACGCCGATGAAATAATGCGGGTGGAACTTGGGGCTGCGGTAGA
The DNA here is from genome assembly GCF_900187885.1 of Thermoflexus hugenholtzii JAD2. Taxonomy (NCBI): domain Bacteria; kingdom Bacillati; phylum Chloroflexota; class Thermoflexia; order Thermoflexales; family Thermoflexaceae; genus Thermoflexus; species Thermoflexus hugenholtzii. The sequence goes on along the minus strand of NZ_FYEK01000044.1, from coordinate 179,115 downwards.
GCAGGCCCAGCCCGACGGCAAGGGGGAGGAGGCCGAGCCAGACCCATCGAACCCGCATCGCCCGCGAGCGGATCCCCACGAGGAGGCCGGCGACGAGGAGGAGGGCTCCGGCGATCAGGCCCGGAAGCCACGGGGAGCCCGGCGGTGGGAGAAGGCCGGCCATCCGGGCCTGCAACGCCTGGGCCTGCCCGAGGGTCCCCAGGGCCCGGATCAGATCCAGCCGTCCCGGCCAGAAGGCCCCCTGGGTTTGACCCACCCACAGGGCATGGAGGGCTCCCGGGGCCGCTCCCAGGGCGATGATCAGCGCCCACAGCCCGCGATCCCACCCCCGCCTCCCGAGGAGGAGCAGCCACCCGGGGACCATCCAAAGCATCGCGTAGTGGGTGTAGACCCCGGCCAGGACCGCGAGGGCGGTCCCCATAGGCCGGCCCCGGAGTTCCAGCCACAGCGCCAGGGCCGTCCACATCCCCAGGGCCGAATACATGCGGACCTCGCGGGACTCCCAGATCCAGAAGGGGAGGGTGGCCGCCAAGGTCAGCCCGAGGAGCCCTGCCCAGGGGGATCGCCCGAGGCGGGCCGCCGCCGCCCCGAAGAGGGCCACGGTCAGCATCCCCACGCCCACCGAAAGGAAACGGGCGCTGAACTCGGAGGAGCCCGCGAGAGCTATCCAGAGCCGGAGGATGAGATAGAAAAGGGGAGGATGCGCCTCCAGGGGCTGCCAGACCCCCGAGCGGGCCAGGGCGATGCTGAAGGCCTCGTCATACCACAGGCTGGGCCCGTCCAGACGGTAGACTCGCAGCCCGAAGGCCAGCGCGAGCAGGAGCAACGCGGCTCCGGGCCATGCCAGCCATCGGCTCCGATGCATCGGCTCCTCCTCAGCGAGCGCGCAGCGCCCGGAAGACTTCCTCCACCTGCGCGGCGATGCGCTCCCAGGCGAAGATTTCGGCTAGCCGTCGCGCCCCCTCCTCCAAACGGGCGCGCATCTCTGGCTCCGCCAGCACCCGGCCCAGGGCCCGCGCCAGGGCCGCCGGATCCTCCGGAGGAATTAGGAAGATGTTCTCCCCCTCCCGCAGCTCGGGGATTGGGACCCGTGGGAAGGTGCTGACCACCGCCCGTCCGTGGGCCAGGGCGGCCATCAGGGTGCCGCGACGGAAGGAGACGCCGTCCCGATAGGGCAGGGCGCAGACCTCCACCGCGGCAAAGGCCAGGGAGATCTCCTCGGGCGGACGGTAGCCGGTTTCCCACACCGCATCCGCCAGCCCCAGCTCCTGGATCCGCTGGCGACAGGCCGCCGCGTAACCCCGCTGGCTGGGATCGCTGGGGGCCACCGATGCCCCGATGTGCACCAGGCCGATCCTCACCCCCTCCCGGCGGAGCGCGGCGATGGCCTCCAGCAACACATCGAAGCCTTTCGATGGATGAAGAAAGCCGAAGAAGCCCACCAGCGGCCGGTCAACGGGAAGCCCCAGCCGCCGCCGGGCCTCTGTGGGATCCGGGAGGTTGGGAGGAGGCTGGATGTTGCTGCCGATGGGGATCCGCCAGAGGGCCCGGAGGCCCTGGGCGCGCAGCCGGAGCTCGTCCTCGTGGTTGGTGACGATCACCCCGTTGGCGGCGCGGGCCAGGAAGCGCATGCTCCACTCCCGGAGCGGGCCGGCCTTCGGGAAGAGATAGGGGACCCGGAGGTCGTGAAAGGTGACCACGAGGGGCGCGTCGCCGATCCAGCGTCGGGCGAGGGCCGGCCACAGGTTCATCGCCCCGCCCAGCCCGTAGGCGGCGGCCTGATACTGCAGCAGCACTCCCTCCGGCCGCCAAGCCCGCAGGGAGCGCCCCAGCGCCCACCAGGCGGTGAGGTCCCACCGGCGCACCACCCGATGGACCGGCACCGGGGAGCCGGCCTCTCCCACGCCCCGCCGGTCCGTCCACACCGCCACCGTGTGCCCCCGGGCCTGCAGGGCCCGGGCCAGCTCGCGGGTGTAATCCCCCACCCCGCCGGGGAGCGGTGGGTATTCACCGGTGATCAGCGCCAGCCGCAAGGAGACCTCCTTTCTCTCCGGCTCATCCTGGATCGCATCTATGGTATAAATGAGGCGAAGAATCCAGAACAGGGGGCGGGGCGGTGCGCCTTTCGGTGATCATACCCGTTTACAACGAGCGGGCCACCATCCGGGAGATCCTGAGACAGGTGCGGGCGGTGGGCCTGGCGGACGAGATCATCGTGGTGGACGATGGCTCCACCGACGGGACGCGGGAGATCCTCCAGGAGGAAGCCCGCAACGGGGATATCCGGGTGATCTTCCACGAGCGGAACATGGGGAAGGGGGCGGCGGTGCGGACCGGCATCGCCCACGCCACGGGGGACATCCTCCTGATCCAGGACGCCGATCTGGAGTATGATCCGCGAGACTACCCTCAGCTGATCCGCCCGATTCAGGAGGGACGGGCGGCGGTGGTCTACGGCTCCCGCTTCCTGGGCCCGCGCAAGGCCATGCTCTTCTGGCACATGATCGGCAACAAGTTCCTCACCCTGGTGACCAACCTGCTCTACGACGCCATCCTGAGCGATATGGAGACCGGCTACAAGGTGTTCCGCGCCGACGTGATCCGGAACATCCCGCTGCGGGCCCGGGGGTTCGAGTTCGAGCCGGAGATCACCGCCAAGATCCTCAAGCGGGGCTACCGCATCTTCGAGGTCCCCATCTCCTACTACGGGCGGGAGTTCAAAGAGGGCAAGAAGATCCGTCCCCTGCGCGACGGCCTGAAGGCCCTGTGGACCCTCATCAAATACCGGTTCACGGATTAGGCGGACACGGACAGATGAGCGCCTCCCTCCCTCCTGCTGAAGAGGGCCGGCTGATCGAGGCCGCCCGGTCCGGCGACCTGGAGGCCTTCAACACCCTCATCCGGGCCTATCAGGACCGTCTTTACAACGTAGCCTTCCGGATCATGGGCGATCACGATTCCGCCTGGGACGCGGTGCAGGAGGCCTTGATCTCGGCCTTCCGGGGGATCCGGGGGTTCCGCGGGGGATCCTTCCTCGCCTGGCTGATGCGCATCGTCACCCACGCCTGCTACGATGAGCTGCGCCGCCGGCGCCGCCGGCCTCAGGCCTCTCTGGAAGCCTTGTTCGTGGCCGATCAAACCCCGGAGACGGAGATGACCCTGCCCCCGGTGGAGGGGCCGGAGTTCTACGCGGAGCGCCGGGAGCTGGCGGAGCTCCTCCACCGGGCGATCCAGACCCTCCCGGAGGATCAACGCATCGTCCTGGTGCTCTCCGACATCGAGGGATATTCCTATGAGGAGATCTCAGGGATCCTGGGGGTGCCCCTGGGGACCGTCAAATCGCGCCTGAGCCGGGCCCGGATGCGGGTCCGAGACATCCTGCTCGCCCACCGGGAACTTCTGCCCGGCAAGGCTCGTCCATAAGAGTGAGGGAAAGGTTCCGATGTTTCTTCGATTCCGGTTCGACGAGCATCAGTGGGTCCGGGAGCGGCTCTCGCTCTATCTGGACGGCCGCCTGGATCCCGAGGCACGGGCGCGGGTGGAGCGCCACCTGGCCGCATGCGCCGCGTGCGCCCGGTCATGGGAGACCCTGCGATGGACGGTGCAGGCCCTCCGGGCCATGCCGCGGGTCCCGGCGCCCCGTCCTCTCGCGCTGCGGCCGGAGGACATCATCCCGGCTCCCCGCCCGGTCGGGTGGCTCCGGCGAGCCGCCTGGGCCATGGCGGCGGTGCTCCTCCTCGTGCTGGGCCTGGATCTCGCGTGGACGATGGGGCAGGAAGCTGCTCCATTCCCCACGGCTTCGGTCCCCATGGCCCCTGCGGAGGCGCCGGCGCTGCGCGCCCCGAAGGCGGAGGAGGCCACCCCCGCGCCGCTATTCGGCCTCGCGGTCCCTTCAGAAACCCCCGTGGCGTCCCCGACGCCGATTCCCCCGGCGCCTGCGCCTTCTCCCCCCGCGCCGCCCCTCTGGCCCTCGCCGTGGCGGCTGATCGAGGCCCTCCTGCTGCTGGGGATCCTGGGGGCCCTGGCCCTGGACCGCTGGGGACGGCGCCCTCGATAGCGCTCCCGGATTCCGGGCAAGAGATGCGTTCGAGTAGAATCCTGGAGGAAGGTCACCTCGTGCGCTTCGGCGGAGGCGGACCGTGGGCCGCCGGCCCGCGGTGACCTCAGCCGTCGACGTAGAGGGAAAATCCGGGAAAGCGGGGAACGTTCGGCGATGGGGACGCCGTTGCGGATCGCCATTGATGGGCCGGCCGCCTCCGGGAAGAGCACCCTGGCCCAGCGGCTGGCAGCCCATCTCGGCTACACCTACATCGACACCGGGGTGATGTATCGGGCGGTCACCTGGGCCGCCCTGCGCCGGGGGATCTCCCCGGAGGACGCCGAGGCCCTTACCCACCTGGCGGAGAGCCTGGATCTGGACATTCAGCGCCCCACGGTAGCGGATGGCCGTCCTTACACGGTGATCGTGGAGGGTGAGGACGTCACGTGGGAGTTGCGGCGACCGGAGGTGGACGCCGCCGTCTCCCAGGTTTCTGCCCATCCCGGCGTCCGCCAGGCCCTGAGCCAGCGGCAGCGTCAGCTGGGGTTGCGGGGACGCGTGGTGATGGTCGGCCGGGACATCGGCACCGTCGTCCTCCCGGAGGCGGATCTGAAGATCTACCTGGACGCGGATCTGGAGACCCGGGCGCGACGGCGATATCAGGAGCTCCGGGAACGGGGGCAGGCGGTTTCCTTCGAGGAGGTCCTGGAAGCCATGCGGCAGCGGGACGCGCTGGATCAAGGGCGGGAGGTGGCGCCCCTCCGCCCGGCCCCCGACGCGGTCGTCCTGGACACCACCGCCCTGGACATCGAGGAAGTGTTCCAGAAGGTGGTGGCGCTCATCGAGGCCCGATGCCGGGAGGGCTCCCGTGTGGCGCGTTGAGCTGCATGCTCATACCCGCTACTCCCCCGACAGCCTCTTGGAACTGGAGGAGTTCCTGGAGGCCTGCCAACGCCGGGGGCTGGATCGGGTGGCGGTGACGGATCACAACACCATTGAAGGGGCGCTGCGGCTGAAGGAGAAGGCGCCGGAGTGGATCATCATTGGGGAGGAAATCCGGACCCGGGAAGGCGAGGTGCTGGCCTACTTCATCGAGCGGGAGATCCCCAAGGGCCTTCCCCTGCTGGAGACCATCGAGCGGATCCGGGAGCAGGGCGGGGTGGTGGCCCTCCCCCATCCATGCGATCGGGCCCGGGGCTCGGCGGTGGGCCGGCGGACGGCGGAGGCTATCCTTCCCCTGGTCGATGCGGTGGAGGTCTTCAACGCGCGGTGCCTCTTCCCCGGCGACAACGCCTGCGCGGCGGCGCTGGCGGCCCGTTTCGGCAAGCCGGGGTTCTCCGGGAGCGACGCCCACACCGCCTGGGAGCTCGGGCGGGCGTGGACGGCACTGCCGCCCTTCGAGGACGCGGAGGGCTTCCGGCAGGCCCTGCAACATGCGCGCCCCACCCGCCGCCTCAGCCCTCCCTGGGTGCACCTGCTCTCCACGTGGGCCAAATGGAGGCGCCGCCTCTCATAGCTCAGGCCAGATCAGCCAGCCGGCCTCCGGGTGGCGTTCCACCCGCATTGGGATCCCGTAGGCGGCTTCCAGCAGCGCGGGCTGGAGCACCACCTCGGGCGGACCCCCGGCGAGGGCCCGGCCCTCCCGGAGCAGAAGCAGCTGGTCGCAGAATCGCGCCGCCAGATGCAGATCGTGGATCGCCAGCACCCCCGCCATCCCTTCTTCCTGCAGCAGGCGGCGGATCATGCGCAGCAGGCGGACCTGATACTTCAGGTCCAGGTGGGCGAAGGCCTCGTCCAGCAACAGGATCTGGGGGGTCTGGGCGAAGGCCCGGGCGAGCAGGAGGCGTTGCCGCTCTCCTCCCGAGAGGGTTCCCACCCGGCGCTCCGCGAAGGCCTGCGTGTCGGTGCGGATCATCGCCCGGGCGATCGGGAGATGATCCAGATCCGCGAGGGGGCCCCACCAGGGATGATAGGGGGTTCGCCCGAAGGCGACGACCTCCTCGCCGGTGAAGGCCTCCGGCAACGTCGCCCCCTGGGGGACCACCGCCACCCAGCGGGCGCGTTGCTCCGGCGGCAGGGTGTGCAGGGGCACTGTCTCCCAGAAGATCGTCCCGCCCTGAAGCGGGAGCACGCCGCTTAAGGCCCGGATCACCGTCGTCTTGCCGGCCCCGTTGGGGCCGATCAACCCCAGGGCCTGCCCCGGCGCCACCGTGAAGCTCAACCCCGGGATCACCACCCGCTCCCCATACGCCACCCGGAGTCCCTCGACGCGCAGCATCCTCTCCCCTCCCGGAGCGATTCGGAGACTCAGTTTACCCGCGCCGGCCTCCCCTTCGCAATCCCCACCGGATCCCCCGGGGACCCTAAAATTTTCTTCTCATCATCATCGAAAACGGCCATATTGTGAAAAATATCACTTGACAAGCTGAGTTGAAGGGATTAACATGATAGTGCTAACACGTGTTACCAATGATCGGATTCCCGCGGCAGAGGGGATCAGATGGGGAAGCCTCGGCGGGCTCCGACGGCGGAGGATGTGGCCCGTCTGGCGGGGGTCTCCCGCACCACGGTCTCGCTGGTGCTCAATGGGGTGGTGGGCGTTCGGATCCCGGAGGAGACCCGTCGGCGGGTGCGGGAGGCGGCGGCGCGCTTGGGCTATCGCCCGCACGCGGCGGCCCGGCATCTGGTGCGCGGGCGCGCGGAGGTGATCGCCCTGGTGCTCCGCCAGACCCCCGATCAGGTCTTCGCCGATGCCTTCCTCCCCGAGGTCCTCCGCGGCCTGAGCCGCGTGCTGCGAAAGGCGGGCTTTCATCTATTGATCTTCCCCCTCTCCCCGGATCACCCCCCCGAGGAGACGGTGGCGTTGCTTCAGGAGCGCCGGGTAGATGGGCTGATCCTCTCTGGGCCTCGCTTTGAGGATCGGGAGTGGCTGGCGCGCTGGAGCCAGGAGACCCCCGTCGTCCTCCTGGGCCGCCTGAGCGATACCCCGATCCCCTCCGTGGATGTGGACAACGTTCAGGCCGCGGCGGAGGCGGTTCGCCATTTAATCCGCCTGGGCCACCGGCGCATCGGGCTGATCACCAACGCCCCCCTCTCCTACACCGCGAGCTACGAGCGCTGGCTGGGTTATCGCCAGGCCCTGGAGGAAGCCGGTCTCCTCTACGAGGAGGCATGGGTCGCCTTCGGCGCCTTCACCCCCGCCAGCGGCGCGGCAGCCATGGAGCAGCTGCTCCGGCTTCCGGATCCCCCCACAGCGGTCTTCGCGGCCAGCGATGTGGTGGCCTTCGGGGCTCTGCAGACCATCCGGCGCCACGGCCTGCGCGTCCCCCAGGACATTGCCATCGTGGGCTTCGACGATGTTCCCCTCTCCGCTTACGTGGATCCCCCGTTGACCACCGTGCACCTGCCGGCGGAGGAGCTGGGGCTCCATGCCGGCCATCTGCTCCTTCGGTGGATCGAGGAGGGAAGGCCTCCCACGCAGGAGATCCGGCTGGCCACCGGGCTGATCATCCGTCAATCCTGTGGCGCAGGAGGTGGAGCATGAAGCGCATCGGTCTGGCCCTCGTGATCTTGATGCTCGCGCTGAGCGCATGCGTGCCGGCGGCCACCCCCACCCCCGAACGCATCGTAGAAACCCGGGTGGTGGAGCGGACAGTCGAAGTAGAGAAAACCGTCGAGGTCACCAAAGTGATCCCCACCCTGACGGTCATCGGCCCGTGGGCGGGGGCGGAGATGGACCAGTTCCTCCCGGTCCTCAAGGCCGCGGAGGAGAAGCTGGGCATGAAGATCCAGTATCGGATCTACCGCGCCGAGGACCTCTCCCAGGTCCTGCCGCCCCAATTTGAGGCGAAGCAGGCCCCGGGCGATGTGATCTTCATGTGGGAGTGGTGGGTCCGGGAGAACAAGGACCACGCCGTGGACCTCACGGATCTGTGGCAGAAGGAGGCGAACCAGTTCGTCCTCCAGCCCACCACCGTGGACGGCCGGGTCTACGCCGTCCCCTATGTCCTGTTTGTGAAGCCGGGCTTCTGGTATAAGAAGTCCTTCTTCCAGAAGCACAACCTGCAGCCGCCGACCACCTGGGAGGAGTTCCTGGCCCTCCTGGACAAGATCTCGGCGATCCCCGGGATCAAGAAGGCGATCATCACCGGCGACGGCGTGGGCTGGCCGATCTCAGACATCGTGGAGCACTTCCTGATCACCTTCGGCGGGCCGGAGCTCCAGCAGAACCTCATCGCCGGCAAGGTCCGCTTCACCGACCCCCAGGTTCGATCCATTTTCGCCGAGCGGCTGGTGCCCCTCCTCGGCAAATACTTCAGCGATCCGGTGGAGTGGACCCAGGCCATCGACCTCTGGTGGAACGAGGAATACGGCCTGTTCTTCATGGGGAACTGGCTGACCGGCATGGTGAAGGATCCCAACGATCTGGGGGTCTTCACCCTGCCCGGAGCCCGTGGCGTGGTGGGCGGGACGGACTGGGCCTTCATCCCCAAATACAGCGAGAACGTGGAGGCGGCCAAGCAGCTGATCGCCTTCATGATCAGCAAGGAGGGGATGGAGGTCCGGGCCAAACAGGGCGGCAAGCTGGCCAGCCGGAAGGACATCCCCCCGGACGTCTACCCGCCGGCGGACCGTGCCCTGGCGGAGGCGCTGGCCAAAGTGGAGCAGCCGACGGTGCCGGACCTGGATGACGCCGTGGGTGGCGACTGGCAGCGCCTGTTCTGGGATCAGATGAAGCTCCTCTGGGTCCGCCCCCAGGCCCTGGACAGCGTGCTCCGGCAGCTGGATGCCAAGTTCCCCACGAAGTGAGAACCGGCGAGGGGAGGGCCTGAGCGGGCCCTCCCCTCTGGGATCCGGCGGGCCGCCAGAGAAGGGAGCGGAGCGAATGAGGCTCCATCGCGCTCGATGGGAACGGATGCGGCGCTGGGGGGCGTTCCTAACGTTCACCGCCCCCGCCCTCGCCCTGATCTTCCTGCTGATCATCCTGCCCGCGGTGCAGACGGTCGCCCTCAGCTTTACGGACAAGCGGGGCGCTTTCGTCGGCCTGAGGAACTTCATAGAGGTTCTCTCCGATTCGGACACCCTGAACCTCACCGGTTTCCCCCCCGGGCCGCCGCCCTGGGGTTCCCTGGTGCACAACGTCGTCTGGATCCTGCTCCATCTCCCCCTTACCGTGGGGCTGGGCCTGATCCTGGCGGTGCTGCTGGAGCGGGCCCGGGGGGCCACCTTTCTGAAGTCGGTCATCTTCCTGGGAATGGTCACCCCGATGATTGTGGGCGGGGTGATCATCCGCTTCCTGTTCGATGAGAACGCAGGGGTGGTGACGGCGATCATGCGGGCAGTGGGGCTGACGGCGCTGGGACGGAGCTGGACCGCCTATCCGGAGACCGCGCTCCTTGCCCTCATCCTCGGATCGGTCTGGCTCTGGGCGGGCTTCAGCATGATCCTTTACAGCGCCGGCCTGGCCACGATCCCCCGGGATTACTACGAGGCCGCCGCGGTGGACGGGGCCGGACCTCTCCAACAATTCTGGTATATCACGGTCCCCAGCCTCCGGCCGGTCACCATGGTCATCGTGGCCATGACCATCCTCTGGGAGCTGAAGATCTTCGACATCGTCTACACGGCTACCCTGGGCGGGCCGGGCGGGGCCACCATGGTGCTCGCTCTCCAGATGTATTTCTACGCCTTCCGCGCCCTGGAGTTCCCGCGGGCGGCGGCGGTGGCGACCATGCTCAGCCTCTTTACCCTGATCGTCGGCCTCTGGTTCGTGCGGACCCTGAGGTCCTCGGAGTGAGCGGCCATGCGGCGATGGGGACGGGAACTGTGGATCAACGCCCTGGCCTGGGGGATCGGGCTGGCCTGGATCGTCCCCTTCCTCGGGATCCTGATGAGCGCCCTGCGCCCCCAGAGCGAACTGATCCACGGCTGGTGGCAGTTCTCCTCCTTCACCATCTCTCTAGACAACTTCGTCAAGGCCTGGAACCATCCCACCGCGCCGATGAGCCAGGGGATCCGCAACTCGCTGCTGGTGGTGATCCCTTCCACGATCCTGCCCCTCTTCATCGGGGCCATGGCCGCTTACGCCATGCTGCGCTTCCCCTTCCCGCTCCGGGATCCGCTCTTTTTGGTCATCGTGTTGCTGATGGCCATCCCCCAGCAGATGGTGGCGGTCCCCCTGTTCCGGTTCCTGCGGGATCTGGGGCTGATCAACCATTACGCGGGATTGATCCTGGTGCACACCGCGTGGGCCCTGCCCTGGGTGATCCTCTTCCTGCGCAATTATTTCTCCACCCTGCCTCCGGAGATCGAAGAAGCGGCCAGCCTGGACGGGGCCAGCCGGTTCCAGATCTTCACCCGAATCGTGCTGCCCCTGAGCCTCCCCGGCCTGGCCTCGGCGGCCGCCCTGCAGCTGACCTGGGCCTGGAACGACTTCTTCATGGCCCTGATCCTGATCTACGACCCGGAGAAGCTGGTGGCCACCCAGCGCATCCCGCTGCTACGGGGACAGTATCACATCGACTGGGGGGTGCTCACTGCCGCCTCCATCCTGACCATGAGCATGCCCATCCTGGTCTTCGCCCTGCTTCAGCGCTACTACATCCGCGGCCTGATCGGATGGACGCTGAAATGAGCTCGGGGCAGGGCCCGCAGGCGCCTCCCAGGCCTTATCCCCTGCAAGGAGAGCTCGCGATGCACGAGCCGGTGTCTGTGACGCCCCGCTCCCTGAACGCGCTGCGCCCGGTGGTCGGGGAGGAGGAGGTCGAAGCGCTGCGGGAGCTGGCCGCGCCGCTGCGCGGCATGCGCGTGCTGCATGTGAACGCCACCGCCTTCGGCGGCGGCGTGGCGGAGATCCTGAGCACCCATATCCCCTTGTTGCGTGACCTGGGCCTGGAGGCGGAATGGCGGGTGATCCATGGCGACGAGGCCTTCTTCCGGGTCACCAAGGCCATGCATAACGGCCTGCAAGGGATGGAGCTCCCCTTCTCTCCCGAAATGCAGGAGATCTGGCGGGAGGGGAACCGGCGCAACGCCGCGCAGCTGGAAGGAGATTACGACGTGATCTTCATCCACGACCCCCAGCCGGCCGGCATCCCGGCGTTCCGGGAGCGGCGGGGGGCCCGGCTCTGGATCTGGCGCTGTCACATCGACACCCGGACCCCCCATCCGCCCTTCTGGTCTTTCCTACTCCCTTATCTCTCCGCCTACGACGCAGCCATCTTCACCATGGCCGAATACGTGGGGCCCGATTTCCCAGTCCGCCGGGTGGCCTTCATCCCGCCGACCATCGATCCCCTCTCCCCCAAGAACGCGCCGATGAGGGAGGACGAAGCCCGCGCCATCGTCGCCCGCTTCGGGGTGGATCCCCATCGGCCCCTCCTCCTCCAGGTCTCCCGCTTCGATCCGTGGAAGGATCCCATCGGGGTGATCGACGCTTACCGGCTGGTGAAACGGGAGCGTCCGGAGGTCCAGCTGGCCCTGGTGGGTTCCATGGCCCACGACGACCCGGAGGGCTGGTGGTATTACGACCGCACGCTCCGGCACGCCGGGGAGGATCCCGACCTCCACGTGCTGCACAATTTCCATGGGGTAGGGGCTTGGGAGGTGAACGCCTTCCAGCGGGCGGCCGCGGTGGTGATCCAGAAATCCCTGCGGGAGGGGTTCGGGCTGACGGTGACCGAAGCCCTATGGAAGGGCAAACCGGTCGTCGGGGGCCGGACCGGCGGGATCCCCCTGCAGGTCCACGACGGCGAGACCGGGTTCCTGGTGGACAGCGTCGCGGCATGTGCGGAGAAGGCCCTCTACCTCCTCTCCCATCCAGAGGAGGCGCAGGCGATGGGGGCGCGCGGGCGGGAGCATGTGCGACGCCACTTTCTCTGCACCCGGGGCCTCCGGGATGAGCTCGCCCTCCTGCGGGAGTGGATGGCCGGATAAGGAACGGGCTTCCCCTTCCGGCGGGCTTCGGCTAAGATGAAAATCCCTACCCTCCGCAGGAGGTCCGGTGATGAAAGCGGTGATCCCGGTGGCCGGGTTCGGAACCCGGCTGCGGCCGCACACCTACAGCAAGCCGAAGCCCCTGATCAACGTGGCCGGCAAGCCCTTCCTGGGCTACATCGTGGAGAAGCTGGCCGCCCTCAACCCGGAGGAATACATCTTCATTGTGGGCTACCTGGGCGAACAGATCCAGCAGTATGTGGACAGCACCTACCGCCTCCCCGCCCGCTACGTGGAGCAGAAGGAGCTCCTCGGCCAGGCCCACGCCCTCTGGCTGGCCCGGGACCACATCGACGGCCCCATCGTGATCATCTTCGCCGACACCCTCTTCGAGGCGGACCTCCGGGACCTGGATCCGAAGGACGCGGATGGCATCGCCTTCGTGAAGGAGGTGGAGGATCCCCGGCGCTTCGGGGTGGTGGAGCTCGACGCCCGGGGCTATGTCACTCGCTTCGTGGAGAAGCCGGCCAGCCTGGAGAACCGCCTGGCGGTGATCGGGATGTATTACATCCGCAACGGCCCCCTGTTGGTGAAAGCCTGCGAGGAGCTGATGGCCCGAGGGATCCGCACCCGGGGCGAGTATTTCCTGACGGACGCCCTGAACATCTTCCTGGAATACGGCCAGCGGCTGCGGGTGCGCGAGGTGAACGTCTGGGTGGATTGCGGGACGCCGGAGGCGGTGCTGGAGACCAACCGCTACCTGCTCGCCCACGGCCACGATAACTCCCGGGAGGCCCAGCGCGAGGGGGTGGTGATCATCCCACCCGTCTTCATCTCCCCCACCGCCCACGTCCGCCATGCGGTCATCGGCCCCTACGCCACTATCGCTGATGGCTGCTTCATCGAGAACGCCATCATCCGCGACTCCATCGTCGACAGCGGGGCGCGCATCGTGAACGCCATCCTGGAAGGATCCCTCATCGGCCGCGACGCCTACGTGGGCGGACGGTTCCGCCGCTTCAACGTGGGGGACTCCTCCAGCATCGATTTCACGTAGCGGAGGCGCCCTCCTCTGCCCCATCCAGGGGCGGGAGGTCCTCCAGGGAACGCAGCCCAAAATGCTGGAGGAAGAGGAAGGTGGTCCCATAAAGGATGGGGCGGCCCGGCCCTTCCGACCGCCCGACCTCCTCGATCAGCCCGCGGGCGAGGAGGGTGCGCAGCACCCCATCGCAGTTCACCCCGCGGATGGCCTCGATCTCCGCGCGGGTGATGGGCTGGCGGTAAGCGATGATGGCCAGCGTCTCCAGGGCGGCGGGGGAAAGCCGCGGGCCTGCGGTCAGGCCCAGGAAACGTCGCACGTCCTCCGCCGCCTCCGGCGCGGTCACCAGCTGCACCCGATCCCCCTTCCGCTGCAGCCGGAGCCCCCGATCCTTCAGGCGCTTCGCCAGCCCCCGCAGCGCCTCCTCCACCGCCTCCGGGGTGGCCTCCAGAGCCCGGGCCAGCTGAACAACCGAAGGGGGCTCCTCCGCGACAAACAGCAACGCCTCCACCCGCGCCTCCAGGGGGAGCCCCCCGTTCGGCTGGATCAGCGGCCGGGGGAACCATTCCCGCTCCGGCTCGGTCACGGCTCCCGACCTCCCGAACTCCATCCTATTTCCATCCATAAGATTCTCACGCCGTCGATCAGGCCGGGGCCGGCGGGCGCCGCTCCCCCCGTGGATAGGGAGCATGGCGGATGCGCACCACCGGCTGGCCCCGCAGGCGCAAGCCCATCTTCTCCTCCACCACCACCCGCGCGATCTGCAGGATCTCCTCCGCCTTGCGGGGGACGTCCACCTCGGGCGCGGTGAGGACGTCCAGCTCGACCTGCAGCCCGTCCCGGTGCGGGATCACCCGGGGCCGCACCTCGATCACATCGGCCAGCTGATCCAGATGATACCGCAGCCGCTCCCGGATGGAATCCACGGCCACGGCCACCGTCGCCCCGCTCACCCCCGGGACCCGGATGATCCGCCGTGGGGGCCGGACCTCCAGCACCAGCCACAGGAGGAGCAGGGCGTCCACCACCAGGGCCAGCAGGATCCCCACCCCATAGCGGATCTCAGGGCGGATTTGGCTGAGGCTCTCCGCCAGATTCCCCAGGCCGGCCTGGAGCAGGCGGGCCAGCTCCACCGGCGTGATGAGGACCACGCTGCAGAGCGGGATGGCCACTAGAATCATTAACACCACCAGGACGCGGTTCAGCGTGTTCATCTCTTGCCTCCGCAGGAGGATTCGGAAGCGGTCATGCCGCGTTACTCCGCCTCGATGGGAACGGGCGGCGCCATCGCCTCCAGCAACGCGCGGGCCCGCTCGACGTCCCGATGGATCTGCGCGACCAGGTCCGCGACCGACGGGAACCGGCGCTCCTCCCGCAGGCGTTCGATAAAGTGCAGCGTCACCCGCTGGCCGTATAGATCGCCGTGCCAGTCCAGCAGATGGGCCTCGACGATGCGCTCCTGGCTCTGATCGAAGGTGGGCCGGACCCCGATGTTGACCACCGCCATGCGGCGGATCCCTTCCGGCAGATCCGCCCAGCACGCATACACCCCGTCCGCCGGGAGGGCGTGCTCCGGCCAGATCGCGAGGTTCGCAGTGGGGAAGCCCAGGCGCTGCCCCCGGCCGGCCCCGGCGATGACCTCCCCGCTGACCGCGAAGGGACGCCCCAGGCACGCCGCGGCGGCGCGCACGTCCCCCTGCCGCAGCGCCTCGCGGATCCGACTGCTGCGCACCGGGCGACCGCCCAGACGGAACTCCATGGCGACGTGAACTGTGTAGCCATGCTGGCGGCCCAGCGCCTCCAGGACGGGCAGGGTCCCCTCCCGCCGATAACCCAGGGCGAAATCCGGGCCGGCCCAGAGGGCCCGCATGCCGATGCGGACCAGCTGCTCGACGAACGCCGCGGCCCGGATGCGGGCCGTCTCCGGCGTGAAGGGGAGCTGGACCAGCAGGTCCACCCCCAGGCGGGCGATGTAGCGCCGCTTCTCCTCGGGGGACGTGAGGTAGAACGGCGTCTCCCCGCGCAGGACCACGGCGGGGTGCGGGAAGAAAGTGACCACCACGGCGCGCCCGCCTGTCGCCCGGGCCATGGCCACGACCTGGGCGATGAGGGCCTGATGGCCCAGGTGCACGCCGTCGAAGGCACCCACCGTCACCACGGAAGGGAACGGCTCCACCTCCTCCAGATCCTGGACGAAACGCATCCGCGGCTCCTTTCCCACCGGTTCCCTGCTCATGGATCCTCCGGGAACACCCGCACGGGCTGCCAGCGGTCCCCCCTTCGTTCCAGCAGGGCAATCAGCTCCCCATCCGGTCCGTGGACCCGGAGGCGGGGGCCGGGATGGGGGAGCGCGGCCGCCGGGAGGGCCTGGCCGTGGCGCAGCCGGACGAGGAGCGCCTCGCCCGGGGTCACCGGGGGCCAGTCCGGCAATGCCTCCCCCACCGGGCGCAGGTAAGCCGTCCAGGATCCCGCCCGGGCGGCAGCCTCGAAGGCCTCCCAAGGGACCGCGTCGGCCAGGGTGAAGGGCCCGCTGGCCAGGCGCCGCAGCGCCGTCAGATGGGCTCCGCATCCCAGGCGCTCCCCGATGTCCCGGGCCAGGGCGCGGATATACGTGCCCGCGGAGCAGTCCACCTCCAGGACCGCCCATGGAGGGTTCCACTCCACCAGCCGCAGGGCGTCAATGCGCACCCGGCGCGGTGGGGGAGACACCGGCTCGCCCCGGCGGGCCTTCTCATACAGCCGCTCCCCACCCATCCGGATGGCGGAGAAGGCGGGGGGGATCTGATCGATCTCCCCGATGAAGGCCTGCAGGACCTCCTCGAAGGCCTCCCGCGAGATCGCCACCGGCCGCTCGAACAGGACACGTCCTTCCGCATCTCCCGTGTCGGTGGCGATCCCCAGGCGGAGAGTGGCCCGGTAACGCTTGTCGTGCCGAAGCAGGAACTCCGCCAGCCGGGTGGCCGGCCCGATCAGCACCACCAGCACCCCGGTCGCCAGGGGATCCAGCGTCCCGGCGTGGCCCACCCGCCGGACGCGGGTCAACCGCCGGACCCGCTCCACGACGTCGTGGGAGGTCCAGCCCTGGGGTTTGTCCAGCACCAGCAGGCCTGCGGGCCCTTTCATCGCCGGGCTCCTCAACGGCGGCCTTTGCGCTCCCGGGGGAGGGCGTAGCCCAGGCGGCGCAGCTGCTCCGGATCCCGCCGCCAGTTCTTGCGGACCTTCACCCAGAGCTCGAGGTAAACCGCATGGCCCAGGAGGGCCTCGATCTCCTGACGGGCCGCCGCCCCGATGCGCTTGAGCATCTGCCCGTTCTCGCCGATGACGATGGGCTTGTGGGTCTCTTTCTCCACATAGATCGTGGCGGCGATGTAGGTGAGGTTCGGGTTGCGATCCACCCAGTCGGTGATCTCCACCGCGATCCCGTGGGGGACTTCCTCCCGCAGCAGGAGCAGGGCCTTCTCCCGGATGAGCTCCGCCACGATCATTTGCATCGGCTGGTCCGTCAGCATCTCGGGGTCGTAATAGCGGGGCCCCTCCGGGAGATGGGCGATGATCCGTTCCAGTAGCTGATCCAGGTTATCCCCTCGAATGGCGGAGATCTGAACTTCCTCCCAGGGGAAAGGGGGTTCGGCGTCCGGCGGGGTAGGGGCCAGGGCCCGGTAGGCGGCCAGGTGGGCCTCCCGGTCGGATTTCAGAAGATCGATCTTGTTCAGGGCGAGGATCACAGGCTTATCCGCCGCCTGCTCCTTCAGCAGCTCGGCGATCATGCGATCCTCCTCATCCGGCCACTGGGAAGCGTCCACCAGGAAGACCACCACATCGGCGTCCGGGATGGCCCGGCGGGCCACCTCCACCATATACTCCCCCAGCTTGTGGAAGGGCTGATGGATCCCCGGGGTGTCCATGAAGATCACCTGGGCGTCGGGCCGGGTCAGCACGCCCAGGATGCGATGGCGGGTGGTCTGGGGCTTCGGGGAAACGATGGCGATCTTGGTCCCCAGGTAGGCGTTGAGCAGGGTGGACTTGCCCACGTTGGGCTTGCCGATGATGGCCACGAAGCCGGCCTTATGGCCCGGGGGGACCTCCTCGTATTCCGGGATCCCCGGGATCGAGGGCTCGGGCTCCGAAGCGGGATGGGTGTTCACCGTCGCCGTGCCTCCGGGATCGGATTCGGCCCTCCGGCCCGTCCAGCGGGTTCCGGAAAGGACGCCATCTATCTATGTTAACCCGGATTCCGCCGGGAGAGGTGATCCCATCGCATGGGAGCGGGGTTTTCCGGCAGGGTCGCTGCGAGCGATCTCCTCGTGACCTCTGGTCAGGTCGGCCGTCATTCCAGGCGGAACCGTTCGGCGGCCATAGCGTAGAGGCGGCGCCAGACCAGGCGGTTGATGGCCGCGACGGTGAGGATCATCGTGAGGGTGGCGGCGAGCAGCATAGAGTAATCCCCCTGGCCGGTGGCCTGAGCGATGAGGGCCCCCAGGCCCAGGGTGGCGTGGGCCCGGCCGGCGAACTCCACATACTCCGCCACGATGGTGGCGTTCCACGCCCCGCCGCTGGCGGTGATCAGACCGGTGATCAGGTAGGGGAAGATCGCCGGCAGGATCAGCACCCGCCAGCGCTCCAGGCCCCGGAGCCCCAGGATCTCCGTGGTGAAGATCAGATCCCGGGGGATGGCGGAGGCCCCGGCGATGACGTTGAACAGCAGATACCACTGCGTGCCCATCAGCATCAGCAGCACGGCGGCGATCTCGATCCCCAGCGGGAGCCGCAGCGCGAAGAGCAGGATCACCGGGAAGAGGGCGGTGGCCGGGATGGAGGCCACGACCTGGACGATGGGTTGCAGCCGCGCCGCCAGCGAGCGGTTCATGCCGATCCACACCCCCACCGGCACCGTCCAGGCCAGGGCGATGATCTGGGCGGACAGGACGCGGGCCATGGAGGCCAGGGTGGCCAGGCCGAGGAGGGGCAGGGCCGAGGCGGGCAGCGCGCCGAGCAGGTGATAGGCCTGCACGATGCCATAGCCCAGGCCGAGGAGGGCCAGGGCCGCGAAGGGCAACCCCACCAGCCAGGGCGGGATGGGGTTCAGCGCCGGCCGGACGGCCAGCTGCTCGCTCAGGCGGCCCAGCGCCACATCCACGCGCTCCACCAGGGGCTCCCAGACCCGTCGCAGGAACCACTCGGACAGCGCGGCGCGCTGCCACAGGTCATAAAGCCAGGAGGAGGGCGCCTCGTCGCTCTCCACCATCTCCACGCGGAACTTATCCGCCCAGGCCAGCAGGGGGCGCCAGATCAGCTGATCCATCCCCACGATCACCGCGATCAGGGCGAGCAACCCCCACCCCAGGGCCTGCAGATCTCCCTGTTCCGCTGCCATCTGCAGGTAGGTCCCCAGACCGAGCAGCCGGAAGTCCCGGGCGCCGACCGTGAAGGTCTCCGCCGCCATCAGGAAGAACCATCCCCCGGCCCAGCTCATCATGCTGTTCCAGATCAGAGGGATGGCGGCGTGAGGCAGCTCCAGATGTCGGAAGCGGAGCCAGGGGTTCAGCCGGAAGATGCGGGCCGCCTCTCGGAGATCCCCCGGGATGGTGATCAATGACTGGTAGAAGCTGAAGGTCAAGTTCCAGACCTGGCTGGTGAAGATGAGGACGATGGAGGCCAGCTCCACCGCCACGCCCTCGGGGAGGATGGCTGTCAGGGAAAGGGCGACCACAGGAAGGAAGGAGAGGATCGGCACCGACTGGAGGACGTCCAGGATGGGGAGGATGATCGCGCCGGCCCAGCGCCGGGTCGCCGCGAGGTAGCCCACTGTCAGGGAGAACAGGAGGGAGAGGATATAGGCCATTGCCATGCGCAGGAGGGAGCGCAGGGCGTAATACGGCAGGAGCTCCGGGGCCAGCTTCACCGCTGGCCCGGAGATCGCGGCCGGGGCCTGAACCGCCAGGGCCATCCCCAGCACCAGAAGCGCTCCCAGCAGCAGCAGGATGACCAAATCCGCGCCGCTCAGGGCCACGCGGATTGGGATGAAGGCACCGAAGAAACGCCGCATCTCCCATGGCTCCGTCCGGGATCCCTCCCAAAGGCCGGACCCATTTTACCGCCAAAGGCGGAAGGTCCCGCTTCCCGTTTCAACCGGCAGGCCATTTCGGGGAAGCCACTTTGACACAAAAGACCATCGCTCCCATAATCCACTGAGGGTTTGAAGGCATCCCTTGCGGCGCCTCGGAGCCCGGCGGTCGTGAAGAGCCTGCCGCGAGGGCGTGCAGGATTTCCCACCTGTGGGTTCAAACTCGGCCGGAGGGTGGATGGTGAAGGCTCGCACTGCAGATCGCGTAACGCATTTCACCGAATCCGTCATCCGGGAGATGACCCGGTGGGCCCATCAGTTTGGAGCCATCAACCTGGCCCAGGGGTTCCCGGATTTCCCTGCCCCGGAGGCCCTGAAGGAGGCGGCCGCCCGGGCCATCCGGGAGGACCACAACCAGTATGCCATCACCTGGGGGAGTCCTCGCCTGCGCGCCGCCATCGCCGAAAAATATCGCCGCTTTTACGGCATGGAGGTCGACCCGGAGCGGCACATCACGGTGTGCTGCGGGGCTACGGAGTGCATGATTGCCACCCTGCTTGCCCTGCTCAACCCCGGCGACGAGGTAATCATCTTTGAGCCCTTCTACGAGAACTACGGGCCAGACACCTGGATCAGCGGGGCGAAGCCGGTCTACGTCCCCCTGCATCCGCCCGACTGGACCTTCGACCCGGACGCGTTGCGGCGGGCCTTCTCCCCC
The DNA here is from genome assembly GCF_900187885.1 of Thermoflexus hugenholtzii JAD2. Taxonomy (NCBI): domain Bacteria; kingdom Bacillati; phylum Chloroflexota; class Thermoflexia; order Thermoflexales; family Thermoflexaceae; genus Thermoflexus; species Thermoflexus hugenholtzii. The sequence goes on along the minus strand of NZ_FYEK01000044.1, from coordinate 159,320 downwards.
CGCACCCGGGCCATCATCCTCAACACGCCGCACAACCCCACCGGCCACGTGTTCTCAGAGGAGGAGCTCCGCTTCATCGCCGAGCTGTGCCAGCGCTACGATGCCTATGCCATCACGGATGAGATCTACGAGCACATCCTCTACGATGGCCACCGCCACATCCCCATCGCCACCCTCCCCGGGATGTGGGAGCGCACGGTCACCATCAGCGGGATGTCGAAGTCCTACGCGGTGACCGGATGGCGCATCGGCTGGTGCATCGCCCCGGAGGACCTCACCGGCGCGATCCGCAAGGTCCACGACTTCCTCACGGTGGGCGCGCCAGCTCCCCTCCAGGAGGCGAGCGCTGTGGCCCTACAGTTCCCGCCCGCGTATTACGAGGCGCTGCGGGCGGATTACGACCGCCGGCGGCGGCTGTTGGTGGACGCTCTGGAGGAGCTGGGGTTCGAGGTCTGGCGGCCTCAAGGAGCTTATTACGTGATGACGGACTTCCGGGCCTTCGGCTTCGAGGACGACACCGCCTTCGCCATGCACCTGGTCCGGGAGATCGGCGTGGCCGTGGTCCCCGGCTCCAGCTTCTACGCCCACCCGGAGCGAGGGCGCAGCCAGGTCCGCTTCGCCTTCTGCAAGCGGGAGGAGACCCTGCGGGAGGCGGTGGCGCGTCTCAGCCGGTTGCGGGCGCGCCGGGCGGCGTTGGGGGCTGCCTGAGAACCCCCCTTCACTCGGATCCCGAGGCCGGGCGAGGGCGCGCCGGCACCCCATAGACCAGCGTCTCCGGCGGGACGTCGCGGGTCACCACGGAACCGGCGCCGGTTTTGGCCCCGCGCCCCACCCGCACCGGGGCCACCAGCATCGTGTCGCTGCCGATGAAAGCCCCATCCTCGATCACCGTGGGATGCTTGCGCACCCCGTCGTAGTTGCAGGTCACCGTCCCCGCCCCGATGTTCACATCGGCGCCCACCGTGGCGTCCCCCAGATAGCCGAAATGGTGCATCCGGGTCCGCGGGCCGACGACGCTGTTCTTGATCTCGGCGAAGTTCCCCACCCGCACCTCCTCCGCCAGCCGCGTCCCCGGGCGGAGGTGGGCGAAGGGCCCCACGTGGACGCGATCCGCCAGCACGGCGCCCTCCACCACCGACGCCTCCACCACGCAATCATCCCCGATCACCGCGTCCCGCAGGATGGCGTTGGGCCCGATGCGACAGCGGCGGCCGATCCGCGTCTCCCCCTCGATGTAAGTGTCCGGATAGATCACGGTGTCCGGGCCGATGATCGCCTCCATCCCGATATACACGCGGTCCGGATCGACCAGGGTGACCCCCTCCAGCATCCAGCGGGCGTTGATCCGCCGCCGCAGGATGCGCTCGGCCTCGGCCAGCTGAACCCGGGTGTTGACCCCTAAGGCTTCCTCTGGATCCTCCAGGGGCACCGCCTCCACCGGCTCGCCGTCCGCCACGGCCAGGGCGACGAGATCCGTGAGGTAGAGCTCGCCCTTCACCGGGCTGGGCTGCAGCCGGGCCAGGGCGGGCCAGAGCCAGGCCGCCCGCACCGCGTAGACCCCTACGTTGATCTCCGAGAGGCGCCGCTCCTCCGGGCTCGCCTCGGCCTGCTCCACCACCCGCACCACCCGCCCGGCTTCATCCCGGACCACCCGGCCGTAGCCGGTGGGATCCGAGAGCCGGGCGGTGAGGAGGGTGAGCGTGGCCCTTCGCGCCCGGTGAGCCTCCATCAGGCGCCGGTAGGTTTCGGGACGCACCAGCGGGAGATCCGCATAGGTGATCAGGAGGTCGGAGGCCTCCTCCCGCAGGAGCGGCTCGGCCCACCGGACGGCGTCGCCGGTTCCTCGGGGGGCCGGCTGCCGGACGAAGCGCACCCCCGGGCCGGCCGCCTCCCGGACCAGGTCCGCAGCCGGTCCGATGACCACCACGGGAGGATGGGGCGATCCGGCCGCCCGCAGGGCCTCGATGCTGTGTCGGATCATCGGGCGGCCGGCCAGGGGATGGATCACCTTCGGCCGCTCGGAGCGGAAGCGGGTGCTTAACCCCGCCGCCAGGATCACTCCCGTCCACGTCATCGCCCGATCCTTTCAGTTTGCTTTCAGGGGGACATCTTTCTTGCCACCGCGTTCCCGGTTGCGGCACACCGGCGCGGGTCCGTTCTCCCCGGGTGCCTCACCGCGGCCGGGCGCGCCGCTGGCCGACCCAGTAGCCGACCGCACCCCCGACCAGCAGCAATGCGAGGAACCCGGCGGCGAGCAGCAGCGCCTCCCCCAGGCGGGTGAGATCGAGGCCGGAGGCGCTCGCCGCGGCAGGGGCCGGCAAAGGAGTGGGGGCCGGGGACGCGGCAGCCGGGCGGAGCCCGAAGAGCAGGGTCACTTCCGCGTTCCATGGCAACCAGACCTCCCGTCGCGGGAAGCCGGAGGCTTGGTAGCCGGCCGGATCGTCCAGGGCGAGGAGATAGTAACCCGGCTCCAGATCCCGGGCGCAGGCCGGCTGGCCGGCTTGGGAGATCAGAGTCTGCTGAAAGCCGCGCCCGTTCACCAGGGCGATGCGCACCCCCGCGATCCAGGGCTCCCCCTCTTCCCTCTGGTCGTTCCCGTTCCGATCCTCGAAGGCCCCGGTGCACAGCGCCCCCGGCTGGCGCGCCACGGGCGCGGGCGTCGGCGAAGGAGCGGCCGGGGCAGCCTGCGGCGGCCGGATCAGGAGCTCCTGGCCGACGATCAGCAGGTCCGAGTCCAGCCCGTTCAGGGCCCGGATCTCGTCTACGGTGGTGCCGTAAAGCAGGGCGAGGCCGAAGAGGGTGTCCCCCTCCTGCACGGTGTGGACGATCGAGCCATCGGGGCGCGGGGTGGCGGTGACCGCCGCCTGGGCCAGGGCCCGGGGTCCGGAGCCGGCCAGACCGGCCACTGTGAGGCCCATCAGGGCGAGCCCGATCCATGCCGCGAGCAGCCAGCCAGCGGTTCGACGCATCGATCTTCCCTCACCTTGGGCTGAAGAAAGGGTGCAGCGGGGGCATTTTAGCAGAAGCCGGAACGGGGGGAAAATCCATGGCGGATCCCATCGTGGCCTGTGCTGTGGGGAGCCTTTCATTGGATGGAGGCGCCATGCACTGGTCGATGGCGGAGGGGACACCGCTGGGGACGCTGTGGGTGGTGGCGGGGGCGCGGGGCGTGCGACGGGTGATCTTCGGGGAGGACGCCGCTTCGGAGTGGGCGGCCCTTCAGGCGGCCCACCCCGAGTGGATCCGGTGGGACGGCGGCTTAGCCGCCCAGGCCATCGCCCAGATCCTGGAGTATTTGCGGGGGAAACGGAAAACGTTCACCGTCCCTCTGGATCCGGAGGGCACGGCCTTTCAGCAGGCGGTCTGGCGGGAGACGCTGCGCATCCCGTATGGGCGGACGATCACATATGCAGAGCTGGCGCGGCGCATCGGACGGCCGGGGGCGACCCGGGCCGTGGGACAAGCCCTCGGGGCGAACCCCCTTCCCATCCTCATCCCCTGTCACCGGGTGGTCGCCTCGGACGGGAGCCTGGGGGGCTACACCGGGGGGCTCTCCCTCAAGCAATGGCTCCTCCTGCTAGAGGGCGTTGCAGAAACCCTCCCCGCACAGAAGCGCTGACACCTCCGTCCCGGGGGTCCGGGCAGGTGCCCCCTTGGGGCGTTCCCATCCTGCTCCCCCGCGGCCGGGAGGAGCGAGCCTCCGGGCCGCCCCTCCCGGCCGCAGCTCCCCGGGTTTATCCTTGCGGCGGGCGATTCGAGGACCCGTTGTTCCCACCGGCGACGGCCTGCCGGACCTGGTGATAGAGCTCCTCCAGCCGCTTGGGCAGCTCCCGGGGCGGGATCGGGCCCAGCCAGCAGGCGTCCGCCTCCACCTCTTGGCTCCGCCGCCGGATCAGTCCGTCCATATAGTAAACCGTGATGGCCACCACAATGTCCCGGGTCTCCGGATTCGACTTGATCCAGGCGCAGAGCTCGAAGGGATCCCCATCCGGCAGCTCCTCGCCGATCAGGACGATGTCCGGATGGTGCGCCGTCACCTGCTCCAGGGCCTCCGCCATCGTGCCCGCCTCTCGGATCTCCCACGGCACGTTGCGCAGGCCGATGCGGTAGAGCAGCCGCATATCCGGGTTTTGTTCCACAATCAGGAGTCTCATCGCCCACCTACGCGAAGAGATAATCGGGGAAAGGGGTCTCGTCCCGGGCCGCCCGATGCTCCAGCCACCGGGCCGCCGCTGCGGCGAAGCCGGTCAGGTCCTTCGCCCGCACCCGGAGCAGCCACTGGCGCTCCTCCTCGGTGAGGTCGTAGCGGGCCAGCACCTCCGCCCGGCGGGGGCCCAGCAGCTCCTCGCGGATCCGCTCGTCGATCAGGGCCCAGCCCACCAGCTCGTCGATCGCCGCCGCCGACATGGTCGTCGCTCCTTATCGAGGATTCTGACGCTCAAGCCAAACCTATGTAGGACTGCCGCCATCCATCGGCGGGTTGGCCAGCCGGAAGACCGCCCCGACCAGCCAGACCGCGAGCAGGGCCAGGCGGAACGCCTGAGGATGGGTCATCAACCAGGTCGCCAGCGCGAGCCCACGGGCCTTCATGGCGCTTCCTCCCGAAAGGATTCTGGCTCCATCGTAACGAGGGCCTCTCACGGGACTCTCACGGGGATGGGCAGGGATTTCTGACGGACCAGGCGCGTGGTTAAGGGATTCTGTCGGGGGTTCAGGGCTCAGGAAGGGGGTGCCCGCGCCGGCGGGCGATGGCAGGACGGAGCGATGGGCCAGGCCTTTCGATCCCGCACCGGTGCGATTTCCCTCGCCGCGTCCGGCGGTTCGCCGCCTGCCTCAAGGGGCCGCTTTCAGGCGCGAGGGCGGATCACGGGCGGCCGGTCGGGCTCCGGGCGCGGCGGATGGACTCATACAGGGCCTGGGCCTCGGGGGAGGGCCGCAGGCCCAGCTCCCGCTCCAGGCGGGCCGCATACTGCCGGTAGAGATCCAGGGCGGCACCGGGCTGGTCCAGGGCGAGGTAACAGCGGAGGGCCCCCAGGCAGGCGGCCTCTAAGTAGGGGTCAGCCTCCAGGGCCCGTTGGAACCAGGCCAGGGCCGCCGCCGGCTCCCCCGCCGTCAGGGTCGCCTCCGCCAGGGTGAGGAGGGCCTCCAGATACTGGGCCCGCAGCCGCTCCCGGCGCTCCACCGCCCACTCGGCGTTCCAGCCGCTCAGGTAGTCCCCCCGGTAGAGCTCCACGGCCGCCCGCAGGTGGGAGAGGGCCTCGGGGGTCCCCCGGGCCGCCCGGGCCTGCCGGAGGTGCGCCTCGAAGACCTCCACGTCATACCAGTGGGGCTGGCGGCGATCGAAGGCGTAGCGACCCTCCCGGAAAACCAGGACCTCCCGCCTCAGGATCCGCTTGAGGCGCCACTTGGCCGAGTGGAACTGGCCGGTGAGCCGGGCCGGATCGGCGTCGGGCCAGAGGGCCGCCCCGATCTCCTCTCGAGTCGCCGAGCCCACCGAGAGCATGAAGAAGAATAGCTCCCAGGCCTTGCGGCCCTCAGGCCAGGCCACGCGCTGCCCCTCGATCCACACCTCCCCGGGGCCGAAGGCCCGGATCTCCATAGGGGGCGAGGCGGCCCGGGCGGAGGCCCGGCGGGACCGCCCGAGCCGGCGCAGGGGATCCCAGATCCGGGGCCACTCCACCCCCCGCCGCCCGGCCAAGCGGAAGAGCTTGTCGGCCCGCCGGAGCTCCGGGAGCAGGGGGGCGACGAGGAGGTCCGGCCCGTTGAGCCGGGCCGCCTCGGCGAGCTGCTGGAGGGCATCCCGCTGGCGGTGGGCCAGGAAGTAGGCCCGGGCCATCAGGAAGTGCCCCCACACCCGGGTGGGCAGCTCCGCCCCCTGCAGGCGCTCCAGGGCCGGGGCCATGCGGGAGAGGCCGTCCAGGGCCTGCCCAGCCTCCACCTCGGCCATCCCCCGGGAGAGGGCGGCCACCGCGGCCAGGGTCGGCACCCCCAGGCGGGCCGCCATCTCCGCCGCCTCCCGCAGGGAGGCGAGGGCCTGGCGGGGCTGCCCCTTCAGCCGCAGGGTCCGCCCCAGCCCCTCCAAGCCGTAGGCGGTGAGGTAGGCGTTGCGGACCTCCCGGGCGATCTCCAGGGCCGCCCGGTAGGCCGCCAGGGCTTCCTCCAGCCGCTCCTCGTCCCGGGCCAAGTCCGCCAGGCCGATGAGGAGGAAGGCCTCGGCCCGCCGATCCCCCACCTGGCGGGCCAGCCCCAGGCCCTCCTCGTAGTAGCGCCGGGCGGCCTCGAACTGGCACCGGGTGTAGGCCGTGTAGCCCAGGTTGTTCAGGAGGGAGATCAGGGGACGGGGGTTCTCCAGGGACCGGGCCAAGGCCAGGGCCTCCTGAAGGTAGAGGTCCATCTCCACCAGCCGATCCTGGGCCCGCAGGGCCTCGGCCAGCTCGATCAGGGTGTTCACAAGATCCACCGGGGCCTCGAGGGAACGGAACAGCGCCATGGCCTGGCGGAGGTCCTGCTCCGCCTCCCGGGGGCGGCCCTGGGCGAGGCGGGCGAAGCCCCGCAGCCGGTGGGCGGCGGCCAGGGGGTGAGTCCACTCCGGCCGGCAGGCGGCGAGGGCGGCCTCGGCGGCGGCGAGGGCCTCGGCGTGCCGGCCCATCAGCTTCAGGGTGGAGGCCCGCTGGATCTCGATCTCCACCCGGACCTGGTCGTCCCCCGGCCCGCAGGCCGCCGCGGCTTGGTCCAGGAGGTGGAGGGCGGCTTCCGGCCGGCCGGTGTCGGCGAGCATCTTGGCTTGGTAAAGCAGCAGGCGGGGGGCCTGCCGCAGGCGGGCGGGGGGCAGGGCCCGGAACCACCGGCCCAGGGTCTCCAGGCGCCCGGCGGCGAAGACGCCCCGCACCGCCCCCTCCATGGCCTCGACGGCGGCCTCCAGATCCTCGGCCTCTAAGAAGTGGGCGACGGCGGCCTCGGCGTCGCCCCGCCCGGCGAACCATCGGCCCGCCCGCTGATGGAGGACCCGGTAACGGGCGGGGTCCCAGGAGCGCAGGTGGAAGTTGAGGAACTCCCGGAAGAGATGATGGTAGCGATACCAGGGGCCCTCCGCGGTGGTCTCGACCTGGATCAGGAAGAGCTGGCGGCGGTCGGCCTCTTCGATCCACCGGGCGGAGTCGTCCCGGGCGCGCACGGCGTTGCAGGCGGCGACGTTGAAGAGGGGGAGGATGGCGGTCTCCAGGAGGAAGTCCTGAAGCTCAGGGGGCTGGCGATGCAGGACCTCCTCCTCGAGATACCGGTAGAGGGCGCCGGGCTCGCCGGGCCGCAGGGGGCGGTAGGCCCCGGTCTCCCGCAGGTGCTCCACCAGGAGGAGGATGGCGGTGATCCACCCCTCGGTCTCCTGGGCCAGGGCCCGGGCCTCCTCTTCGGAGAGCTCCATGGCGTGGTGGCGGGTGAAGAGGGCGCGGACCTCCTCGGGGGTGAAGGCGAGGTGGCGGGCGCCCAGGCCGGTGGCCTGCTGGCGGGCGACCAGAGGGGTCATCGGGAGGCCGTAGGGGCCGCGGCTGGCCAGCAGGATGTGGAGGTGCTCGGGGGCGCGCTCCAGCAGGTGGCGCATCAGGATCTGAATGCCGAGGTGCTCCGCCACCATGTGATAGTCGTCGAGGATCAGGGCGAAGTAGTCGGGGATGTTCTCGAGCATGTCGTTGATGATGGCAGTGGCCACCGTCTCGGGGGGGGCGCCGGCCCGCAGCACCCCCAGGGTGAGGCGGCCGAAGGCAGGGAACCGCTCCCGGAGGGAGGCCACCAGGTGCTCCACGAAGCGGTGGAGGTTCCGATCCGTCTCATCCAGGCTATACCAGGCGACGGGGAGGTCGGTGTCGTGATAGAACTGGATGAGGAGGGCGGTCTTCCCGTAACCGGCCGGCGCGGAGAGCAGGATAAGGGTCTTATCGATGTTCTCATGCAGGAAGTTGAGCAAGCGGGGGCGCTCCAGCAGCGGCCCGCGCCGCACCGGCGGGTAGATCTTGGTTCTGGCGATGGGGAGCTCCGCGATCATAGCACCCCCCTGCGCTCCGGCAGGCGGAGCCCAGCGGCTTCTCCCAACCTCCGCCGGGCCCCGCCCGGAACCCCCTCTTCCGCGCTTCCTCCCGGGCAGCGGCCTCCCGTCCCATCAGGTTGGAGCTGTGTTGGTGCTTGAAGTATAGCGGGGAGCTTGCGGATCGACAAGGTGGGTGGCCTGCGGCCTCCGGGCTGACGCTCAGCGGGTGACGCAGGCGCGGACGTGGTGGCTCTCGGTCTCGTTGCCGGCCTTGTCGTAGGCCTTCACCCAGAACTCGTGGCAGCCCAGCAGGCGCTCCCGCTCCACCCGGTTGAAATACCACTTCGCGTTGAAGGGCGGCGCGTCGCGCACGGCGAAAGGCTGCCCGTCCGCGTAGAACTCCACCCGGTCCATGGCGTAGTTGTCTGAGACCTCGGTGACCACGCTGATCCATTCCTCCGAAAGCTTATACGTCTCCCCCTCCCGCGGATACACCACCCGCACCGCAGGGGGGGTGCGGTCCACGGTCACCGGGACCACGGCGGTGTGCACGCTCCCGTCGTGGCGGACCACGGTGAGCTGCAGGGTGTAGAGGCCGTCGGCGAAGCCGGAGGTGTCCCAGCTCTCCAGGAGCCCGTTGTCCACGGGGTTGCCGTGCTCCGGGCCAATCGGGATCCAGGCGGTGGGGTTCAGGCCGGCCCCCATGGCCAGCCGGTAGAAGGCCACATCCCCCCGGGCGTTGCCGATGATGGGGACGATCCCGCGGACGTAGGCGTAGGGGGCGGGGTTGAGGATGGCGACGTCGCCGGCCGGCTGAGCGAACTGGGTGTCGTATTCCGTGGGCGGCTGGGGGATGCCGGCCTCCCGGGCCCAGCCCAGGGCCTCCGGCGGGACCACCAGGAAGACTTTCTCCTCCACCTTGTCCGGGGGCGTGCTGGCGGTGGCCAGCTTGCCGGTCTCCCGGTTGATGCGGAAGGCCTGGTGCAGGTCGCAGATCTCTTGAGGTTCCGTCCCCGGGATGAACAGCTCCTTCACCGTCGGGCAGTAGGGGCCGGGGAGCTTGCCGGAGACGGCGCAGATGGTCTGCTCGATCAGGCCGGGAGGCCGCTGGAAGGGCTCCTCCGGGAGGTCCCGGTGGGCGTATTCCATCACGTCATGCCAGATGGGGGCCGCCCCAGCGATCCCGGAGACGTTCCGCATCGGGCTGTTGTCGGTGTTCCCCACCCACACGCCCACCGCCAGCTGCGGGGTGTAGCCGATGGTCCAGTTGTCCCGCCAGTCGTTGGTGGTCCCCGTCTTCACCGCCGCGGGCCGGGAGAGCTCCAAGACGTTGCCGCGCCCGAAGGCCTCCCAGCGGGCGGCCTTGTCCGAGAGGATGCTGGTGATCAGGTAGGCCACCCGCGGGTCCAGGATGGCCTGGACCTCCGGCTGGCGGTATTCCCAGAGGACCTTCCCATCCGGGGTTTCCACCCGGAGCACAGGGACCGGGTCCAGCTCCCGGTAGCCGGGCCGGCGGCGGTCTTCGGGGACGGGGGCGCCGGCCATGAAGCCGTTGTTGGCGAAGACGCTGAAGGCGTAGACCATGTCGATCAGGCGCACCTCGCCGCCGCCCAGGGTGAGGGCCAGGCCGTAGTAATCCAGGCCTTTATCCAGGGTGGTGAGCCCCATGCGGTGGGCGAGGCGGATGACGTTGGCGATCCCGGCCATCTGCAGGGCCTCCACGGCCGGGATGTTGTAGCTGCGGGCCAGGGCCAATCGCATCCGCTGGGGGCCATGGAACTTGCGGTCGTAGTTCTCCGGGGCGTAAGGCGGCATCCCCGGCCCCTGATCGAAGGTCTTAGGGACATCCCAGAACAAGTGGGAAGCCGGCACGCCCTGGCTGAGCAGGGTGGCGTAGGTGAAAGGCTTGAAGGCGGAGCCCGGCTGCCGCAGTCCATCCACGGCCACGTTGAAGCGGCCATCGATGGACTCGTCCCAGTAATCCACGCTTCCCACCATGGCCAGGATCTCACCGGTCCTCGGCCGGATGGCCACCAGGGCCCCGTTGGTCACGTTGCGCTTTTCCGCCTTCAGCTTCTCGACGTGGCGGCGGACGGCCTGCTCGGCGTATTGCTGGAGGTCCCAGTCCAGGGTGGTGTAGACCCGGAGCCCACCACGGTGGACCAGTTCGGGTCCGAAGCGCTCCTCCAGCCAGCGGCGGACGTAAAGGGAGAAGTGGGGGGCTTTGATGTCGAAACGCGCGGCGGGCTGACGCCGGATCTGGAGGGGCTGGGCCTTGGCGGCCGCGGCCGCCTCGGGGGAGATGTAGCCCTCCCGCACCATCGCGTCCAGCACGATCTCCTGACGGCGCTTGGCCTCCTGGGGGGCGTCGATGGGGTTCAGGCTGGGGAACTGGGGGATGGCGGCCAGCATGGCGGACTCCGCCAGGTTCAGCTCCCACACATGCTTGCCGAAGTAGATCTGGGAGGCGGCCTCCACCCCGTAAGCCAGGTTCCCGTAGAAGTTCGTGTTCAGATACATTTCCAGGATCTGATCCTTCGAGTAGCGGCGGGAGAGCTCCAGGGCCAGCAGGATCTCCTTGATCTTGCGGGTGTAGGAGCGCTGGTAGCGCTCCTGGGGATCGATGAGGGTGTTCTTCACCAGCTGCTGGGTGATGGAGGAGCCGCCCTGGACGACCTCGCCGCCGGTGCGCAGGTTGATCCAGAAGGCCCGCAACAGGCCGCGAGGGTTGATCCCCGGGTTCTCGTAGAAGGAGCGATCCTCGATGGCGATGGTGGCCTGGCGCAGGGCGAGGGGAATCTGCTCCAGGGGCACCCAGGTGCGATCGCCCCAGGTGGGATCGATCACCTCATAGAGGAGGACGCGGCCGGTGCGGTCGTAGATCTTGGTGGTCTCGAAGGCTCTGGCGCTGGCCTCGATGCGAGCGGGATCGGCCTGGCGGATCAGGCTGACGTAAAGGGCGGCGGCCCCGGCCACGCCAGCCGCGGCGAACAATCCCATCCCGGTGAGGCCGAAGATCCCCAGCGCCAGGGCCAGGCGGATCCATCGGGCGGCCCCCTGGTGGCGGCGGGCCCGCCGCATCCGTCGTCGCTCCAGCAGCCAGCTCAAATCCCCGGGTCGAAGAGCCATCGCATCCCATCCTCTCTCGCAAAATGCGGGAACGCTTCCGCTCGGAACACCCATCAGGGGCTTCCGGGTTTCTGCATCCCACTTCCCTCGCATGGATCATTCTACCGCACCGGCGAACGGATGCCCCATCCGGTTCTGGCCAGGGCCGGCGGGGTCCCGGCCGCGCTATAATGAAAGCGGGGCCTCGGCCCGCGCTCCGCATCGGTGCGGACCTCCGGGCCCGCTGGATGTTCACCACCTTTCCAGAGGGGGAAGGCCATGAGCGGCCGCTATGCCTTCTTCAAAGGGCGCATCGTGCCCATCGAGGAGGCGGTGATCAGCGTGCGCACCCACGCCTTCAACTACGGCACCGGCGTCTTCGAAGGGATACGGGCCTACTGGAACGAGGAAGAGCAGCAGCTCTTCATCTTCCGGCCCCGTGAGCACTACGAGCGACTCCTCGCCTCCGCCCGCATGCTCCTGATGAGCTTCCCCTACACCCCCGACGACCTCACCCGCATCACCGTCGAGCTCCTGCAGAAAGAAGGCTACCGGGAGGACGTCTACATCCGCCCCATCGCCTACAAGGCGGACGAGGTCATCGGGGTCCGCCTGCACAACCTCAAGGAGGAGCTGACCATCTGGACCACCCCCTTCGGCCACTACATCGAGCGGGAGGCGGCCCACGTGATGGTCTCCTCCTGGCGGCGGATCAACGACAACGCCATCCCCGCCCGCTCCAAGATCACCGGGGCCTACGTGAACTCCGCCCTGGCCAAGAGCGAGGCCATGCTCAACGGCTTCGACGAGGCCATCGTGCTGACCGAGGACGGCCATGTGGCCGAGGGGAGCGCCGAGAACCTCTTCATCATCCGAAACGGCGTCCTGATCACCCCGCCGGTGACCGACGAGATCCTCGAGGGCATCACCCGGCGCACCCTCATCGAGCTGGCCCACAACGAGCTGGGGATCCCGACGGTGGAGCGCCACATCGACCGCACCGAGCTGTATTACGCCGACGAGATGTTCCTGTGCGGCACCGGCGTCCAGCTCGTCCCGGTGGTCTCGGTGGACCGGCGGCCGGTGGGCAACGGAGAGATCGGGCCGATCACCCGGCGCCTCCATGATCTCTACTTCGATGTGGTGCGGGGGAAGGTGCCGAAGTATCGGGGCTGGTGCGTCCCGGTCTATGTGCCGGAGCCGGTGGGGGCCGCCCGCGGATAGGCGCGGGCTCAGGCAACCAGGGCCGGAGGGGCCCCCGAGCGCCCTCCGGCCCTTGATTTTCCCTCAAGGAAAGGGCTGCTCCTCGGCGGGCCTTATGGCCGGGGATCCTCCAGGTAGCGCACCAGCAGCCGCACCCCGAATCCGGTCCCTCCCTTGGGTATGTAACCCCGGGCCTTCTCCGCCATATCCATCGGGGCGATGTCCAGATGGGCCCAGGGGACGCCCTCCGGAGCGAACTGCTTGAGGAACATGGCGGAGGTCCCCAGCCCACCGTAGCGGCCCCCGCTGTTCTTGACGTCGGCCACATCGCTTTTGATCCGCTCCAGGTAATCCTCCCACAGGGGCATGCGCCAGAGCCGCTCGCCGGTGGCCTCGGCGGCCCGCAGCAACGCCGCGGCCAGCTCCTCGTGGTCCGAGAACAGGGCGGCGGCCACATCCTGGCCCAGGGCGATGATGGCTGCCCCGGTCAGGGTGGCTACGTCGATCACCGCGCGGGGCGCGTAGCGGGCGGCGTAAGAGAGGGCATCCGCCAGGATCAGCCGTCCCTCGGCATCGGTGTTCACGATCTCGATGGTTTTGCCGTTGAGGGCCCGCAGGATATCCCCGGGCTTGTAGGATTTGCCGGAGGGCATGTTCTCGCAGGCGGGGGCGAGGGCCACCACCGGGACCGGCAGCCCCAGCGCGGCGGCGGCCAAGGTCGCCCCGAGCACCGCCGCCGCGCCGGCCATATCCCCCTTCATCGTGAGCATGCCTTCCTCGCTCTTGAGGTTGAGCCCGCCGCTGTCGAAGGTGATCCCCTTCCCGACCAGGACCACCGGCCGCTCCAGGCGGCCCTCCGGGGCGTATTCCAGGATGATGAAGCGGGGGGGCTCCTCGCTGCCGCGGGCCACCGCCGTGAGGGCGCCCATCCCCAGGGCGGTGATCTGGTGCTCATCCAGGACCTGGACCCGCACGCCGCCGACCTCGGCGGCCAGCCCGCGGACCTCCTCGGCCAGCCGGCGGGGCGTCAGATCCGAGCCCGGCTCGTTCACCCAGTCCCGCACCCGGTTCACATAGCGGGCGAGGGTCTCGGCGCGGCGGGCGCCCGCGGCGATGGCCGCCTCCTTGGCGGCGTCGAACTCCACCAGCAGAAGGGTCTCCGGCCCGGATCCTCCGGTGTTCTCCTTCTTCCGCTGGTAAGTGTAAAGGCCCAGCAGGGCCCCCTCCACGGTGGCCTGGGCGGCTTCCTCCGGGGAGAGCCCGCCCCGGCCCGCTCCGTGGACCACCGTCGCCAGGGTCCGCACCCGCAGGTCCCGGGCGCGCTGGGCCGCGGCGGCGGCCGCGTGGCGGATTTTTTCGGTGTTGAAGGAAGCCTCCGGGCCCAGCCCGACCAGGATCACCCGGGGCGCGGGGATGCGCCCGTCGGGGTAGAGGACCAGGGTCTCCCCCAGGCGGCCCCGGAAGTCCCCAGCGGCGAGCACCCGTGAGATCCGACCCTCCAGGGCGCGATCCACGGCCGCCGTGGCCCCGCCCGGCGCCGTCACGCCCTCAAACAAGTTCACCACGATCGCATCCGCCTCCACCTCCTGGATGGCCCCGATCCGAACTTCCACGCGCATGGGCATCCTCCTGTGCATGCCGTGTTCGGAGGGAATTATAGTGTGGGAAGAGAATGCCCTCACCATAATAGCGGGAAAGCCCTTGAGTCCCTCCTACTGGGAGTCGGCGGGGGCCAGGCGCGCCCGGAGGGCCCGGATCTGGGCGTCCACCGCGGCCCGGGCCGTCCCGCCGATGACAACCCGCCGCTCTACAGCGGCCTCGGGGTCCAGGGCGGCGAAGACGTCCGCTTCGAAAGCCGGATGATGCCGGCGCATCCGCTCCAGAGGGAGAGCGCTCAGGGCCTTCCCCTCCCGAAGGGCCTCCTGCACCAGCGCGCTCACCACCCGATGGGCTTCCCGGAAGGGGACGCCCTTGCGCACCAGGTAGTCGGCGAGCTCCGTGGCCAGCATAGCCTCCTCCAGGGCGGCGCGCATGCGTTCTGGGCGGGGCCGCATGGTCGCGATCAGGCCGGGCATCACGGCCAGCACCGCCCGCAGCGTGTCCACCGTATCGAAGACCGGCTCCTTGTCCTCCTGGAGGTCCTTGTTATAGCCGGAGGGCAAGCCCTTGAGCACCGTGAGGAAACCGGTGAGATGCCCGATGAGCCGCCCGGCCTTCGCCCGGGCCAGCTCCAGGGCGTCGGGGTTGCGCTTCTGGGGCATCAGGCTGGAGCCGGTGGTATAGGCGGGATCCAGCTCGATGAACCCGAACTCCGCGCTGGCGAACAGGATGAGGTCCTCGGCCAGGCGGCTGAGATGGATACCGATCATGGCGGCGATGAAGAGAAATTCGGCGACGAAGTCCCGATCGGAGACTGCGTCCAGGCTGTTGGGGGAGACCTGCTGAAAGCCCAGCTCCCGGGCCAGGGCCTCCCGGTCGATGGGGAAGGGCGTGCCGGCGAGGGCGCCGCTGCCCAGGGGGAGGGTGGCCAGGCGGGGGAAGGCCTCCTGCAGCCGCTCCCGGTCCCGCTCGAAGGCCCAGGCGTGGGCCAGACACCACTGGGCGTAGCGGATGGGCTGGGCCCGTTGCAGATGCGTGTAGCCCGGCATCAGGAGATCCGGGTGCGCCTCCGCCTGCCGGACCAGGGCCTCCTCCAGCGCGCGCAGCCCGCCCTCCAGCTCCGGCCATTCGTCCATCAGAAAGAGCCGGAGATCTGTCGCCACCTGGTCGTTCCGGCTGCGCCCGGTGTGGAGCTTGCCGGCGGCCGGGCCGATGAGCTCCGAGAGCCGCCGTTCGACCGCCGTGTGGATGTCCTCATCGGTGGGCCGGAAGAGGAAGAGGCCGGCGTCCAACTCCTCCCGAACCCGTTGCAAGCCCTCCTCGATGGCCTGCTGCTCCTCGGGGCTCAGGATCCCGGCCCGGGCCAGGGCCCGGGCCCAGGCGATGGAGCCCCGGATGTCCTGGGGATACAGGCGACGGTCGAACGGCAGCGAAGCGTTCAGCCGCTCGAAGGCCGGATCCAGCGGCGGGTTCTCCACGGTCCCCCACAGGCGCATTCCGACTCCTTTCCCAGGCGAGGGGTTCGGCTAATCCCGCTCCTCCGGGGTGCGGGGCTCCCCGCGCAGCCCGCGGCGGACCAGGCCGTGCACCTTCAGCGGGAGTCCGAACAGCCGGATGAAGCCGGCGGCGTCCTTGTGGTCGTAGGCCCCCACGGTATCGAAAGAGACGATGTCCTCCCGGTAGAGGCTGTAGGGCGAGCGCCGGCCCACCACCCACACGTTCCCTTTATACAGTTTGAGGCGGACCTCCCCGGTCACGTTCCGCATCACCACCTTCACGAAGGCGTCCATGGCCTCGCGCAGGGGGCTGAACCACCAGCCGTAGTAGACCAGCTCCGCGTAGCGCAGGGCCAGGGCCTGCTTGAAGTGCATGGTCTCGCGGTCCAGGCACAGGGTCTCCAGGGCCCGCAGGGCCTCCACCAGGATGGTGCCCCCCGGTGTCTCGTAAACGCCTCGGGACTTCATCCCCACCAGCCGGTTCTCCACCAGATCCACCCGTCCGACGCCGTGCTTGGCCCCCAGGGCGTTGAGGGCCTCCATCAAGGGCACCAGGCCCATCGGCTGGCCGTTGAGGGCCACCGGGACCCCTTGCTCGAAGGCCAAGGTGATGGTCTCGGGGGTCTCCGGGGCACAGGTCGGATCCGTGGTCCAGAGGAAGACATCCGCTTCAGGCTCCCAATCCGGGTCCTCCAGGGGACCGCCCTCGTGGGAGACGTGCCAGAGGTTCCGATCGCGGCTGTAGCGGCTGGTGCTCCACTCGATGGGCACCCCGTGGGCGCGGGCGTATTCATAGGCCTCGCGGCGGGAGGTGATGGACCACTCCCGCCATGGGGCGATCACCCGCAGATGGGGTGCCAGGGCTTGGTAGGCGAGCTCGAAGCGGACCTGGTCGTTGCCCTTGCCGGTGGCTCCATGGGCCACCGCGTCCGCTCCCTCCTCCAGGGCGATCTGGACCTGGTGTTTGGCGATCAGGGGGCGGGCCATCGCCGTCCCCAGGAGGTATTTGCCCTCATAGACGGCGCCGGCCTGCACCGTGGGCAGCACGTAGTCCCGCAGGAACTCCTCGCGCAGGTCGCGGAGGATCACCTTGGACGCCCCGCCGGCGTAGGCCCGCTCCTCCACCCCGCGCAGCTCCTCCTCCCCTTGGCCGATGTCGGCGCAGAAGGCGATCACCTCGCACCCATACGTCTCTCGCAGCCACGGGATGATGGTGGAGGTGTCCAGTCCGCCGGAATACGCCAGCACCACCTTGCGAACCATACGGACCTCCCTGGAATCAATATGGGGTTCCCAGATTCGGGTTTCCTCCGTGCGCCTTCCGCTCAGGCCTCGTCCTCCGGGAAGGCGTAGACCACCGCCACCTCATCGCAGCGCTCCCGCAGGGGGCAGCGCACGCAGTCCCGCCAGACTTTTTCGGGGAAACGTTCCCGCTCCGTCACCGCGAAGCCCAGGCGCTCGAAGAAGGGGACGGCCCGGGTGAGGGCGAACACGACCCGGGCCCCGGCCGCCCGGGCGCGCCGGACCAACGCCTGGACGATGGCGCCCCCTGCGCCGTTGCCTTGATAATCCTCGGCCACGGCCAGGGAGCGGATCTCCACTAGGGTCGGGCTCATCCAGACCAGGGAGCCGCATCCCACCATCCGGCCCTCCGCCTCCGCCACGACCCAATCCGACAGGGTGGCCGCGATCTCCTCCTCGGATCGTGGCAGCAACAATCCCCGCCGGGCGTAGGCGTCCACCAGGCCGAACAGGGCAGGGATGTCCTCGGGTCGGGCCGGTCGGATCCGCACCATCCGATGCCTCCCGTTCAGGCGTGGGAAGAGCGGGCGGGGAGGGCCGCCCGCATGGCGTCCTCCAGGATCCCCAGGGCCTCGTCGATGTGGGCCCGTTCGACGATCAGCGGGGGGACCAGGCGCACCACCGTGTCGCCGGCGGTGGTGATCAGTAAGCCCCGCTCCAGGGCGGCGGCGACCACGGCCCGGGCGTCTCCCTCGATCTCGATCCCCACCAGCAGGCCCCGGCCCCGGATCTCCTTCACGCCGGGGAGCGCCAGCGCCTGCAGGCGCGCCATCAGGTATTCCCCCACCTCCCGCACGTGGGCCAGGAAGGTGGGGTCGCACAGCCGCCGGAACACGTGGAGGGCCACCGCCGTCACCAGGGGTCCGCCGGCGAAGGTGCTGCCGTGGTCCCCGGGCTGGAGGGCCGCGGCCACCGCCTCCCGCATCAGGACAGCCCCGATGGGCAGCCCGTTGGCCAGGGGCTTGGCGACCGTCAGCAAATCCGGCTCCACTCCATATGCTTCGTAGGCCCACAAGGTCCCCGTGCGTCCCAGGCCGCACTGCACCTCGTCGAAGATGAGCAGCGCGCCGACCTCATCGCAGCGCGCCCGCAGGGCCCGGAGGAACGCCGGGGTGGCCACGTTCACCCCGCCCTCCCCCTGGATCGGCTCCACGATCACCGCGCATGTCTCCTCCGTGATGGCCGCTCGGGCGGCCTCCACGTCGTTGAAAGGGACGAAGGTCACCCCGGGGACCAGGGGGGCGAAGGGCTCGCGGTAAGCGGGCTTCTCGGTCACGGAGAGGGCGCCCATCGTGCGGCCGTGGAAGCTGTGGGTGAAGGCGACGAAGCCGGTCTTGTGGGGGCCGAAACGGAGCCGGGCGAACTTGCGGGCGAACTTCAGGGCCGCCTCGGCGGCCTCAGCGCCGGAGTTGCAGAAGAAGACGCGGTCGGCGAAGCTGTGGGCGACCAGGGCCTCCGCCAGGTGCAGGTGGGGCTCGGTGTGGTAGAGGTTGCTCAGGTGGACCAGCCGCCGGGCTTGCTCGGCGACCACCTGGGCCACCCCGGGATCCGCGTGGCCCAGGGCGCAGACAGCGATGCCGGCCACGAAGTCCAGGTAGCGCCGGCCGTTCGCGTCGTAAACATACATCCCCTCGCCGTGGGTGAAGAGCACGGGAGGGCGTCGGTAGGTGGGCGCCAACACCCGTTCCGCTAGGGCGATCAGGGCCTCCGCCTCCATCGCTATGCCTCCGCGAGGATCTCGGTGCCGCCGGCCTCTAGGCCGCTCAGGTTCGTGATGCGAACCCGTCGGACGCCGGCGGCGAGGGCTTCCAGGGCCGAGCGCACTTTGGGGATCATGCCGTCGCGGATGACGCCGGCGGCGATCAGCACCTCGGCCTCCCGGGCGCGGAGGGAAGGGCGAACCGCTCCCTCCGCCTGCACCCCCGGGACGTCGGTTAGGAAGACCAGCTCCTCGGCGGGGAGGGCCGCGGCGATGGCCGCCGCCATCTGGTCAGCGTTGACGTTGTAGAGCCCCCCGGGCCCCAGGCCGATGGGGGCGATCACCGGCAGCAGCCCCTCCGCCAGCCAGCGCCGGAGGCGTTCCGCGTCCACCGCCGATGGTTTCCCCACCCATCCCAGCTCCGGCAGGGGCTCCACCCGCACCAGGGCCAGGTCGGCCCCGCACAGGCCCAGGGCAGGGAGGCCAGCCTGGGCCAGGGCCGCCACCAGGGACTTGTTGGTCAGCCCCGCCAGGGTCATCACCGCCAGCTCCCGGGTCTCGTCGTCGGTCACCCGCAGCCCGCCGATGTAGCGCGGGGTGAGCCCCACCCGCTGCTGCCAGGCGCTCACCGCCTTCCCCCCGCCGTGGACCAGGAGGGGCAGCGGTCGCATCCGGCGCAGGGCGGCGATCAGGCCCTCCAGGAAAGAGGGCTGGTCCAGCTCGTGGCCCCCGATCTTGATCACCCGCATCGTCTCTCTCCTCCTCACCGCCGCGCGCTCACAGAAGGCCCGCTGTCTCCTCGATCCCGAACATCACGTTGAAGTTCTGGACCGCCTGCCCGGCGGCGCCCTTGATCAGGTTGTCGATGGAAGACGTCACGATGACCATGCCGGCCTCCGGCACGCCGGTCACCGAGAGCACGCAGAGGTTCGTCCCCACGCTGTGGCGGAGCGTCGCCAGCGTCCCGCGAGGCAGCACCTTCACGAAGGGCTCGCGCCCATACACCTCCGTCAGCAGCTCGTGGACCATCGCCTCGGTCCAGCCGGGGGCGAGGGGGACGTAGATCGTGGCCAGGATGCCCCGGGCCACCGGGAGCAGCTGGGGAGAGAACACCAGGGGGCCGAGGGTGCCGTGGATGGCCTGCAGCATCTGTTCCATCTCCGGCAGATGGCGGTGGGCGCGGCCGATGCTGTAGGGGCTCAGGTTCTCATCCACCTCCACAAAGTGGGTGGTGAGGGAGGGTTTGCGGCCGGCCCCGGAGACCCCGGATTTCGCGTCCACCACGATGGGGCCGGGCCCCACGGCCCCGGCCTGGGCCAGGGGGAGCAGGGCCAGGAGGGTGGCGGTGGGGTAGCAGCCGGGGTTGGCGATCAGCGTCGCCTCACGGATGGCCGCCCGGTTCCATTCCGTCAGGCCGTAGACCGCCTCAGGCAACAGCTCGGGGGCGGGATGCGCTTCCCGATACCATCGGGCATATGTCGCAGGGTCCTTCAGGCGGAAGTCGGCGGAGAGGTCGATGACGCGCACGCCGGCGTCGTGGGCCTGGCGGGCCACCGAAGCGGAGACCCCGTGGGGCAACGCCAGGAACACCGCGTCCACCTGATCCAGGGGGGCTTCCGCGAAGCCCACCACCGGGAAGTCCTCCGTAGTGGGGAAGAGCTGGGAGAGGACACTGCCGGCGCCGCTCTCCGAGGCGGCGAAGACGATCTCCACCGCCGGGTGTCGCCGCAGCAGGCGGAAGACCTCGAACCCGGCGTAGCCGGTCACCCCGTAGATCCCCACTCGCCACATTCTTGTTGCCTCCGCATCCAGAACTCCTGGGAAAACGAAAACCCCCCGGGCATCGAGCCCGGGGGGTTGAGTGTGATCTCTAAAGGGAGTTCATCAATGGCCAATCACCCACTTCCCCGCACCGGACCCGATACCCGGCAGGGTCTCCGGACGACGGATGCGTGGGAAGCGGATGAAAGCCAACGTCATACGGATCCTCATCCCAGGATTTGGCCCTAATCATAATCAGATCGTTGAGATCTGTCAAGATAGGGGCTCTGGCTTGACGCCCCTGCCCGGGCCCTATACAATCCCTTCGGCAAGGATGTGGGGGCAGTGGGGTGATGTGCGCTCCCCCCGATGGCGGCTTGTCCTGTCGGCCCGAGGGCCTCCTCTGCGGCATGGGAGGTCCCATCGGATCTAAATCTGAGGTCTGAGGATGTCGGAGGCTGAACCTCGAGGGCCGGAAGCTCTGAGCGCGGAGTCGATCGCGCTCTCCAGGGTCCAGGTGGGATCCCTGATCGCCAACACGGCCACGTGCCAGGAGGCGGCCATCTCCCACCTTGCGGCCAACCAGGTCCACGCCCAGCGCGCGGCCTT
Source organism: Thermoflexus hugenholtzii JAD2 (assembly GCF_900187885.1). Lineage (NCBI taxonomy): Bacteria > Bacillati > Chloroflexota > Thermoflexia > Thermoflexales > Thermoflexaceae > Thermoflexus > Thermoflexus hugenholtzii. The sequence continues at coordinate 138,523 of NZ_FYEK01000044.1, read as the reverse complement.
CGGAACAGCGCGGGGCGTGCGCATGGAATTTCGGGAAAGCGCGGTCGGGCTGGCCTCCTCCCAGGAGGCGGAGCTCCACAAGAGCTGGGCCGGCCTGGTGCTCGCCCGCAACCTCCGGATGCACGGCGGGCGGGCCGGGTTGATCCTCGCCCGCTCCGTGGAGGGAACGCCCGCCGGCCCGCAGGCCTCATGGATCGGCCTGCTCCTCGGCCTCCTCCTGGGCACGCTCCTGGGCTGGACCCTGAGCCGCCGGGTCCGTGTGATGAAACCCACGTCTCGGGGATGAGGACGGCCCCCAGGATCCGCAGGTTTTTCCAACCCTTTTTGAGGTGAGAGGCGATGGCCGAGCTGGTGCTGAACGCGAAACCTCGAAGCGTGATCGGGAAAGCCGTGAAAGCCCTCCGCCGCCAGGGATGGATCCCGGCGGTGCTTTACGGGCGTCACATCTCGCCCCTTCCCATCCAGGTCGAGGGCCGGGAGCTGCAACGGGTGCTCTCCCAGGCTCGGGGCGGCGCCCGGCTGATCACCCTCCAGGTGGACGGCGAGACCCACCTGGCGCTGATCCGTGAGGTGCAGCGCGAGCCTATCCGCCGGGAGATCCTCCACGTCGATTTCCAGGCCATCGAGATGACGGAGAAGATCCGGGTGGAGGTCCCGGTGATCTTCAAGGGCGCCTCCCCGGCGGTGGAGCGGGGCGAGGGCGTCCTGGTGCACGGCCTGACTCACGTGGAGATCGAATGTCTCCCCAAGGACCTCATCGAGGCCATCACTGTGGACCTGAGCGTCCTGGATCGGGTGGATGCGGCGATCTACGTGCGGGATCTTCAGGCGCCGCCCGGGGTCACCATCGTGAGCGATCCGGACGAGCTGATCGCGCTGGTGACCGCGCCCGCGGCGGAGGCCATTGAAGAAGCCCCGCTGCCTGCGGAAGCTCCCGAGGTCGAGGTCATCGGACGCGGGAAGAAGGTCGAGGAGGGAGAGGAAGAGGAGGAGTGACCGCTCCCCCGGCATCCCCCCGTCGATGGCGTGGCGGGCCCCTCCGAAGGCCCGCCACGCGTTTTCCCGGAGGCGTCGACGGTCCGCGAAGGGAGGCCCGAACGTGCGAATGCGGCGGTCGGGCTTCATCTTCACGCGGATTGAAATCAGCCTTTTAAGGCCCTGCGCGCCAAGCGTCGGCCTTCGCCGACGCGAGAATCGCTTTGGGTTGGCGCAGGCCGACCGTGGGCCGAAGGCTTTTGTGCCGATTGAAATCGGCCTCCTAAGGCGCTTGCGCGCCGGGCGTCGGCCTTCGCCGACGCAAGAATCGCTTTCGGTTGGCGCAGGCCGACCGCCGGCCGAAGGCCTCCCCAGGCCGAATTCATTCGGCACGCAGGCCGACCATCGGCCGAAGGCCTCCTGAAGCCGAATTCATTCGGCGCGCCCGGCGTAGAGGGTCCGATACACCGCGAGATGCTCCACGACCCGCTCGAGATACCGGCGGGTCTCCTCCAGGGTGATCCGCTCGTAGAACAGGTCGGGATCCCCCCGCGCCGTCGCCCACCAGCGCGCTGCGTTCCCCGGCCCCCCGTTGTAAGCGGCCAGGGCCACCCACAGGTTCCCCCCGAAGCGATCCCGCTGCCGGGCCAGATAATAGGCCCCGAAGGCGATGCTCACAGCCGGACGATGCAACCAGGACTCCTGGTATGGCTGACCCAGGGCCTCAGCGATCTCCCGAGCTGTCGGCGGAATGATCTGCATCAGCCCGCGGGCTCGGGCCGAGGAGACCGCATGGGGATCGAACAGGCTCTCCTGGCGCATCACTGCATACAGCAGGAGCGGCGGCAGACGATGCCGCCGGGCCTCCTCCAGGACCTGATCCAGATAAGGCACCGGATAGGCGAGCCGGGCCAGGAAAGGCGGCGCCTCCCGGGGATCCACCCGGAGGCGGGCGAGCAGCCGGGCGGCCGCCTGGACGGCTAGGGCGTCTGCCCCCTGCTCCCGGAAGGCCAGGGCCAGGGCATACAGCGCGAGGGGATCCCCCTCCACGCGTTGCCGCAAGACGGTCCAGAGTCCTCGCGCCTCCTCCACCCAGCCCACCCGCCAGGCCTCCGCACCGGCCTGCCAGAGGGGATCCTCCCACAGCGCGGACGGCGAGAGCGGATGGGTGCCGGTGATCCCCAGACGGGCCCGCAGCCATTCCTCGGCCTCCGCCCGGCCCGCCTCCGGATCCAGGAGGTCCAGGGTTTCGGGCAGGTCGGTGAGATCCTCGCCCTGCAGGAGCATGCGGGCTCGCTCCCCGAGGAAGCGCCCGGAGGCCTGGGCGACGACGGCCTGCCACTCCGCCTCCGCCCGCACGCGATCCCCGCGGGCCAGGGCCACCTTCCCCAGCCAGAAGCGAGCGGCCAGGGCCTCCGGCGCCTCTGGATGCTGGCTTCGCAACGCCTCCCATGCCGCGGCCGCCGCGTCGAGATCCCCCCGGCCGTAGGCCAGCACCCCCTGCCGGTGCCGGGCCTCCGGCGCGCGCGGATCCGCCGGGAAGCGCTCGGCGAGGAGACGATAGAACTCCTCCGCCGCTTCCTCCGCTCCGTTCCGCTCCAGGAGGCGGGCGGCCTCGTAGAGCAGACGAGGAGTGAAGGGATGGGTCGGGAAGCGGGCGAGGAACTGTCGCCAGAGGGCCACGGCGGCCTCCACCGCCCCGCTTCGGAGCCACAGCCGCCCCTTCTCCAGCCATCCCTCCGCCCAGCGGGAGGCCTCCGGATGATCGCGGATCAGGGCGTCGAGATGAGCGTGGGCGGCCTTCAGGTTCCCCAGATCCCGATAACAGCGGGCGGCCTCGTAGTGGATGTCCCCGTGGTCCGGGTGGGCGGCGATCCAGCGCTCAAAGGCCTGGACGGCCGGGAGGCACTGCCCGGCGGCGGCGTCGATGCGGCCTCGCAGGTCATCCGGCACCGGGATCCCCGCCTCCACCAGGCGGACCAGGGCGTTGTAGGCGGCGAGGGTATCCGGGGCCTCCCGGATCAGCTGCTGGAGCCGGGCGTAGCCCTCTGCGGTCTGGCCGGCGGCGAGAAGGACCTGGGCCGCCCGCCATTCGATATATGCGCGGTAAGCGCGGTTCCGGGCGAAAGCCAGGATGGCCTCATACTGCTCGAGGGCGGCCGGGTAAGCCTGGAGGGCCTCCAGGGTCTCCGCCAGCCGCTCCCGGATGGCGGCCTCCTGACTGGGGTTCCGGGCTGCAGGGAGAGCGGCCCGCAGCTCCGCCGCAGCGGCCTCCAGCCGACCCGCCTCCTGCAGGGCGAGGGCGCGGCGCATCCGGAGCTCCGCCGTCAGGGGAGAGCCCAGGGCGAGGGCGTGGCGATACGCCTCGGCGGCTCCGGCTGGATCCCCGGCCGCCCGCTGGGCGTCCCCCCGGAGCGTCCAGACCCCGCGGGCCCACTCGGGGGGCAGCTCCTCCATAGGGGCCTGGGCGAGGACTCGGGCGGCCTCCGCCGGCTGCTCGGCGGCCAGCAAGGCCCGTCCCCATCCGACCCACGCCTCGCCGGCAGCCTCCGGAGGCAAAGCGCCCTGCAACGCCGCCGCATAGGCGGCGGCAGCCTCCTCAAACGCTCCCACCCGCATGGCCCTGCGTCCTCGATCCAGCCACTCCCCGGGAAGGGGCGTGGGGGTCGATGTCGGCGAGGGGGTGGGCGACGGGGTCGCCGGGACGGTGGGGGAAGGAAGCGGTGTCCGCGTCCGGGAGGGAAGGGCGGACGGCCGCGGCCATCTCGCGAAGAAAGCCGCCAGCCCGAACAACACCACGCCCATCACCGCCCAGCGCCACCATCCTCGGAAGGATCCCTGCCAGTGCATCCAACGCCCCTTTCCCTGTGGAGTGCTCTTAGACGCAGCGTCTCTCTCCCACCGCAGCCATCCGGGTTGGAATTTAGTTTATCCGATCCCAACCCAAACCCCAATCCCCCTGGGTCGGGCAGGACTTCACCGTCTCCGGTCTGGTTTATAATCAAGTCAGATCATCACGGCGGATTGGCGAAGCGATCGATGGAGTCTTCCGGGAAGGAAGTCGAGATCCGATTCGCGTGGCGCTCGGTTCAGGGCCCTCAGGTGGTCGCCCGGTTCCGGGCAGCCGTAGAGGGGGAGGATCCGGCGATGCGGCGGGTTCTGTGTCGCCTGATGACTCTGCTGGAGGTGCAGACCCCCCCGGGCGTAGAGGATCCCTTGCTCCGTCCAGAGGGTCTTCGCACGCTGGAAGGGAAGCGGGTGAAGGTCCCCGAGGAGGCCCTCCACGGCCTCACCCTCCCTCTCAAACGGGAGACCCTGACCGGGGGCCTGCGGATCCCCTATTTCTTCGATTGAGGAAGGTGGTCTTGCAAGCGCAGAACACCGGCTCAGGAGGTCAGAATGCCTGCGAAGAAGCCCACGCGTAAGACGACGCGGAAGGCGGCGCCGAAGAAGACGGCCCGTAAAACGACCCGGAAGGCGCCCGCGCGCGCAGTCTCCCCACGCCGCCGGGGGGGCCCGGCGGCGGAGGCCCCGGCCCAGCCCTTCAAGATCACCTACGCCACCCTCGCCGTCCCCAGCGAGGAGCTCCACATTCGTTATGAAGTTGCCCTGGGGAAGGTCCGAGAGAGCCTGGGCGGGACCGTCCCCATGGTCATCGGCGGGCAGCCCCGCTACGCTGAGCGCACCTTTGAGGATCGCTCCCCGATCAACACCGACTGGCTGCTGGGGATCTTCCAGCGGGGGACCCCTGAGGACGTGGCGGACGCGGTGGCGGCGGCGAAGGCGGCCTTCCCGGCCTGGAGCCGCACCCCCTGGACGGAGCGGGTGAAGATCCTGCGCCGGGCAGCGGACCTCATCAGCGAGCGGGCCTTCGAGCTGGCGGCGCTGATGAGCCTGGAGGTGGGCAAGAACCGCCTGGAAGCCCTGGGGGACGTGGAGGAGACCGCGGATCTCATCCGCTACTACTGCGACCAGATGGAGGCCCACGACGGCTACGTCGTGCCCATGAAGCAGGAATCCCCCAAGCACCACAACCGCAGCGTCCTGAAGCCCTACGGGGTGTGGGCGGTGATCTCCCCCTTCAACTTCCCCCTGGCCCTGGCCGGCGGCCCCGCTGGGGCGGCCCTGCTGGCCGGCAACACGGTGGTGTTCAAGCCGGCGTCGGACACCCCCTACGTGGGCTACAGGCTCTATGAGATCTTCCGCGACGCGGGGGTGCCCGAGGGGGCTTTCAACTACATCACGGGGAGCGGGAGCGAGGTCGGCGACCCCCTGGTCCTGCACCCGGATGTGGCCGGGATCACCTTCACCGGCAGCTATGAGGTGGGGATGTCCATCTATCGCAAGGTGGCGGCCTCGACCCGGTATCCTAAGCCCATCATCCTGGAGATGGGGGGCAAGAACCCGGTGATCATCAGCCGCCACGCGGATTTAGACCGGGCGGCCCTGGGCTGCATGCGCTCGGCCTTCGGCCTTCAGGGCCAGAAGTGCTCGGCGGCCTCGCGGATCTACGTGGAGCGCCCGGTGCGGGACGCCTTCCTGGAGAAGTTCCTGGACCTCACCAGCAAGATCCGCATCGGCGATCCCACCCAGCGGGACGTGTTCCTGGGTCCGGTGATCAACCGGACCGCCTATGAGAAGTTCCAGCGCTACGTGGAGATCCTCCGCCGCGACGGCGTGGTCCTCTTCGGGGGCAACGTCCTGACCGATGGGGAGTTCGCCAAAGGCTACTTCGTGGAGCCCACGGTGGTCGACGGCCTCCCGCCGGATCATCCGCTGCTCCGGGAGGAGATGTTCCTCCCCATCACCTGCATCGTGACCGTGGATTCCCTGGAGGAGGCCATGCGCTACGCCAACGCGGTGGACTACGGTCTGACCGCCGGCTTCTACAGCAACGACCCGGAGGAGATCCAGTGGTTCTTCGATCACATCGAGGCCGGCGTGACCTATGTCAACCGGGCGGCGGGGGCGACCACCGGCGCCTGGCCCGGCTACCAGCCCTTCGGGGGCTGGAAGGCCAGCGGCTCCACCGGCCGGGGCGCCGGCGGGCCCTATTACCTGATCCAGTATCTGCGGGAGCAGAGTCAGACGGTGATCGATTGACCGGCCCCGGCGGCCGGAACTTCCCGGAGGGACGCGGCCGGCGATGCTGAGCGGCGTGATCTTCGAGAGCAACGGGTATCGGCTGCTCGGGCGCTTCTACCGGGCGGATGGGGAGGGACCTCACCCTACGCTGGTGATGGCCCACGGCATCGCCGGCGTGGAGCTCAACCTGGACCTAGCCGACGCCCTCCGGGATGCGGGGTGGAACATCCTGGTCTTCCACTATCGGGGATGCTGGGGAAGCGAAGGCCCCTACCGCCTCACCACCCTGGTGGAGGATGTCCGGGCCGCCGTCGATTGGGCCCTGGCCCAGCCGGCGGTGGACCCCCATCGTCTGGTCCTGCTGGGATACAGCATCGGGGGCTGGGCCGCGGTGCTCGCCGCGGCCCAGGACCCCCGCCCCTTCGCGCTGATCACGCTCTCTACGGTGAGCGACCTGCGGGCCTGGACGCCGGATGAGGCGATGCTCGCCGACTGGGTCCGCTTCATGCAGGGGATGACGGTGGAGCGCCTGCGGGAGGACCTGCGGGCCTGCGCCGAAGGGCTTCAGCCGGTGGAGGTGGTCGATCGGCTCTCCCCGCGGCCGCTCCTCATCGTCCACGGGACCGCGGACCCGGTGGTGCATCACCGCCACAGCCTGGCCCTTCATCACCGGGCCGGGCTGAACACCGACCTGGCCCTCATCGATGGAGGAGATCACCGCTACACCGGCCGGCGCCGGGTGATGATCCAGCGTATCCAGCGATGGCTCGAACAGATCCGCTCGACCTGATCATCCAGATCAACTTCGTCATCGTCGCCGCGCTGCTCATCGCCGCCTTCTCCCTGCTGGTCTACCTGCTCGCTTATTACTTCCAGAGCCGGAGCGCCCGGGGGGCGGCGTGGCTGCTGGCCTCGGTCTCTATCGTCTACCTGGGCGATCTGGTCCTCTTCTTCGTGGCCGATCCCCGGTCCGCGGAGCCGTGGCTCCGGCTGCAATGGCTGGGCATCGCTATCGCCCCGGCGGCCTATGCGCATCTGACCGACGCCTTGCTGGAGCGGACCGGCTCCTTCTCCCCGTGGCGCCGCTGGGCGGTCCGAGGGGCCTACGCCCTGGCCTTCCTCTGGTTTCTGCTCGCCCTGTCGAGCGATCTCCTGGTTCACGACGGGACGGCGGATGGCCGGGCCTTCCATCTGTGGGCGGGCCCCCTCTTTCCCCTCTTTTTGATCTACTTCATCGGAGGGGTGGGCTGGGGGATCGTGAACGCCTGGCGGGTCCGGCAACGGACGCTGATCTCCACCCATCGGCGGCGGATGACCTACCTGGCCCTCACGATGATCGCCCCCGCTGTCGGGGTCTTCCCCTATCTGCTTCTGGCCGGGCGGACCCTCCCGGCTTACCCCCTGGTCTTCTGGGGGATGGTGGGGATCAGCAACCTGTTCATCGGGACGATGCTGTTCGGTATGGTCTACGCCGTCGCCTATGTGGATGTGCTGGTGCCGGATCGGGTGGTCAAGCAGCGCTGGATCACCTACCTGCTGCGCGGGCCGGTCCTGGCCACCCTGGTGGCCCTGGTGATGTTCGGGGTCAGCCGGCTGAGCCACGCCCTGGGGCTGCCCCTGGCGCTTCTCCTCCCCTTGGCGGCGGTGGGGACCATCGTGAGCTATGAGCTGTTGAGCGACGGGATCCGCCCCCTTTTCGAGTGGCTGTTCCTGCGGCGGGACGTCTCGGAGCTGGCGCGGATGCGCCGGCTGAGCGAGGCGATGATCACCGCCCGGGATCTGCGACAGTTCCTGGAGGGGATCCTGGCCCTGATCTGCGAGACCCTCCGCTCGCCCACCGGGTTCGTGGTGCGTCGCACCCCGGAGGGGATCGAGCCGGTGGCCGCCTTCGGCGACATCGCGCATGCCTCCATCGAGGCCACTCTGGCGGAGGTGGAGCCCTCCTCGAACGGGCCGGTGCGGACGGACGGCTTCTGGGTGTGGCCCCTGCGGAGCCGGGCGGAAGGGATCCTCCTGGGGGCCATCGCCGTGGCCGCTCCGCCCAGCGAGGTCTCCCCGGAGGTCCTCCACGAGGTCCTCCCCGTCTGGATCGCCCGGGCCGCCGCCGCCCTGGAGGACCGGCTGATCCAGGAGCGGGCGCTGCAGGCCCTGGAACAGGTGGCCGAGGAGGCCCGCCGCCTGCGATGGGCGGAGGGGGAGCCTTCTGCCCGCTCTCTCATCGAACATCCAGAGTTCATCACCTGGGTCCGGGACGCCCTGGCGCACTACTGGGGTGGTCCCCGGCTGCTCCAGAGCCCCCTGTTGCAGCTGCGGGTGGTGCAGCAGGCGATGGAGGCCCACGACGGCAACCCCATCCGCGCCCTGCGGGCCGTGCTGGCCGAGGCCATCGAGCGGCTCCGCCCGGATGGCGAGCGGAAATTGACAGCGCCGGAGTGGCTGCTCTACAACCTGCTGGAGCTGCGGTTCCTTCAAGGTCGCAAGGTCCGCGAGATCGCCCAGCGCCTGGCCCTGAGCGAGTCGGACCTCTACCGCAAGCAGCGGGCGGCCATCGAGGCGGTGGCCATGGTCCTGGCGGAGATGGAACGCCGGGCTGCCCGCTCGACGGAGGAAGAGCCCTCCCTGCCCCCGCGCGCGCCGCATCCGGCCCGGGGCGGAGGCCGGGAGATCCCACCGGAGGAGGATGGAGCGCCCCGATGATACGGATTGGATTGGACGCTCGGTTGCTGGCGTATCGACGGGAAGGCATCGCCCGTTACATCCTGGAGCTGGCCGCCCGACTCCCCCAAGTCATCCACGACCCCGACGTCCGCCTGGTGATCTTCCAGAGCCGTAAGGACCCCAACACCTGGGCCGCTGGGCCTCAGGTGCGGGTCGCCCATGCCTGGACCCCTCCGCATCATCGCTGGGAGCAGCGCGTGTGGCCGCTGGAGGTGGGCCTGCGGCGGGTGGCCCTGCTCCACAGCCCGGACTTCATCCCCCCGTTCTCCGGGCCTTTCCGGAAGGTCATCACCATCCACGACCTACATTTCCTGAAGTATCCGGACTTCATGACCGCGGAGAGCCGACGCTATTACGCCGGACAGATCGAGCGGGCGGCGGCCGTGGCCGATCACATCATCGCCGTCTCTCAGACCACCCGGGCGGATCTCATCGCTCACCTGGGGGTTCCGGAGGACCGGATCACGGTGATCTACGAGGGGGCCAGCGCCGTGTGCCGCCCGCTCCCCCCGGAACAGGTGCGGGAGACTCTGGGGCGTCTGGGCCTGGAGCCGGGATATATACTGTTCGTGGGGGCGTGGGAGCCCCGGAAGAACATCCCGATGCTGTTGCGGGCGTATGCCCGGCTGCGGGAGCGCCGCCCGAATGCCCCGCCCCTGGTGCTGGCCGGCCGGCGGGGCTGGCTGTATCAGGAGATCCTGGAATGGCCCCACCGCCTGCACATCGCCGATCATCTGCGCTGGATCGAGGGGCCGGACGATCAAACCCTGGCGGTCCTCTATAACGGGGCGGCCTTCCTGGCCTTCCCCTCGCTGTATGAAGGCTTCGGCCTGCCGGCCCTGGAGGCTATGGCCTGCGGCACCCCGGTGGTGGTCAGCGACCGGGGGGCGCTGCCCGAGGTGGTGGGGGAGGCGGGGATGGTCCTGCCCGCCGAAGATGAAGCGCGCTGGGCCGAAGCCATGGAGGCGCTCTTAGAGGACGCGGCGCAGCGGGAGCGGATGCGCCGCCAGGGGCTGGAGCGGTCCGCCGCCTTCTCCTGGGACCGCGCCGCCGCCGAGACCTGGGCGGTTTACCGCCGCGTCCTCGGCCGTTAAGCATCATCCGGGAGGAGCGGCTTCAGCCGCGACTCCCTTTTGCTCAGGATCGAGGGCACCGCGTGATCCTGTTCCTGGCCCCCGAGCTCCCGGATCCCCCCAACAAGGGAGGTTCCATCCGGGCCTTCCACGTGTTGCGTCGGCTGGCCCGGCTGGGACCGGTGGTCGTGCTCGCCCTCTCGGAGCGACCCGGGCCGCCGCCGCCCTCCTGGCAGGCCCTGGCCCACGAGATCCGGCTGTTCCCCTGGCGCCCGCGTCCCCTCTCGGTCCGGCTGCGCCAGCTGCTGACCTCCTCGCGGCCCGATCTCGCCTTTCGTTATCGGACCCGCGCCTTGGTGGAAGGGTTGGAGGAGCTCCTGGCCCGGGGCCCGGTCGACCTCATCCTCATCGAGGGGCTGGAGATGGCCTGGGCGGTGGAGGAGATGCTCGCGCGCCCGCCGGGATCCCGCCCCTTCCTCCTCCTGGACGAGCTGAACGCCGAATACCGGCTGCAGGAACGGTTGTTCCGAGCGGATCAGCGGGATCCGCGGCGGTGGATCGGGGCGCTCTATTCGGGGATCCAGGCCCGGCGGCTCCGCCGCTATGAGGCCTGGGTGGTGCGCGGCGTGGACGCGGTGATCGCGGTCTCGGAGCCCGACGCCCGGGATCTCCATGCCCTGGGGATGGCCCGCATGCCGGTAGTGGCGCCCAATGGGGTGGACACCGCGTTCTTCCGGCCCGAGGCCGTCCCGCCGGCTCCGCTCCCGGAGCCGGCCTTCGTGTTCACCGGGTCGATGGACTACCGGCCGAACATCGACGCGGCCCTCTGGCTGGCCCGGGCCGTCTGGCCTCGGGTGCGAGCGGTCCTCCCCGCGGCGCGCCTGTTCCTGGTCGGCCGGCGCCCGGCTCCGGCGGTGCGCGCCCTGGGGGAGATCCCGGGCGTGGAGGTGGTCGGGGAAGTGCCCGATGTGCGGCCGTATCTGGCCGCCGCGACGGTCTATGTGGCGCCCCTGCGGGCCGGCGGGGGGACCCGCCTCAAGGTCTTGGAGGCCATGGCGATGGGGAGGGCCATCGTCAGCACCCCGATGGGGTGCGAGGGGCTAACGGTGCGGGATCAGGAGCACGTGTGGCTGGCCGACGGGGAGGCGTTCGCCGAGGCGATGATCGCCTTAGCCACGGATGAAGCCCGTCGCCGGCAGCTGGGGGAGGCGGCGCGCCGCCTGGCCGTCGCCCGTTACGACTGGGAACAGACCCTGGCGCCCCTTGAGGCCCTCGTCCGCCCCCTTCTTCAGCAGTAGGACAACGGCTCCCCCTCTCCCCGTCCAGCCAGCCATAGCCGACGCACCGGAAGCGGGCGAGGCAAAGAAACCCGGCCCCCAGGCCTGTTACCCCACCTGGAGAACTCCGCCCCCGGCTGCGGGAATGCGCCGACCGGGCCGCCTGCCCTGCCACCTTCCCCGGAACGCCCAGTCCGGTTATCGGCAATTCGGCATGCGACAACGCGGGGGAAGGGGAGGGCGCAGCCAGCCGGCTATCATCATGATAGAGCGCGCCGCACGGGATGCCTCGATGAAGGGCTTCACCCACTTCATCTCCGCCCTTGCCGCGGCCACGTTTTTCCCCGAGGTGGTGCAGGCGGCGGCCCGGGGGGCGATCTGGCCCGCCCTGGCCGGCATCGCCGCGCTGCTCCCGGACGCCCTGGATTTCCGCCTCGCCCGGTGGTTGGAGCAACCGGATCTCTCCGTGGATTTTGAGGAGGATCCCCCGGATCCGGCGGTCATCGCGGAGGGGATCGTGGCGGCGGTGGCGATGGCCCGACGGGAGGGGCGGGCGGTCCGCCTGATGCTGCACACCCTGCGCTTGGGGCCGGACGCCTGGCGGCGCTACCGGGTGCGGTTCGACCTCGAGGGCGGGGCGGTGGAGGTCGAGGTGGGCCCGGTGGTGAACACCGGCGGGCGGCCGATTCGGGGGGGCGAGGAAGCGGGAGGGCGGGCCCGCCGTCCCCTTCCGAGCCCTGTGCGATATGGCTACGATCCGGAGATCACGGTGGACATCTTCTCGGGCCCCTCGCTGGCTTTCTGTCCGGAGGGGGAGGCGGTGCGGGTGGAGTTCCTCCCCTGGCATCGGGCGTGGAGCCACTCGCTGGTGCTGGCGGCTGCCCTGGGGACGGGCGTGGGGATGTGGTGGGGGTGGTGGCCGGGGGTGATGGTGGGGCTGGGGTATGCGTTGCACATCCTGGAGGACCAGCTGGGGTGGATGGGGAGCAACCTGTTCTGGCCCTTCACCCGTCGTCGGATCCCGGGGCTGCGCTGGATGCGGAGTGTGGATCCGTGGCCCAACTTCAGCGTGGTCTGGCTGAGCCTGATCCTGATGCTGTGGAACCTGGATCGCTTCGCGGGGGCGCCGCATCTGCCGGCGGGTTTCCCGTTGCTGGGGTTGCTGATGCCGCTGCTCATATGGGCTGTCCGTCGTCATCCCGCCCTTCGCCTCCCGGAGGCCCCTGAGGAGGAAGGGGAACCCGAACCCTAAACCCTCCCCGAATCGCTCGTGTGGTATCGTAGAGGTGGGTCCGGCCGCTTTCCCCTGGTGCGCTTCCGGGCTGGGGAGCACAACTTATAGGGGATTCCGGTGCGGCGCGTCTTTCGATCCTCGCCCTCTGTCCTCAGGGTGATCCTCCTCGCGCTGCTGCCTGCCTTGATCCGGCTTGCAGCGGATCTTTCCCGGCTGTGGCGGACGCCGTGGGTCTGGTCGCCGGCCGTCCTGCCCGCCCGGGTGGAGGAGGTTCTCTCCATGGACATCGCGCGCCTCCTGGTGGGATTGGCGTTGCTGCGCGCGGCCTGGAGAGGATCCCCCCGCATCCCGGGGGATGCGGCGTGGGCGCTGAGTGGGGTTTGCTTCCTGAGCGCTCTGGACCTTCTGTGGGAGCCGCTCATCCGGCGGTGGATGGATCCATACATCCTTGCGCTCTCATCGTACCCGGACGTTCCGGGGATGGTGGAGTTGCTCCTCTCGATGATCGGTTTTGTGCTTGGGCTGCTCACTTCCTCCCCGGTGGGGGCGGAGAGGGGAGGGAGGTGGTGGCTCTCGTGGGCGCTGGCGTTGCTTCCGGCCCTCCTTTGGATGGTGGGGATTGGGGTGGGGACGAGGGTAGAGCGGATCCTCTTCCCTCCTGATGGGAGGGGAGAGATGCTTCGGGCCATCGCACGGATCGTAGGCGCTTATTTGCTGATCGCAGGGGTGGATGCGGGGGTGGACGCTGTGCAGGCCGTGGTGGTGCTGATGGGGAGGCGGATCGAAGAGGCGGCCTACCGGAATCCCTATGCGGTGGGTGTGGAGATAGGATGGTGGGGGGCGCTGGCGTTGCTGAGCGTAGCGGGGGCGCTGAGCGCAGGCGGGGTGGGGGCATGGAATCTGGGGCTGATGCGGCAGGCGGAGGTGGGGCGTATCCTGGCGGTGGGGACAGGGAGCGTGGGGCTGGCCTGGCTGGGGATGACCCTGGCCCTGATCGGGTCGGAACGCGCCTATCCGGAGGCTTACGAAGCCAACCCGGGTGCGCTGTTCTTCTGGCTGGCAAACCTGCCGCTTGCGGTGGGGCTTGCCATCCTGGCCGTATATTTGATGCGATCTGTCTTCTCTTCCCGCGGATCCGGCTGGCTGATCGCCGCGGGCCTCTTCCTGATGCTGGGAACAGGATGGATGATGCTGGGCCTCACCTTGAGGGATGGGGTGGTGGGATCATGCGTCTGGATGGCTGGTGCAGGCTTTCCATCCCTGATCGTCCTGGGCCTTGGGCTTTACGCCCGCCGGGCGCGTCCTCGAGCGAACCGGATGTCGGATCGCTGAAGCGCAGAAGGGCCCTCACTCCTTCTAATCCTAAAGTTGGTTCGATTGAGGCGACATCCCGCCGCCGCGCAAAGCGGCGCCGACACGTCGGCTTCACGTCCGCGTCAGGCGCGCGCGCAACCGCTCGATCGCATCCGGGTTCCGCTCCAGGTAGTCGGCCAGCATCATCCAAGAGGTCCCGCAGATGTCGCGGATCCGGCCATCCCGCAGGGCCGCCCGGATATCCGCAGGCTCCGGCCGCACGCCCCACGACCGAAGCTGGGAGACACAGAAGGCGAGGCTCAGATCTTCCAGCGCCTGGATGATCTCGTCCATCTCATCCTCCGATCAGCTTCCGCGCCTCCTCCCGCAGGGCCTCCAGGATCGCCGGGCCGCCCCGCCCCAGGCGGCGCGCGAAAGGCCGCCGCGGGATCCAGCCCGCGCGTTCGATCCAGTATACCCATCAGCGCCCGGGTTTCAGTCCCACACGGGTTCGATTGAGGCCATCCCCCTCGGCCCGGGCGGCGCCGGCCCCCGGGGCCAGGGCCAGCGCCGCCGCCAGGATCAGGATCCAGGTCTTCCGCATCCCACGCCTCCCCTCGCTTCTCGCTTATGGGGTGAAGGTGAGGGTCTTCTCCATCGGATAGGCCTTCAGATCCACCTGGTCGGGGAAGAAGTCCTTCTTCCCGAAGGCCCGGCCCAGCTCGGAGCGGGTGGTCCCCTGCACCCCCAGGACCTCCCACAGCCCCGAGCCGTCCGCCTCCACCACATGCATCCGCCGGGGCATGCCCTTCCCGTCCGCCCGGAACCAGCGGTGGACCCCGGCGTGGTAGAGCACAGGGGTCACCCGCCGCAGCACCGTCCCCCCCTCCAGGCGGACCGGCCAGATCCCATCGATGCGGCCGTCGAACACGTCCTCCATCTTGCCCTCCCACTGCACCCCGTAGGCCGCGCCGGGGTAGTCCCGGTAGAGGTAGACCAGCACTGGGTAATCGGGGTCGCCGGTGGAGAGGGCGGTGTAGGGGGTGAGGATCTCGTCGATCTTCCGCCCCGCCCGGTCGTAGAAGAGATAATCCTTCCAGGCCAGGTAGATGCCGATGGTCTTCCGGGTGATCTCCGGCCCCGGATCCCAATACCAGGGGACCTCGACCTTCTTGTCAATCTTGGGCGGCACGTCGGCCCGGGTGTAGGTGGCAAACAGGGCGTCTGCCAGGTCGCGCCACAGGCCCTGGTAGACGCAGGGGGGGCTCGATGCGGTAGATGGGCTTGAGCAGCCGGACGGGCTTGCTGGTCTTCGGGTCCTGGAAGGGCTGGATCTCCACCAGCTGCCACAGCTGCGGGTCCTCAGGGCAGAGGGGGGCGGGGGTGGCGGTGGGCTGGGAAGCGACCGCCGTGGCCGTGGCGAAGACCGCCGTGGCCGTGGGCGGGGGGAGAGTCGGGGCGGGGCGGACCGGCGGGGGCGCCATGAGGCAGGCGGCCAGGATGATCGGGGCGATGGCGCCCACCGCCAGGGTGGTCCCTAGCATCCCCACGGCGGCCGGGCGCATGATCCGGCGGCCATAGCGCTCGTAGGTGAGGTATTCCCAGATGGCTCGCAACATGTCCTCCTCCTTTCGTTAGGATGTCGAATGGGCCGGTTTCAATCCCATGCTGGTTCGATTGAGGCTGTTTCCGAGCGGCGCCCTCTACCTGGCAACCCCCTGGTTTCAATCTCACGCTGGTTCGATTGAGGCACATTATACGCGATCCACGACAGCGTGGTGGGCTTTGGTTTCAATCCCACGCTGGTTCGATTGAGGCCCACTCTGAGGCAGAACGGGGAGATCATTGTGATCATGTTTCAATCCCACGCTGGTTCGATTGAGGCGCCTCCTCGCGGCCACTCTGGTTCCCCCCGAGATGACGTTTCAATCCCACGCTGGTTCGATTGAGGCTGGCTCCGGTTCTGGGCGGGGGTCCGGGATGGGCTGGTTTCAATCCCACGCTGGTTCGATTGAGGCTCACCGTGTATCTGGTTATTCCGTCGACTGGTTGAAAGTTTCAATCCCACGCTGGTTCGATTGAGGCGAGGATGGGGATCACTGCACGCTGGAAGGCATTTGGGGTTTCAATCCCACGCTGGTTCGATTGAGGCCTCCTTCTCGTAGCGGCGGTAGATCACGGGGGGGACGGTTTCAATCCCACGCTGGTTCGATTGAGGCAGGCCCGGCTGGCCCTGGCCACAGGCGGCCTGCTTCTGGGGTTTCAATCCCACGCTGGTTCGATTGAGGCCCCACCATGGCCGCGGCGGCCTCGGCGGCCGCGTCGGGTTTCAATCCCACGCTGGTTCGATTGAGGCCCCGTCCCGGCGGGCCTCGTCGTAGGCGGCGGGGATCGTTTCAATCCCACGCTGGTTCGATTGAGGCGCGCGGGCGCGATCTAAGGTGGGGTTAATCCAGAAGCGGTTTCAATCCCACGCTGGTTCGATTGAGGCGCGTATCCGCCCGCAGCGGCTTCGGGAGGAGATCGAGTTTCAATCCCACGCTGGTTCGATTGAGGCCAGGTAGTCCGCCAGGGCCGTCCCGCGGCGGGCGAGTTTCAATCCCACGCTGGTTCGATTGAGGCCCAGCGCCTTCCCGCAGCCGCGCCAGGCCCTCCTCCGGTTTCAATCCCACGCTGGTTCGATTGAGGCTCCAGCGGACCATGCTGCTGGCCCGGGCGGCCCACGGTTTCAATCCCACGCTGGTTCGATTGAGGCCAGGGATAAGCCATGACGACCACTCCTCTGGTGATTCGTTTCAATCCCACGCTGGTTCGATTGAGGCCCGAATACCTGATCCGCGCCGCCCGGGGCGGGGCGCGGTTTCAATCCCACGCTGGTTCGATTGAGGCCCACGGCGGAAAACCTGTTGAAGGTCGCCATGGCGGAGTTTCAATCCCACGCTGGTTCGATTGAGGCAGTAGCCCTCAGCAATCTTCTTCTCAAGATGAAGTTGTTTCAATCCCACGCTGGTTCGATTGAGGCAATTCTACGACCGAAAACTTGTTGAAGGCCGCCATGGGTTTCAATCCCACGCTGGTTCGATTGAGGCCACCTCCTCCTTCAACAGGTCCATTGCCTTGACATAGGTTTCAATCCCACGCTGGTTCGATTGAGGCCTGGGGCTGGTCAGCAAACACGGGAGGATCGTTAAGGGTTTCAATCCCACGCTGGTTCGATTGAGGCATCGCGCCCGGTAACGCACGCCTGGCGGCGCAGAGAAGTTTCAATCCCACGCTGGTTCGATTGAGGCTCAAGATGAATTTTGATGGCCCCCCCCAACGCTTTGGCCGTTTCAATCCCACGCTGGTTCGATTGAGGCAGATCCTCGTGCCCTTTCGCGATCCCTGTGTCCAATAGTTTCAATCCCACGCTGGTTCGATTGAGGCGCGCTCAGTTCTGGAAGCGGATTATGAACAGCGTGTAGTTTCAATCCCACGCTGGTTCGATTGAGGCTGATCCGCTTCCATATGTTCTCGTTTACCCAAGCCAGTTTCAATCCCACGCTGGTTCGATTGAGGCACGCCAGTCCCATCTGCTCGAACATTCCTCGTGGATGCGTTTCAATCCCACGCTGGTTCGATTGAGGCGAACTCCTTGCCCTCGAGCTCCGCCGCCGAAATGATGTTTCAATCCCACGCTGGTTCGATTGAGGCCCATCCTGCCGGAGGGATAGCCCGATGGAAGATCTGGGTTTCAATCCCACGCTGGTTCGATTGAGGCTCGAAGTAGCCGCCGACACGGTTGAAAACGTCCGCCGTTTCAATCCCACGCTGGTTCGATTGAGGCACCTCCCGATCTCTCAGATCCTCGTCAACATCCGAGGTTTCAATCCCACGCTGGTTCGATTGAGGCGAGTCGATACATCCGCCGGATGTCCACGCGCGTGATGTTTCAATCCCACGCTGGTTCGATTGAGGCAAGACAATCGCCGCAGCCGCAGGCGGCGGATCGGCCGTTTCAATCCCACGCTGGTTCGATTGAGGCCGGTCCGGACCGAGGCCCGCATCCGGGCCAAGGGTGTTTCAATCCCACGCTGGTTCGATTGAGGCAGCTCCCAGTGAGCGCGCCAATACGCCCGGACCCAGGTTTCAATCCCACGCTGGTTCGATTGAGGCGCCTTCCCGCCCGAAGGGGTGGAGGACGACTTCGTGAGTTTCAATCCCACGCTGGTTCGATTGAGGCCTGGCGGGTTCGATTCCCGCCCGGGGAAATGACCCGCCGTTTCAATCCCACGCTGGTTCGATTGAGGCCTGATCCGCTTCCATATGTTCTCGTTTACCCAAGCCAGTTTCAATCCCACGCTGGTTCGATTGAGGCTTGGACCGAACAAATAGTGATTTTGTTTGTTGCTATTTGTTTCAATCCCACGCTGGTTCGATTGAGGCATTGATGAGTTTCTGCTCAAAGGTGGCAAATATTTCGTTTCAATCCCACGCTGGTTCGATTGAGGCATTGGTGGGGCTGGAGCCCTGTCGAGGCGGTAGCTGGTTTCAATCCCACGCTGGTTCGATTGAGGCTGAGGGGGAGGGAAAATCAGGGAGTGAACCCCATAGTTTCAATCCCACGCTGGTTCGATTGAGGCCCTTCCCCGAGGTCTTGGGATGCAGCCAGCCGAAATCGTTTCAATCCCACGCTGGTTCGATTGAGGCAAGCCGTAAACGAGGTTTACATCAACGACCACAAAGCCGTTTCAATCCCACGCTGGTTCGATTGAGGCAATCGCTGGATTTGTCAGTCCAACCGAATAACAGAAGTTTCAATCCCACGCTGGTTCGATTGAGGCCACCCGGTGAGCCGGGAAGACATTCCCGGCCTCCTGGGTTTCAATCCCACGCTGGTTCGATTGAGGCATAATTTTCACCACAATCGGGGCACCGAGCCCAAGACTGTTTCAATCCCACGCTGGTTCGATTGAGGCAGGGTATCGGGCAATGCCCCTCCGCGCCGCATGTGGGTTTCAATCCCACGCTGGTTCGATTGAGGCAGTCCGGCAGAGAGATCCGGGGAAGTTGCTGTGCGAAAGTTTCAATCCCACGCTGGTTCGATTGAGGCTATGTCAAGGCCTTCGTGACCGGGCAGCCGATATTGCGTTTCAATCCCACGCTGGTTCGATTGAGGCGTGTCTAGAGCGCTATATCGCCCTCCTGGCCCATGGCGTTTCAATCCCACGCTGGTTCGATTGAGGCGGAGAGGGGGCGCCATGGCGAAGCCGGCCGTTCCGGGTTTCAATCCCACGCTGGTTCGATTGAGGCCCGATCCCGATCCAACGCGGCCCCCGCCGCGAGGGATGTTTCAATCCCACGCTGGTTCGATTGAGGCCAATATCTTTTTTGTCCGGGTTCCTCGTGACTGTGCCGTTTCAATCCCACGCTGGTTCGATTGAGGCCGTTCCGGGCCAGCCGGTGGCCCGGCCAGGGGAAATCCGTTTCAATCCCACGCTGGTTCGATTGAGGCGTTTCCGCTGCCGCCCGCCGCGAGGGCGGCGCTTTTGGTTTCAATCCCACGCTGGTTCGATTGAGGCCTCTTGGTTCTCCGATGAATACTATGATCTCACGGGGTTTCAATCCCACGCTGGTTCGATTGAGGCTCAGCGTGATGTAAGTATCCTCTATCACGACGCCGTTGTTTCAATCCCACGCTGGTTCGATTGAGGCTTTGAGTTGCACGGCGATGGCTTCGATGCGGGTGGATGTTTCAATCCCACGCTGGTTCGATTGAGGCTTCGCGCCGGCGGAGGGACAAATTAAAAACAAAAAGAGTTTCAATCCCACGCTGGTTCGATTGAGGCCCCCTTGGCTTTGGGCCCCTGGCCTTTTTGGCCAGGGTTTCAATCCCACGCTGGTTCGATTGAGGCCAGGATCAACCCCGGGTGGACTGCGGAGCACAAGACCTGTTTCAATCCCACGCTGGTTCGATTGAGGCTTGGTCCGGCTGAACTGGGGGTATGAGGGGGAAGGCAGTTTCAATCCCACGCTGGTTCGATTGAGGCACGCTGCCGGAGCCGGGCTGGGCCCGGGCCCGGGATGGTTTCAATCCCACGCTGGTTCGATTGAGGCGAAGGCCGGGCTAAATCCAAAGAGGAGGGGGGAGAGAGTTTCAATCCCACGCTGGTTCGATTGAGGCGGATCACATCCGCAAGGTTGCAGTAGTCGCCAAGGTGTTTCAATCCCACGCTGGTTCGATTGAGGCCCGATCCCTCAGCCGAGAGGATCCTGGAGGGCCCCTGTTTCAATCCCACGCTGGTTCGATTGAGGCGGGCTTGCCCACAAAAGGCCAATGAAGACAAGGCAAATGTTTCAATCCCACGCTGGTTCGATTGAGGCACGGGTTTTGATGAAGGCCTTCCGGATCTGGGCCTCCAGTTTCAATCCCACGCTGGTTCGATTGAGGCGTGGAATGTGCATGAATTTATGCACGTGTTGGATAACGTTTCAATCCCACGCTGGTTCGATTGAGGCGATTTACACGGTAGAGATCCCGGTTTTGAAGATTCACTGTTTCAATCCCACGCTGGTTCGATTGAGGCACGAACGCAGATGCTTGATGCAGGCGGCCCTCCATTGTTTCAATCCCACGCTGGTTCGATTGAGGCCTCCGCAAGATGGGCGTGGAGGGCAAAACGCTCTTCGGTTTCAATCCCACGCTGGTTCGATTGAGGCCGGCATGTGGTGGTTCTGGACGCTCACCCAGAGCTGTAGTTTCAATCCCACGCTGGTTCGATTGAGGCGGCTTTGTTTGTTCCAGACCTCGCAAGGAGGAGGCAAGTTTCAATCCCACGCTGGTTCGATTGAGGCCAACATCGCGCAGCGCGCCGCATTTCAGACGGCCATGGTTTCAATCCCACGCTGGTTCGATTGAGGCGGGTGGAAGTTGGTCGAGATGGATGCTTGCTGCTCTGGTTTCAATCCCACGCTGGTTCGATTGAGGCTCCCCAAGGTGGTTCTCTATTTGCGGCCATTGCCGTCGTTTCAATCCCACGCTGGTTCGATTGAGGCCCCCGGGGGGCTTCGCCCCCCGGACCCCCACAGCGGTGTTTCAATCCCACGCTGGTTCGATTGAGGCGGGTCGCACGACTACGCGGCAACAGCGCGCAGCAAAGTTTCAATCCCACGCTGGTTCGATTGAGGCGCTTTTCCGCCCAGAAGTGGACCTTGATGGATCACGGTTTCAATCCCACGCTGGTTCGATTGAGGCCCCGCCTTTTATCGCGACAAGGGAGAACTGGCCTTTGTTTCAATCCCACGCTGGTTCGATTGAGGCCCTGCGATTTCAGGCGGTGAGAGGGAGAAGAGAGAGAGCTACCCTTTCCTGCATCCAGTTCGCCATGAATATAACACAGGACGCGTTGGTTGTCAAGGGGTTCGGGTTCCTCCATGCGCCAGAGGACGAAGGGGGGTCCGCGGAAGCCTTTTCCGAAGAAAGGCATCTTGCTCATCTAAATATCTCGTTTCGGGCATAAATCAAACCATCATCTTCCTGAATGGGAGAAGAATGGTGGATTCTAAAGGCTCATTAAACAAACCTTCCGCGGACCCCCGGTGGCCGGATTTTCCATGGGGGTCCGCGGAAGGTTTCTGCGCCCGGTGAACGCAAGGTCGAGATCCGGCGCCTCGGGCCGGCGGGCTAAAAGCCCCGCACCTCCCGCCACAGTCGGTCCAGCTCCGGGATCCGCGCCTGCTCCCGCTCCCACCACTCCGGATCCAGCTGCGCGTCCAGCTCCTCCACCGTCTTGCCCTGTTGCTCCACCCACGTGAAATACTTCAGGTTGTGCCACCGCCGCCGGTTCTCCTGCGTCCCCTCCTGGATCCAGTCCAGCCCCTGCCCATGGAAGATGTGCACCAATCGCACCGTGGCCTCCACCTCGTCCATCGGCCCACACTGCCGGGTGAGCTCCGCCAACACCGACCGATACCGATCCACCCCGTCCGTGGCCACGGTCACGATGACGTCCTTCGGCCCGAACCGGTAAAACTTCGCCGCTTTGATCGCCCCCAATACGTTGGCGATCCCACTGATGCCGAACATCTGCGACAGCCGCATCACCTGCCCCTCCGAAACCCCCCAGCGCATCAGCACCTTCCACCCCACCTCCTCCGCCAATAACTGCAACCCCTTCTTGCACGATAGATCATCCACGCACACCAACGCATCCATGTTCATCACGTGATGGATCCACGTCACATGCTTGTCCCCGATCCCCTGGATGTCGTGAACCCCATACCCGTTCAGATACAGGGTGGGGCACTGGATGGGCTCCACGCCCACCACCCGACAGGTCGGCCAGACCTGCTTCAGCCGATCCCCCGCCCCGATGGTCCCCGCCGAGCCCATCGCCGAGACGAAGGCCGCCACCTTCCCCTCCCCGATCCCCCGCTCCCCCAACTCCGCCGCCAGGTCCACAATGGTGTTGCCGGTGACGTAATAGTGAAACCGATAGTTCCCCATCTCGCTGAACTGATTGAGCACCCGCACCCGCGGGTCGACCGCCATCAGCTCCTTGCACTTGTCGTAGATCTCCTTGACGTTGCTCTCCGAGCCCGGCGTCCGGATCACCCGCGCCCCATAGGCCTCGATCCGCTCGAAGCGCTCCCGGCTCATCCCCTCCGGCAGGATCACGATCCCCTCAAAGCCCATCCGTCCCCCCACCCAGGCCCCGCCGATCCCATAGTTCCCTGTGGACGGCCACACCAGCACGTGCTCCCCCGGCCGCAGGCCCTCCAGGAGCACCTTCTCCATCAGGATGGAATAGGCCGCCCCGACTTTGTGCGAGCCGGTGGGGAAATCCTTGGCGTAGATCACCACGATGGGCGCCTCCACCCCGGTGAGAGCCCGGGGGAGAACCTCGTAATAGATCCGTCCCTCCGGATCCCGCCAGGTGATATTGAAAAGATTGTATGGATCCATGGGGTCGCGCTCCCGTGCCGCCAGGGCCCGCGCCCGCACCTCCGGAGGCTGGCGCGAGGGATCCCGCATCTCCTCAAAGGTGGGTCCGAAGAACGGCGCGCGCATGGACATCTCCTCCCGTGGAATCATTTCTTGGGCTTCGATCTTAGGCCCGCGAGCGCCCTCCGGCAATCCTGCCGGAGACCCCCGTGTTGCACGACGCCGGGCTGCGCAGTAGGATGAAGAAGACCCGGCGGCGTTGCCGGGCGGATCCAGGGAAAGGAGAGACGCTGATGTCCTCCCCCGCGTCATCCCCTCTCACCGCGGCCGCGCCGGATCGAGCCAGTCGCCGGAGCCGCTGGCTGGCCCGGGAATGGATCTGGGCCTTCGTCCTCCTCTACGGCCTCTTCGTGGGGCTCCCCTGGCTCGCCCCCATCCTGATGCACCTGGGCTGGGAGACCCCCGCGCGATGGCTGTATGCCTTCTACAGCCTCTTCTGCCATCAGCTCCCCCAGCGCTCCCTCTTCCTCTTCGGACTCAAACCGATGTATTCCCTCTCGGAGCTCCGACAGGTCTGGCCCTACGAGGATCCCCTCCAGCTGCGCGCCTTCATCGGGGACCCGGTCTTCGGTTACAAGGTCGCCTGGTCGGACCGCATGATCTCGACCTACACCAGCTTCTGGCTGGCCGCCCTCCTCTTCGCCCTGAGCGGGCGCCGCTGGCGGCCGCTGCCGTGGTGGGCCCTCTTCCTCCTCACCCTGCCCATCGCCCTGGATGGGACCTCCCATCTGATCAACGACCTGCTGTATGGGATCGGCGAGCGGGGCTTCCGCTATGACAACGCCTGGCTGGTCGCCCTGACGGGCGGGAGGCTGCCCGAATGGTTCTACGTCGGCGACGCCCTGGGCTCCTTCAACTCCTGGATGCGCTGGATCAGCGGGGTCCTGTTCGGGTTGGGCGCCGGCGGCTTCGCCCTGCCTTACGTGGACCGATCCTTCCGGGAGCTGGGGGAAACCGAAGCGTGAGCGAAGAGGACCGATGAAGGCGACGGCGAGGATCCGGGTGGCGTTCCCTCCCTGGGTGACGGGAGGGTTGCTGGTGAACCTGGCCACGTTCACCTGGGCCACCAACATGATCCTGGGGCGGTGGCTGCGGGAGAGCATCGGGCCCTTCACCCTTTCCGCCCTCCGCTTCGCCCTGGCGGTCCTCTGCTTCGGGATCCTGCTGCGAGCCCGGCCGCCGACGGAGCGCCGGCCCGGGCCGGACCTCCCGCTGCTGCTCGCCATGGCCTTGACCGGTGTGGCCTTCTTCGCCCCCACCCTCTATGGGGGCCTGCGCGAGACCACCGCCGTCAACGCCACGCTGATCAACGGCCTGGGCCCGCTGATCACCGGCCTCCTGGCGGCCCTCCTGATCCGAGAGCCCTTCTCCCTGCGTCAGGGGATCGCCGCCCTCCTGGGGCTGATCGGGGTGGGGATCGTGATCTCCGGCGGCTCCCCCACCCGATGGGGCTCCCTGCGGGGCCAGCGCGGCGATCTGATGGTGCTGGCCGCGCTGACCCTGTGGGGGCTTTACTCGGTGCTCGGGCGCCGGGTCATGGCCCGCCGCTCCGCCCTCTCCGCCACCGCCCTCTCCATGGCCCTGGCGCTCCCCCTGCTCATCCCGGCCGCGTTGTTGGAGCAGCGCTTCCTCCCCCTGCAGGGGCGCCCCGAGGTGGCTCTGGCCGTCCTCTACATCGGGATCAGCCCCACCGTCCTGGGCTTCCTGGCGTGGAACGCGGGGGTGCGCCGGCTGGGCCCGGGCGGCGCGATGATGTTCTACAACACGCTGCCCCTCTACGGGGCGCTGCTGGGACACTTCCTCCTCCGGGAGCCCCTCGGCCTCGCCCATCTGATCGGCGGGGCCCTCATCCTCGGCGCCGGGTTGTGGGCCGCCGCCTCCCCGCCGGCAAGGGCCCCTCGCTCCGAGCGAAACGACCAGATGGACTATGCTTCATGAGCGAACACCGCTTCGTTCCCGGCATCCGTGTTCATGGATCCTGTGTAAGAAGGAGGAAGCCCAATGGCCCGTTCCCTTCCGCCGGAGGCCCTGCGCCGCACCGTGGATCCGAACACCCTGCCGCTGCGCTCCACCGAGGAGCATCCCCCCCTCGCCGGCCTGATCGGGCAGCCCCGGGCGGTGGCCGCCCTGGAGTTCGGGCTGGACATCCCGGACCAGGGTTTCAACATCTATGTGGCCGGTCCCCCCGGCGTCGGCCGCATGACCGGCGTCCAGATGTTCCTGGAGGCCCGGGCGAAAACCCAGCCCACGCCCCCCGACTGGTGCTACGTTTACAACTTCCAGGACCCCTCCCGGCCGCGGGCCCTGCGCCTGCCGCCCGGCCGGGGCCGGGAGCTGCAACGGGACATGCAGCGGCTCATCGAGGGGGTGCGCCGGGAGATCCCCCGCGTCTTCGAAAGCGATGAATACAACGCCCGCCGCGAGGCCATCCTCAAGGAGATCAACCAGCAGCGGGAGGAGATCCTCAAGCGGCTCAACCAGCGGGCCATGGCCCAGGAGATGATGGTGGAGGTCACCCCCATGGGCATCGCCGTGATCCCCCTCCTGGGCGGGCGGCCCATCACGGACCAGCAGTTCGCCGCCCTCCCCCCGGCCATGCAGGAGCTGCTCCGCCGCCGCCGGGAGGCTTTCGAGGAGGAGGTCAAACAGGCCCTCAAGGAGATCCGTCAGCTGGAGCGGGCCGCTCAGGAGCGGCTGCGCCGGCTGAACCGGGAGGTGGCCCTCTTCGTGGTCGGGGGGCTGATGGACGACCTCTTCGAGAAATACCGGGACCTCCCCGAGGTGATCGCCTACCTCCAGGCGGTGCAGGAGGACATCGTCGAGAACGTGGACCAGTTCCGGAGCCGCGAGGAGGGCGCCCCGGGGCTTCCCTTCCCCCTCCCCCTGCCGGCCCTCGGGGAGATGGCCCTGCGCAAATACACCGTGAACGTGCTGGTGGACAACGCCGAGCAGCAGGGGGCCCCGGTGATCATCGAGTGGAACCCCACCTTCCCCAACGTCTTCGGCCGCCTGGAGAAGGAGAGCCTGCTCGGGGTGCTGCACACCGACTTCACCCTGATCCGCGCCGGGGCGCTGCACCGGGCCAACGGAGGCTACCTGGTGATGCCCGTGGAGGGGGTTCTGGTCAACCCCTTCGTCTGGGAGGGCCTCAAGCGCGCCCTACGGCAGCGGGCCGTCGAGATCGAGGAGCCCGGGGAGCGCATGGGGTTGCTCACCACCCGCACCCTGGACCCCGAACCCATCCCCCTTCACGTGAAGGTCATCCTCATCGGCAGCCCGCTTCTCTACCACCTGCTGTATCTCTACGATGAGGAGTTCAGCGAGCTCTTCAAGGTGAAGGCCGACTTCGATGTCGAGATGCCGTGGGACGAAAACGGGATGCAGGATTACATTGCCCTCATCGGCACCCTTTGCCGCAAGGAGGGGCTATGCCATCTGGACGCCGGGGCGGTGGCCCGGGTGATCGAATACGGCGGGCGGCTGGCCGAGGACCAAACCCGCCTCTCCACGCGTTTCGCCGAGGTGGCGGACCTGGTGCGGGAGGCCAGCTTCTGGGCCCGCAAGACCGGCTCCCCCCTGGTGACCGCCGACCACGTCCGCCAGGCCCTGGAGGCCAAGGTCTATCGCTCCAACCTCATCGAGGAGCGCATCCGCCAGCTGATCGCCGAGGGCACCCTGCTCATCGACGTGGAGGGCGCGAAGGTGGGCCAGGTCAACGGCCTCTCGGTGCTGGACCTGGGGGACTATCGCTTCGGCCGGCCGAACCGCATCACCGCCACCGTCGCCCTGGGACGGGAGGGGGTGATCGACATCGAGCGGGAAGCCCGCCTGGGCGGCCCCATCCACACCAAGGGCGTCCTTATCCTCAGCGGCTACCTGGCCTCCAAATACGCCCAGGACAAGCCGCTGACCCTCTCCGCCCGCCTGGTCTTCGAGCAGTCCTATTCCGGGGTGGAGGGCGACAGCGCCTCCTGCGCGGAGCTGTGCGCCCTGCTTTCGGCCCTCGCTGACGTCCCCATCCGCCAGGGCATCGCCATCACCGGCTCCATCAACCAGAAGGGGGAGCTGCAGGCCATCGGGGGGGTGAACGAGAAGATCGAGGGCTTTTACTACACGTGCAAGGTCAAGGGGCTCACGGGGGAGCAGGGCGTGATCATCCCCGAGGCCAACGTCCGCAACCTGATGCTCCGGGAGGAGGTCGTCGAGGCGGTGCGGGAGGGGAAGTTCCACATCTGGGCCGCCCGCACCGTTGACGAGGCCATCGAGATCCTCACCGGCATCCCCGCGGGGGAGCGCGGGCCCGACGGCCGGTATCCGGAGGGGACGATCAACGCGCGGGTGGATCAGCGGCTCCGGGAGATGGCGGAGACCCTGCAGCGCTTCGGCCGTGAGGAGCGTGGGGAGCGCAAGGCCCCCGAGGCCCGCGAGGAGGGGCGGGGCAACGCCGGAGGCGGAAATATGTCCGTCGAATGAATTCGACCTCAGAAGGCCTTCGGCCAACGGTCGGCCGGCGCCGACCGAAAAGGCATCCTTCGCGTCGGCGAAGGCCGACGCTTGGCGCGCAGCGCCTCGGAAGGCCGATTTCCATCGGCACAAAGGCCTCCGGCCCATGGTTGGCCTGCGCCGACTGAAACACCTCCTTCTTGCGCCTTGAAAGATGGATCTTCAC
Organism: Thermoflexus hugenholtzii JAD2; assembly: GCF_900187885.1. Classification (NCBI taxonomy): domain Bacteria; kingdom Bacillati; phylum Chloroflexota; class Thermoflexia; order Thermoflexales; family Thermoflexaceae; genus Thermoflexus; species Thermoflexus hugenholtzii. The sequence continues at coordinate 111,216 of NZ_FYEK01000044.1, read as the reverse complement.
AATTGAATTCGGGCCGCGCGGAGGGGAGACGCGGTTTTTCGCAGGAGCGGCTTTCGCCGCGAACTCTTGCGTTATCGAAGGCTGGGGTTTGGGGTTGAAGCTTCCTGCGTAAGCCGAAATTCATTTCGGCATCCATCCTGTAGGAGCGGCTTTCGCTGCAACCCTTGCGCCATCGAAAGGTGAACGGGCGTGCGGATTGACGTCGTGACGTTGTTCCCAGAATACTTTGAGAGCCCCTTGCGGGTCAGCATCCTGAGGCGCGCTCAGGAGTCCGGACACGTTCAGATCGTGATCCACAGCTTGCGTGATTTCGGCATCGGACGGCATCGGGTGACCGATGACGCGCCTTACGGCGGGGGCGGCGGGATGGTCATGCGGCCGGAGCCGATCTTCGACGCCGTAGCGCACATCCTGGCGGAGGTCCCGGAGGCCGAGCGTATGCAGATCCCCATCATCCTCCTGGACCCGGCCGGGCGGCGCTTCACTCAGGAGGTGGCCTGGGAGCTGGCCGGCCATCCCCGTCTGGTGCTGATCTGCGGCCACTATGAGGGGGTGGATGAGCGGGTGCGGGAGCACTTGGCGACCGACGAGATCTCCATCGGGGACTTCGTCCTGACCGGCGGCGAGCCCGCCGCCCTGGTGATCCTCGACGCTGTGGTGCGCCTGGTGCCCGGCGTGCTGGGCGATCCGGAGGCCCCGCGGCACGACTCCTTCGCGGGGAGCCTCCTGGAGCATCCCCACTACACCCGCCCCGCCGTCTATCGGGGCTGGGAGGTCCCCGAGGTCCTGCGCTCCGGCCATCACCAGGCCATCGCCCGGTGGCGCCGGATGCAGTCCCTCCGGCGGACCTGGGAGCGCCGCCCGGATCTCCTCCTCCGGGCGGCCCTCACCGAAGAGGAACGGTCTTGGATCGCCCGCTGGGAGGCGGAGCGCCGTGCGCTCCTGGCCCCGCTGCTCGGGGAGGGGACGGTCCCTGGGGAGCCCTCCGCCCGCTCGCCGGATGAAGAGTGCCGTTGATATCTTCCTGCCGGAAGGGAGATCGCCGTGGCCCCTCAGACGCTCTCGCAGCTGCTTCAGACCCTTCCTTTCCCGTATCGTCATACCGGTGGCGATCCGCGGATTCAGGACGTGGTGACCGACTCTCGGCAGGTCCGGCCGGGGGCCCTTTTCGTGGCCTACCGCGGGTTGCAGCACGACAAGCACGCCTTCATCCCCGACGCCCTGGCCCGCGGGGCGGTGGCGGTGGTCGGGGAGCGGCCCCGGGAGACGCTCCCTCTCCCCGAGGATGTGGCCTACGTGGAGGTCCCCAGTGGACGGGAGGCGCTGGCCTGGCTCTGCGCCGCCTTCCACGACTTTCCCTCCCGTCGGTTGATCCTGATCGGCGTGACCGGGACCGACGGCAAGACCACCACCGTGAACTTGATTCACTCTATCCTCACCGCCGCCGGGGTCCGGGCGGGGATGATCAGCACCGTGAACGCCGTGATCGGGGATCGGGTCTATGAGACCGGTCTTCATACCACCACGCCCGAGGCCCCAGAAGTCCAGCGCTATCTCCGCGAGATGGTCGAGGCGGGCCTCACCCATGCCGTGCTGGAGACCACCTCCGAGGGCCTGGCCCAGCACCGGGTCACCGCCTGCGACTTCGACGTCGCCGTCCTCACCAACCTCACCCACGAGCACCTGAACTTCCACGGCACATGGGAGAACTACCGGGCCGCCAAGGCTCGCCTGTTCGAGATGCTCCGGGCTTCCGTCCGCAAAGGGCTCCCCAAGACCTCGATCCTGAACGCCGAGGATCCCTCTTACGATTACTTCCGGCGCATCCCGGCCGATCGCTACCTGAGCTACGCCCGGGAGAAGCCGGCTGACCTGACGGCCGAGGAGGTGCGCTTCGAGCCGGGCCGCACCCGCTTCATCGCCCGCACGCCGGTCGGCGCCATCCCCATCGAGACCGCCCTGGTGGGGGAATACAACGTCTCCAACATCCTGGCCGCCGTGGGGGTCGGCGTCGCCCTGGGGCTGCCGCCGGAGGCCATCGCCGAGGGCGTGCGGCGCCTCCCGGGCGTCCCGGGCCGGCTAGAACGGATCGACGAGGGGCAGGATTTCATCGCCATCGTGGATTTCGCCCACACGCCGAACGCCCTGGAGCAGGCCCTGAAGACCGTCCGGCGCATGACCTCGGGGCGGGTGATCGTGGTCTTCGGCAGCGCCGGGCTGCGGGATGTGCAGAAGCGGGGGATGATGGGCCGTGTGGCCGGACGGCTGGCGGACCGCATCGTGATCACCGCCGAGGACCCCCGGACGGAGGATCTGGAGGCCATCCTGGAGGCCATCGCCGAGGGCGTGCGGGCAGAAGGGCGCGTGGAGGGGGTGGATTTCTGGCGCATCCCGGACCGGGCCGAGGCCATCCGCTTCGCGGTGGACCTGGCGGGGCCGGGCGATCTGGTGATCGCCTGCGGCAAAGGCCACGAGCCCTCGCTGTGCTACGGGACCGTGGAGTATCCCTGGGATGAGCGGGAGGTCATGCGCGCCGCCCTGCGGGAGCGGCTGGGGAAGGGCCGCGACCTGATCCGGCCCTGGTGCTACCTCCGCGCCCTGCAGGAAAAGGGTTCCTCCGGCTGATCCCCTTTCCCCGGCCTATCGCTCCCAGTTGAACGCCTCCATCAGCGCCGCCAGCGCCTGGCGGTTGGGGATCAGGACCGCCGCGCCCCCCGGCGTCCGCCAGGGGCGGACCATGGAGGGCTCCACGGCGAGCAGGCGGATCCGCTCCTCCGGCACCCCCCGGGCGAACTGGGCGATGGCCAGCATCTCCGGGATCGTCAGATCCGTTTGCACGGATTCGCCCAGGGTCCGCAGGATCTCCGGGATCTGGGGCAGGGTCTGAAGGGAAAGGACCTTCGCCCGCAGGGCCATCAGCACCTGCTGTTGCCGCTTCAGCCGCCCGAAATCGCTGTCCGCATGCCGGGTCCGCACATACTTCAGCGCCAGCTCCCCATCCATATGGATCCGCCCGGCCGGGATCACCAGGCGCTCCGTGCCATAGTCATCCGTGGGGTAAGCGTTGTCCACGATGGTGCGGGGCACATCCACCTCGATCCCGCCCACCAGATCGATGATCCGCTTGAAACCGTTGAAGTCCAGGAGGACGTAGCGGTGCACCGGGACGCCGAAGTTGTAAGCCACCGTCCGCTTGGCCAGCTCCCCGCATCCCCCGAGGTGATAATAGTCCCCGTAGAAGCACGCGGTGTTGATGCGGCTCTGGGAGATCCCGCGTTCCTCCAGCCCGGGGATGGGCACATAGAGATCCCGGGGGATGGAGAGCACGGAGATCGTATCGCTGATGGGGTCCAGGCCGATGAGCATGATCCCATCGGAGCGGACCGGGACGTCCTGTTCGTCGGGCCGGCGATCCACGCCCAGCACCAGGACGTTCAGACGGCCGGGGACCGGCCATGCGGGCGCCGGGTTGAGCCACTCGATGGGGTTGAGCATCCGCCCCACTTCCGAGATGGGCGGCAGGCCCAGCGGGCCACCGCCGGAGCCTCCCGCGCCGGCCATCGCCCGCCAGCGCTGGGCGCGCGCGGCCATCACCACGGCGATCCCCAGCCAGGTGGAAAGCAACGTGGAGGCGAGCAGGACCACCAGGAACAGCCGGTAATACCGCCCGCCCGAGGCCGGGCGGGGAGAGGTCGATGTCGCGGAATTCACAGCCTCCTCCGTCCCTGGGTTTCGACTCGACCTTGTAGGACCCTCTGTGGGCCTTCCGCGTTCTCACACCGACCCTCTATTGTAATCCACTTTGTGGGACAACGGCTCACAGTTGCCCGACGATTCTGGGACACACCTCCGCTCCTGCGGAAGGAGCGCGGCCGCGCTGGGCCCTGCCTCCCGACGCCTGGGTGTCAATGATAATTGACAAATTGACCGAAATCCATTACCATCGCGGTGTGTTCTCAAGGGAGGGATGCGATGGGACGGCGTGTGCGGCTGGAGGGTGGGGAGAACCGGGTGCGGGAGGTCCGGGAGAGGCAGGGGCTGAGCCAGGCCGAGCTGGCGCGGCGGGCCGGGCTGAGCCGGCAAGCCCTCAGCGCCATCGAGGCCGGCCGATACCTGCCCAACGTGGCGGTGGCCCTCCGCCTGGCCCAGGCCCTCTCGTGCTGGGTGGAGGATCTGTTCCCGGCTCCCCCGGCGGCCCAGATCCTGGAAGCCGAATGGCCGCTCCCGGTCCGGCGGGGCCAGCCGGCGACGCGGCGGGTGGGCCTCGCTCGGGTGGGGGAGCGCCTTGTCGCGTGGCCGCTGCAGGAAGCATGGGGGCTTCAGGCCCCGGCCGACGGCTTCGTCGTGGAAGGCGGACGCCCCGGACGGGTCCGGGTGGCCCTGCGGATCCCCCCGGCGATCCTGGAGCGGACGCTGCTCATCGGAGGGTGTAACCCGGCCCTGGCGTTGCTGGCCGCGCATCTGAGGGAGCGGTTCCCGGAATATCGCCTGCGCTGGATCCCGATGAACAGCCAGGCGGCGCTGCAGGCCCTGGCGCGCGGAGAGCTCCACATCGCCGGCACCCATCTCGCGGATCCGGTGCGGGGGATGGATAATCTCCCGGCGATCCGCCGCATCCTGGCCGGCCGCCCCGTGGCGGTCGTCACCCTGGCCCGCTGGGTGGAAGGAGTGATGGTGCCGGCCGGCAACCCCGGTCGGATCCATCACCTCCAGGATCTGGCCCGGCCCGGCTTGCGGGTTCTCCTGCGGGAGAGCGGGGCGGGCAGCCAGCGGATCCTGGCGTGGCGGCTTCGTCGGGAGGGCCTCCCGCCCTCGGCCCTCCCCGCCCTCCGCTGGCGGGCTCGGGATCATCTGGAGGTGGCCGCGGCGCTCACCGCCCGGCTGGCCGATGCGGGACCAGGGGTGTTGCCCGTCGCCCGGATCTTCGGGCTGGGGTTCCTGCCCCTGGCGGAATCCCGCTACGACCTGGTCATCCCGGAGGCGTTCTTCTGGACCCCTGCGGTCGAGGCTTTGCTGGAGGTATTGAGCAGCCGCCGCTTCCGGGAGGAACTGGAGGCCATCGGGGGGTTCGATCCACGCCCTGCGGGCACCCTGGTGGCCCGTCTGAGCCCATCGACATCCTGACCACAGAGGGGAACCCATGCGTCGTCTTTTCCTCTCATTGCTTGGCCTGCTCCTCCTTGAAGCATGCGCCGCCCGGAATCCTCCTTCACCCTCCAGCGTTTCAACGCTGGAAGGTGAGATCATCGTGTTCGCGGCCGCTTCTCTCACCGATCCTTTCCAGGAGCTGGCCGCGCTCTTCCAGCAGGAGCATCCCGGGGTGAAGGTCACCTTTAACTTCGCTGCTTCCTCCATCCTGCGGACCCAGATCCTGCAGGGGGCGCCGGCGGATCTCTTCGCTTCTGCGGATGAGAAAAACATGGAAGAGGTGGTGCAGGCCGGCCGGGTGGCGGAGGGTCCATGGATTTTCGCCACCAACCGGCTGGTGGTCGTCACGCCGACCTCCAGCCCGGCAGGCATCATGGCGTTGCGGGATCTGGCGCGCCCCGGCCTCCGCCTGGCCCTGCCCGGCCCGGAGGTGCCCATCGGGGCTTACGCCCGTGAGGTGCTGGCGCGTGCCTCGAAAGATCCTGCCTACGGCTCCGACTTCGCGGAGCGAGTGCTGGGGAACGTGGCCTCTTCGGAACCGAACGTGAAGGCGGCCCTGGCCCGGGTAGCGCTGGGAGAGGCGGATGCAGCCCTGGTCTATCGCTCGGATGTGACGCCGGCCTATCAGGGGAAGGTGCGGGTGGTGGAGATCCCGGATCCCCTGAATGTCATCGCTCGGTATCCGATCGCCCTTCTGAAGGAGGCGTCGCACCCTGCTGCGGCGCGTGCCTTCGTAGAGCTGCTGCGTTCCCCCCGGGGCCGGGAGATCATGCAGCGCTGGGGTTTCGGCGCCCCATAGGCGAACCGATCGCGAGGAGGTTGCACATGGTCCGGGAGCGCGTCGCTTCGTTCCCTCGCTGGGGTGAAGCAAGGCCACGGGTTTTCCTGAACTCCACGATCTGGTTATATGTGTGGAGCCTTCCCATGGCGCTGTTCTTGATCAGCCCTTCCCTGCTCCTGATCCTTTATCTCCTGAGGACCCCCCTCTGGGAGGAGGTGGGTTCCACCCTGGTCCGCCAGGCGTTCCATCTCACGCTGCAGACCAGTCTGGTGACCGCGCTGGCTGCCCTGGTGATGGGGACCCCGCTGGCGTATCTGCTGGCCCGGCGGCGGTTCCCGGGCAAGTCGCTGGTGGAAGGGCTGGTGGAGCTGCCCATCGTCGTCCCGCCGATCGCCGCGGGGGTCTTGCTTCTGCTGGCTTTCGGGCGGCAAGGAGCGCTGGGCCCGCTCCTGGAGCGGATGGGGATCACGCTGCCTTTCACCCCCGCTGGGGTTGTGGTGGCCCAGCTGTTCATCTCCGTGCCCTTCTACATCCGAGGGGCGCGCCTGGGCTTCATGATGGTGCCGAAGGAGCTGGAGGAGGCCGCTGCGGTCGATGGAGCGTCTTCGATCCATATCTGGCGGCACGTGACGTTGCCCATCGCCTTCCCGGGCATGTCCTCCGGCCTGATCCTCTGCTGGGCGCGGGCGGTAGGGGAGTTCGGTGCCACCTACCTGTTCGCCGGGAACATGCCCGGGCGCACCCAGACCATGCCGCTCGCCATCCTGTCCGCGATGGAGACCGATCTGAGCGCGGCGCTCCTGATGACCGGGGTCCTGATGGGATTCGCCCTGGTCACCCTTATTGGCGCCTGGCTGCTTGTGGGAGGCCGGGGGGAATCTTCGCTGGCCCTTTAGCGGCGTCCCCCCCACCGGGTAGCGGCAGACCGGCAAGGCCCCCTTCTTTTACCTCTACCTCGTCCGTTCCTCCAGCTCCCTCCGGGGGGCTTCATATAACTCGGTGGCGGGGATACTGCTCCCCTTCATCTTCTGGGAGAGACGCACTATGGTGGAATAGGCCTTCCGTCGCTGCAAGCGCCCGTGTTCATTGAAGGGCAAGATCACCGCCTCCGGCTCGCCCCGCCGGGTTATGATCACCGGTTCCTCCCGGGCGCGCTTGAGCAGCGCAGGGAAATCTTCCCTGGCTTCAGCGATGATTTTGAGGCTCCTTCCTCCTATAGCTCGGAGGAGACCACAGATCATGCTCAGGCAGAGCGTCTCCCTCAGTAGCGCAGCAGGGCGGCTGTGCCGAGCTCCCGCAGGCGGGGATGGCCCTCGACGATCTCCACTTGGCCGCCGTTCTCCAGCACCGTGGCGATCAGCCAGTCCACGGCGTCCGGCAGCGTTTCGAAAGCCGCGCCGCAGAAGGGGCAGGATGCGCGCGGGATCGTGGTGAGGAAGCCGCAGCCGGCGCACCGGTAAGCCGGGGCGTGGAAGCCGTCGGCCACCAGCAATACCTGCACCCGGCCCTCGGCAGCCGCCCGCAGGGTGTCCTCCAGGTTGATCACCCCGTTGGCCCCTTTGGATGCCGCAGTGATGGCCGTCTCCACCAGGGCGAACTCCTGCTCCCGTTCGACCTGCTGGAGGACGCGCAGGGCCGCCTCCCGGAGCTCCCCCTCATCCGCCATTCGGTCCCCGGGGATCGTCCCGGCGATGCGATCCCGCCAGGGGGAGGGCAGGAGCTCCCGGAACTCCACGACAGTCGGGTCCGCCCCGCCGAGGAGCAGGTAGCGAGGCTGGTGGCGTTCACAGAAGCCCACGGTCAGCTCGGCCGCCTCTTTCAGGTTGCGATAGGCCACCTCGTCTTCGTGTCGCTGGAGCTTCTCCGCTCCCCAGCCCCCCTGCTTGTGGCGCTTGATGGGCTCCCCGCGCAGCTCCAGGGTCTCCCGGAGCTCCCCCATCTGGTAGAACAGCAGGCGAATGTGGGTCTTGTCCACCAGCGCGATGAGGAAGCGGCCGTAAGCGTCCCAGAGCTTGGCCAATGGAAAGACATAGGGCTTGCGCCCTACGAAGGCCAGGTTGGGGGTGGGAACAGCAAGGGTGAAGGCCCGCCACAGGCCGCGAGCCTGGGCGGAGAACACAGCCAGGCCCCGCCCCGAGCCATCGTATTCCCGTTCGACGAAACGCTGAACCGCCTCCACATCGGCCCGGGAAACCTGGTCCTCCACACGCTCCAGCAGATGCCGCAGGTTCAACCGGTAATGATCCTTGGTCTGATGGCGGGGATCTACATTCAGGTAGAGGCTCAGGACGGGGACATCCGGGCTTTCCAGCGCAGCCAGCTCCCGCAGATCCCGCTCGGTAAACATGGTCGACCTCCCTCACCCGGTTTTCCCATTGTGCCGGACAGCGAGGAAGCGCGCGGGAGAACCTCTCCTCACTTAAATTGTAGCCCCATCCGGAGAGGGCGCCCGGAGCCGGATCATCTCCTGGAACCGCCGGGCATCCTCCCACATGGACACATTGTTGAAGAACACGAAGGCCTCCCGGAACCCCTGACAGCGGGCCCAGAGCTCCTCCAGGTCTGCGTCGGTGTAACGATAAGCGTATCCGGTCCGGCCGTGGAGGCGGAAGTAGGCGACGTCGCCGGTGACCGGGGCGCTCGCCAGAGGATCTACGGCATGGATCAGCCGGTAGCGCTCGCAGATGCGACGGATCACTGCCTCCGGCCAGTCGCCCCGGGGCTCCCAGGCCAGCCGGAAGGGGACCTCCCGGACGCGTTCGAGGAAGGCTTCCAGGTTGCGGAGGTGAGCAGGGGTCGGGGTGAAGGAGGCCGGGCACTGCAGCAGCACGACCGCCGCGCTGAGGGCCTTCGCTGCCTCCACCGTGGCAGCCCATCCTCGCTGCACCACCGGCGTGTCCTGAAAGGCGCCGGCCTGAGGGCGTTCCTCAGGAGCCAGGGGGTGCCGCAATCGGCGGTACGTCGGGCTGCTCGCCGGGTGGGTGACGAGCTGCCACGCCTTAATGGTGAAAACAAAATCCGGCCCCGCCTCCTCGCGCCATCGCCGCAGCGTCTTCGGCTGGGGCGGATCGTAGAACGTCTGCTGGACCTCGACAGCCCGGAACATCCGGTAGTAAACCGATCGCGCTTTGGGGAACCCGCAGCATCCGATGTGGATGGCCCCCATGGGTCGGCAGACCTCCCGGGCGAAGATCTCTCGCCCCTACGATGGTTCTTCGATCCGGATGACGCGGCCGCCGGCGGCGCGGATGAGGCGATCCCGAATGGCCAGCCCCAGCCCCTCGGCCCCGAACTCCCGGGCGAGGATCAGATCCAGCCCCCGCTGGTCCAGCTCCCGGAGCGCCGGATACAGCCGGCGGGCGATGCCTGCCAGGTCCGCTTCCGAGCCCAGGATCGCGACCTCGACGGGCAGGTCGGCCACAGCCGCGCGGTCCTCCTCCGCGATCAACAGTCCCACCCGGTGTCCCTGCTGGACGTAGTGGCGAGCGATCTCCCGCAGGTGCGGGCGCAGCCTCTCTTTCGGCCCCAGCAAGACCACCAGTTCCGTGCGGGGCGCATAATGTTTGGGCGACATCCCGGGGGAAGGCGCGGGACCCGCCACCGCGCGGTCGAACACCGCCACCGGCCCCAGAACGGCCTCCAGGGCCTCGCGGGGCAAGCCCCCTGGTCGGAGAATAGTGGGCACCGGCCGGGTGAGGTCCAGCACTGTGGACTCCACCCCGATGGCCGTGGGGCCTGCGTCCAGGATGAGATCGATGCGGCTCTCCAGGTCCTCCAGGACGTGCCGGGCGGTGGTTGGGCTGACGTGGCCGAACCGATTGGCGCTGGGGGCCGCGATGGGCGTCCCTGCCGCTCGGATCAGGGCCAGGGCCACCGGATGGGCGGGCATCCGAACCGCTACCGTCGGCAGGCCGGCGGTGGCGAGATCGGGGACCGCGGGTTGCTTGGGCAACACCAGGGTCAGGGGGCCCGGCCAGAAGCGCTGCGCCAGGGTCCAGACGGGGGGAGGGATCTCCCGGGCCAGCCGGGGTAGTGTCTCCAGGTCCGCGATGTGGAGGATCACGGGGTCGGTGGGCGGCCGACCCTTTGCGGCGAACAGGCGCTCCAAGGCCTTGGGGTTGAGGCCATCGGCCCCCAACCCGTATACGGTTTCCGTGGGGAAGGCCACCAGGCCGCCCGCCCGCAGGATCTCCGCCGCCCGGGCGATGGTCCCCGGATCCGGGCGCTCGGGGTCGATCGAGATCACCCGCGTCATCGTCCTGTCCTCCGAAAGGGATTTTGGGAGGGGGCTCAGGGAAAAGCAAGATGAGGACCAAGCCCGGGGCGAGGAGGGACGACCGCTTGCGGCGCCTCATGGCCGGCCTGGGGGGACCGCCGGAAAGCCCGGTCGCAGGCGCTTGCCGGGTTGTCGAGCTCCTCGGATTCCCGTATAATTGAAGCTGCGGATGCCACCTTAGCTCAGCCGGTAGAGCACCCGCCTCGTAAGCGGGGGGTCGCGGGTTCGAATCCCGCAGGTGGCTTTCCAGACCCCGGTGATTCCCTCGATGCGGGAACATCCTTCTTCAGAATCAGCAGAAAATCGGAGAAGCGTTCGGATCCCCCCCTGGATGCCCTCGCCCGGATGGGCGCACGGGATCCGCGAGGGATGGCATCTTCTGCGCCGCGCATGGGAATGGCTGAGCAGCCCCTGGGGGATTGGCATCCCGGCGGCGCTGCTCGCCCTCGGTCTCCTCTGGATGCTTCTGGCCTCCCAGATGCCGGAGCCGCGCGATCCGGCCTATGGCCTCTGGGTGGCCCGGGCCCGGCTGCGCTTCGGCGCCCTGTTCGATCCGCTGGAGCGCCTGGGTCTATGGGCCCTGAGGGAGACGCCGGGCTGGCGGCTGGCATGGGCTGCCCTGGGGCTGAGCCTGCTGGTCCACGCCCTGGAGGCGGCCGCGGCCCGGCGTCGGTGGGCCGCCCTCAGCGCGGCCGCCCTCCTGGGGGCCATCCTTCTGGGGATCGCCGGCGAGGCCCTTCCGCCTCCGCTCTCGGTTTCCCTGGCGTCGGGGGAAGGGCGGTCCGTCGGAGCGTTCTGGCTGACCCTGGAAGAAGGGCGGATTGTCCTCTGGGAGCAAGGGAACCCTGTTGGGGGGCTGACCTTCGCGCCCAACCGTCCTCTGCGTCTGGGACCTTATATTGCCCTAGCGTGGCGCGAGGGCGCCGTGCTGGAGCTCCGGGCGGCCGGGCCGGAAGGGCCGTTGACGCTGCGCGCCGCCCTGGACGCCCCACCGGTTTCCAGCCTGTTGTTGCATTCCTCTCCGGAAGGCGAAGCCTTCGCCGCCCTCCCCCAGGCCGGTTGGATCCTCCGGCTGAGCCCCCCGCGGACGCTGACGGTTTTCCGGGAAGGGACCGGCGAGGTGGTCTGGCAGGAGACGCTTCCATCGCTCCGCGACGGCGAGACGCTGGAGCGGGCGCTGCCGGGCGGCTATGCCCTCGCGCTCACCGCCCGCCCGGTCTATCGGATTGTGCTCCTCTCGCCCCTCGCCTTCGCCCAGTGGGTCCTGAGCGGGGCGATGGCCCTGATCGGCCTGCTCGCCGGTGCCCTGCAGATCCTCCCCGCCGCCTTCGCCCGTCGCTCCCGCTCGCCCGGGCATGCGGAGCCGGGTCCGCCGGCGGCGTAACATTTTCCGAAGGAAGGTGTTTTCTCTTCAGAAGAAGTCCTCTCCTTCTGTGGTCTTTCAACGAGGAGCCCGGACGCCGGTGGACGGGGCGAGGCCCTCCGAAGGGGCCGAGGGGGTCATTTTTCGCACCCCGCGCGCTGTCCGGAATGAAAGCCCATCGAAGGGGAGATCGGAGTCCTCAGGCTTGAGATGCGAGGAGTGCGCATTGAGAGGAGGCTTTTCGAGATGACACGCGTGGTGATCACCGGGATGGGGGCGATCACGCCCCTGGGGAACGATGTGGAGACGTTCTGGCGGAACGTGGTGGCCGGGCGCTCGGGTGTGGGTCCGATCACCCTCTTTGATGCCTCGGCGATGAAGACCCGTATCGCCGCCGAGGTCAAGGGGTTTGATCCGGAGGCGTGGTTCGGCCGCAAGGAGGCCCGCCGGATGGATCGCTACGCCCAGTTCGCCCTGGCCGCCACCCAGCAAGCCCTCCAGGACGCTCGCCTGGATCCTGCCCATGTGGATCGGGAGCGGGTGGGGGTGATCCTGGGGACGGGGATCGGCGGGATCGGGGCCCTGGTGCAGGGCGTGGAGACCCTGATGACCCGGGGGCCGGACCGGATCAGCCCGTTCATGGTCCCCATGATGCTGGCGGACACGGCCCCGGGCCTGATTGCCATCGCCTATGGCTTTCGCGGCCCCAACATGGCCGTGGTCACGGCCTGCGCCAGCGGGACCAACGCCATCGGCGAGGCCGTGAATCTGATCCGGCGGGGCGATGCCGACGTGGTGATCGCCGGCGGCGCGGAGGCGGCCATCCTCCCGGTGGCCGTGGCCGCTTTCAACGTGATGGGCGCCATCTCCACCCGCAATGAGGAGCCGGAGCGGGCCTCCCGTCCCTTCGATCGGACCCGGGACGGCTTCGTGATGGGGGAGGGAGCGGGGATCCTGATCCTGGAGCGGCTAGAGCACGCCCGGGCCCGGGGCGCCCGGATCTACGCGGAGGTGGTGGGCTACGGGACCTCGGCGGATGCCTATCACATCACCGCTCCTCTGGAGAACGGGGAGGGGGCGGCTCTGGCCATGCGCCGGGCTCTGGCCGATGCGGGCCTCTCGCCCCGGGACATCGATTACATCAACGCCCACGGCACCAGCACCCCGCTCAACGACAAGAGCGAGACCCAGGCCATCAAGGCGGTCTTCGGGGAAGCGGCTTACGATGTGCCGATCTCCTCCACGAAGTCCATGATCGGCCACCTGTTGGGCGCGGCGGGGGCGGTGGAGGCCATCGTCTGCATCCGCGCCATCACCGATGGCGTCATCCCGCCCACGATCAACTACGAGCATCCCGATCCGGAGTGCGACCTGGATTATGTGCCGAACGTGGCGCGGCGCAAGCCGGTGCGGACGGCCATGTCGAACTCCTTCGGCTTCGGGGGGCACAACGCCTGCGTGATCTTCCGGCGTTATGAGGATGGCGCGTCGTGAACTTTCCCCTTTCTGAACCCTTGCGGGATCCCTGACCAGGTGGAGTCGGATGGCTCGTTACGCGCACATCGTGGGCTGGGGGATGGCGGTCCCCCAGCGGGTGGTTACGAACCATGAGCTGGCTCAGTTTGTGGATACCTCAGACGAGTGGATCGTGACCCGCACGGGGATCCGGGAGCGGCGGGTGGCCGGCCCTCAGGAGAGCACCGCCACCCTCTCCATCGCCGCCGCCGAGGAGGCCCTGGCGGTGGCCGGGATCAACCCCCGGGATGTGGACCTGATCCTGGTGGCCACGGTAACCCCCGAGCACCTCTTCCCGGCGACCGCTTGCCTGGTCCAGGATGCCTTAGGGGCCCCGAGGGCAGGGGCCTTCGATCTGCTCGCCGGATGCTCCGGCTTCATTTATGCCCTGCACATGGCTGCCGCCGCCATCCGGGCCGGGACCCATGACATCGCCCTGGTCATCGGGGCCGAGACCCTCTCCCGCATCGTGAACTGGCGCGATCGCAACACGTGCGTGCTCTTCGGGGACGGGGCAGGGGCGGTGGTGCTGAAAGGGAGCGAGACCCCCGGCGGCGTGCTGGCCTCCATGATCCGGGCGGACGGCTCCGGGGGGGAGCTCCTGATCCTGCCCGCGGGCGGCAGCCGGATGCCCATCTCGGAGGCGGTGGTGCGGGACGGCTGTCACTTCGTCCGGATGAACGGTCGGGAGGTCTTCCGGTTCGCCACCCGGGTGATGGAGAAGGCCACCCGGGAGGTGGTCGCTCAGGCCGGGCTGCGCCTGGAGGATGTGGATCTGATCATCCCGCATCAGGCCAACATCCGGATCATCGAGGCCGCGGCGAAGGGTCTGGGGTTGCCCATGGATCGTTTCTTCGTGAATATTGACCGCTACGGGAACACCTCCTCTGCCAGCATCCCCATCGCGCTGTGCGAGGCCGTGCAGCAGGGGCGCCTGAAATCCGGGGACACCGCCGTGATGGTGGCCTTCGGCGCCGGCCTGACCTGGGCCGCCGCCGTGGTCCGGTGGGGGATGCCTCTGGCGCGTCCCCGGCCGCCCTGGCTGGAGCGTCTGGGCCGCATCACCCTCTACCTGCCGGCCCAGCTGCACTCCCGCCTGATGCGTCTCTGGCGGCGCTTCGACGCCTGGCTGAGCCGCTTCCTCCGGCAGGAGGGCGAATAAAAGCAGGGGTTGTCTTTTCCTCGCGAGGGCCCCGGCCGCATCGCAGGGCGCGGAGAGACCGCTTCCCCTCCGCGATCCCCGGATAGGTGTCTCGGCCCTTCATCGGCGGAGGATCGATTCCGACCTACAATGGAGGGGAGCTGCCGTAGCCCGGGCCGAAACGGATTCCGGCTTACACCCGGATCGTTGATCCATCATCCCGACACCGGATTCGCTCCTGGTGATGGAGGCCAAGCGGTGAGGTCCACGATGTCCATACGACCACGCACCAAAATCGTCTGCACCTTAGGTCCTTCCACGGATCATCCGGAGATCCTGCGGGCGATGATCCGGGCGGGGATGAGCGTGGCCCGCATCAATTTCTCCCACGGCGACCACGCCGCCCATGCCCGACGCATCGCACTGGTGCGCCAGGTAGCCCAGGAGGAAGGCGCTATCGTCGCCATCCTGGGGGACCTCCAGGGCCCGCGCTGGCGGGTCGGCGTCATCGAGGGAGGTTACATCTCCATCGCCCCGGGCCAGCGTATCACCCTGACCACCCGTCCGGTCCCCGGCAGCCCCCAGGAGGTCCATCTCCCCCATCCGGAGCTGGTGGCCTTGGTGCAGCCCGGTCAGATCCTCCTTCTGGACGACGGGCTGCTGGAGTTCCGAGTGGAGGAGGTGAACGGGACGGACGTGGTCTGTCGGGTGGTGCGCGGGGGAACGCTGAGCTCCCATAAGGGGATCAACGCGCCGGGCCTCCCGCTGACCCTGCCCGCCCTCACGGAGAAGGACCGGCTGGATGTGCGGTTTGCGGTGGAACAGGGGTTGGATTACCTGGCGCTCTCCTTCGTGCGCACCGCGGAGGATGTCCACGCGTTGCGAGGCCTCCTGCAGGAGCTGGGGGCCTCGATCCCGATCATCGCCAAGATCGAGAAACGGGAGGCTCTGGACAACATCGAGGCCATCCTGGAGGCGGCGGATGCGGTGATGGTCGCCCGGGGGGACCTCGGCGTGGAGATCCCTCCGGAGGAGGTGCCTATTCATCAGAAGCGGATCATCCGGTTGTGTAACCGGGCGGGCAAGCCGGTGATCACCGCAACCCAGATGCTCAACTCCATGGTGAGCCATCCCCGTCCGACCCGTGCGGAGGCCAGCGATGTGGCCAACGCCATCCTGGATGGGACGGATGCGGTGATGCTCTCCGCGGAGACGGCCACCGGCACCTATCCGGTGGAGGCGGTGCAGATGATGGCGCGCATCGCCCGGATCGCGGAGGAGGCCATGCCGCACCGCCGGTGGCTGGACCTCATCGGGGAGCCTGCGGAGGTCACGGAGGCCATCAGCCGGGCGACGGTGGAGATCGCTGAGCAGATCAGGGCCCGAGCCATCGTCACCTCCACCATATCCGGCTACACGGCCCGGATGATCGCCCGTCACCGCCCATCGGTGCCCATCTTGGCGGTGACGCCGGTCCCGGCCACCCTGCGGCGGCTGGCCCTGGTGTGGGGGGTGCAGCCTGTCTTGATGCCGGCGGTGCGAAACACCGATGAGATGCTGGGGGCGGCCAGCCAGGCGGCCCTCCAGAGCGGCCTGGCCCGGCCCGGCGATCTCTTGGTGATCACCGCCGGCGTCCCCTTCGGCCGCCCCGGCCATACGAACCTCCTGAAAGTCCATTGCATCGAGCCGGCTCCCATGCCCAACGGCTCCACGTCCGCATGAAAAAAACAGGGGATGGGAAGTCCTCACCGGGCTCCCCATCCCCTCGTGAGAAAGCCAGCGGATCAGGCCCTTGCCTTGTGGAGGGCCTTCAGGCAGCGGGTGCAGATGTGGATCCGGCGTGTGACCCCGTTCAGGGTGACCCGCTTCTTCTGAACGTTGGCCATGAACCGCCGGCGCTCGGCGTGATTCGAGTGGCTGACGTAGTTGCCGAAAGCTGTTCCTTTCCCGCAGATCTCACAGCGTGCCATGGGGCCTCCCCTGGTTCCCAGGATGAGGGCAGGTCACCACCCTCGATCCGCATCATAATCCGTTCGCCTGGGCGCCTCGCGACACCTCTGCCAGCGCGCGGGTTATTGTAACCTGGTCTCCGGTCGGCGTCAACCCGGCGCTGCGAAGGGGCTCCAGGGTGTGCCCCAATTTTGTCGGGCCTCGCCGCTTTGTAGGACAACTGCGAGCAGCCGTCCTACGATTTTGGGACACACTTACCGCGAAGGGACGCTGGGGATTCTCAGCCCTTGACATCGTCTTCCTCCCCTCCTAAGATGAACCTGAACCCTCATGAGACCTGAGGAAGGAGGTTCTCCGATGAAACGCCTGATGGGAGTGGCAACCCTCGGCGTTCT
Organism: Thermoflexus hugenholtzii JAD2; assembly: GCF_900187885.1. Taxonomy (NCBI): domain Bacteria; kingdom Bacillati; phylum Chloroflexota; class Thermoflexia; order Thermoflexales; family Thermoflexaceae; genus Thermoflexus; species Thermoflexus hugenholtzii. The sequence goes on along the minus strand of NZ_FYEK01000044.1, from coordinate 94,647 downwards.
GGTCCTCGGCCTGGCCCTGGGGGCCTGTGCGCCCCAGAAGCCTCCCCTGGGGAGCGAGCAGAACCCCCTGGTGATGGTCTTCGTGCCCTCCGGGGAGTCCGAGGAGATCAAGCGGGGGGGCGAGCAACTGGCCGAGCTGTTGAGCAAAAAGCTAAACATGAAAGTCAAGATCAACCTGGCCAGCAGCTTCGCCGCTGCGGTGGAGGCCATGGGGGCCGGCCAGGCCCAGATCGGATGGCTGAACACCTTAAGCTACCTCCTGGCCCACGAGAAATACGGCGTGGAGGTGATCCTGGCCACCGTCCGCTTCAACCAGACCTACTACACCGGGCAGATCATCGTGCGGGCGGACTCTGGAATCAAGAGCCTCGCCGACCTCAAGGGCAAGGTGATGTGCTGGGTGGATCCCCTCTCCACCTCCGGCTATCTGATGCCCCGCATCCTGCTCAAGGCCAACGGGGTGGATCCAGACACGGATTTCGCCAAGACGGTGAACGCGGGCTCCCACCCCAACGTGGTCAAGGCGGTCTACAATGGGGATTGCGACGCCGGGGCGACCTATGTGGACGCCCGGGGCGCGGTGGAGAAGGACCTGCCGGATGTGAAGGAGAAGGTGGTGGTGCTGGCCACCACGGCGAAGATCCCCAACGACAACGTCAGCGTGGTCAAGGATCTGCCGGCAGACCTCAAAGAGAAGATCCGGCAGGCGCTGCTGGAGATCGCGGCCTCGGAGGAGGGCAAGCAGGCCCTGAAGACGGTCTATCAGATCGAGGGCCTGCAGAAGGTGGACGACTCCTTCTACGATGAGTTCCGGGCCCAGCTGAGCGCCTCCGGCTACAAGCTGGAGGATCTGGTGAAACCGGCCAAGTGATCCCGAAGCGGGGGGCCGGCCTCCCGGTCCCCCGCCTCTCGGATCCGGGGATCCCTCCGCCGGGTCCTTCCGCCCATGCGATGAGGAAAATCCCGATGTTCTCCCCGACCCGACCCCGAGAGATCCAGGGGCACTTCCCATGCCGCTGATTGTGGAGCGTTTGACCAAGATCTATCCGGATGGAACGCGGGCGCTGCATGAGGTAAGCTTCACGGTGGAGGATGGGGAGTTCGTGGCCATCATCGGGCTCAGCGGGGCGGGGAAGAGCACGTTGCTGCGCTGCATTAACCGCCTGATCGAGCCGACCTCCGGCCGGGTGATCTGGAACGGGATTGACATCACCGCCGCCTCCCCCCGGGAGCTGCGGAAGATCCGGCGCCAGATCGGCATGATCTTCCAACAGTTCAACCTGGTGAAACGGGCGACCGTCCTCACCAACGTCCTCGCGGGCCGTCTGGGGTATGTCAACCCCTGGCTCAGTCTGCTGGGCTACTTTCCTCCTTCTGAGGTGCAGCGGGCGATGCGGGCCCTGGAGCGGGTGGGGTTGGCGGATCTCGCAGACAAGCGGGCCGACGAGCTCTCCGGTGGTCAACAGCAGCGGGTCGGCATCGCCCGCGCCCTGATGCAGGAGCCCCGCCTGCTCCTGGCCGACGAGCCGGTCGCCAGCCTGGATCCCGTCCTTGCCCATTCGATCCTCCGCTACATCGAAGAGCTGAACCGGAAGGACGGCGTCACCGTCCTCTGCAGCCTGCACTTCCTGGATCTGGTCCATCGTTACGCAACCCGAGTGATCGGGCTGAAGGATGGGATCAAGGTGTTCGACGGGCGGCCGGACGAGATCGATGACCGCCGGTTCAAGGAGATCTACGGTCAGGAGGCCGAGCGCATTGGCGGCTGAGCGGCGTCCTCCGCGCGGGTATGCCCTTCTCCCGGCGCTGGCCTATCAGGCCCTAGGCCATCGATCCCTGGCCGTGATCTGGGTGGGGGTCTCCCTGGCCCTGATCGGACTGGTGGGATGGCGCGGGCATCCCGGGCTGTGGCTGGGAGTGGGGACATGGGGGCTGGGGACGATCTATGACGCCTGGCGGCGGCTCAGCGGCCGCCGGCCCCTTCTGTGGCCCGCCGTCCTAGCCGCGCTGGCTGTCCTTTACGCGGTGGGCTGGGAGGTCACGGAGATCGACCTGCGCGCCCCTTTCGTGCGCTTCGAGAAGATGCGCCCCTATCTGGTCGCCCTGACCCAGCCGGATCTCCTGACCTATCCCACCGAGCGACAGGTGCTCCGGATCCCGGTGGAGGTCCCGTGTCGGAGCGCGCCCCAGCCGGTGACCGTTCGCGAGGGGATGGAGGCCCGGCTCTCCGCCGGTTGCGCCCAGGCTGGTGACCCGCTGACCCTGGAAGGGGAGGGCTTCCCGCCCGGAGTCCCGCTGGAGCTTTGGTGGGTGAATCCCATCGGCGAGCGCCAGCGGATCCTGCAGGGAGGGCGCCCTCTGCCGGTGCAGGCGGATGGGACCGGACGCTTTCGAGCCGCCTTCCTGGCTCCCCGCGCGGTCCCTCCCGGGTTCGAGCCGCCCCCCGGCCAGTCCCAGACCCACTTCCTGGAGATCCACGCGGTGCGGGTGATCGGAGGCCCGCGGCCCAGCGAGGCCCTGCTGGAGGTGGCGGAGAAGATGGGGGAGACGGTGGCCATCGCCCTGCTGGCCACCACCTTCGCCGTGCTCATCGCGGCCCCCTTGTCGTTCCTGGCTGCGCGCAACCTGATGGGAGGCTCCCTTCCCACCCGCCTGATCTATTACGGGATGCGGGCTTTCTTCAACATCGTCCGGTCCGTGGAGCCTCTGATCTTCGGGATCGTGTTCGTGGTCTGGGTGGGCCTGGGCTCTTTCGCCGGGATGCTAGCCCTGATGGTCCACTCCATCGCCGCCCTGGGGAAGCTCTTCTCCGAGGTGGTGGAGCACATCGATCCGGGGCCGGTGGAGGCCCTCACCGCCACCGGGGCGACCCGCCTCCAGGTCATCCGTTACGCCGTGGTGCCTCAGGTGGTGCCGGAGTTCATCTCCTTTGCGGTTTACCGCTGGGACATCAACGTCCGCATGTCCACGATCATCGGGTTCGTGGGGGGCGGGGGGATCGGCTTTCGGTTGAGCGAGTGGATCCGCCTGAGCGCGTATCGTCAGGTGGCCACGGCGGTGATCGGCATCGCCCTGGTGGTGATGGCCCTGGACTTCGTGAGCGCTCAGGTGCGCCGCCGGATCGTCTGAGAGGCGTTGCGGCATCCCGCGAGGGATCTGAACCGCTATGCGTCGACCGCGTCTGTGGATCCGAATCGCCATCGGGTTTCTCGCCCTCCTGATTTATGCCTGGTCCTGGCGAATGGTGGGCGTCGATTTGGGGAAGTTCGTGGAGCCCCAGGCCGCCCGGCGCGCCCGGGAGATCTTCACCGCTTTCATCACCCCCGAGATCCTGGTCCCGGAGCGCGGCTTGCAGCGCGTAGAAGGGGCGTTGCAGGTGCCATGCGCGGCAGGGAGCGTGCCTGAGGAGATGACAATAGGAGAGGGGCCCCGCCTCTTCTTCCCGTCCTGCGCCGCCTCAGGGGAGCGGATTCGGGTTCGGGGCGAAGGGTTCCGCCCGAACAGCGAGGTGGTGGTCCGCTGGCGCTTCGCGCCCAGCCCTCAGTTGCCCCTGGGAGGCGAATTGCTGGCCGGGCGGACCCGGACGGACGCGGTGGGGAACTTCACCCTGGAGGTGGAGATCCGTCCTCTTCTGGCGCAGGAGGGAGGAGCCCGACTGCAGGCGGAGGCGCGCTGGGAGGGACAGTGGCAGGTGAGCCCGGCCCTGATCCGCACCCTGGAGCTGATGCTCCAGACGATCTTCCTGGCTCTGATGGCCACCACCCTGGCCACCCTCATCGCCGCCCCTCTCTCCTTCCTGGCCGCGCGCAACATCACAGCCCGGGGGCCCGTGGGCACGGCGGTCTATTATCTGGTGCGCACGATGTTCAACGTGGTGCGCTCCATCGAGCCGCTGGTGGTGGCCGCGATCTTCGCCACCTGGGTGGGCTTCGGGCCCTTCGCGGGGGTGCTGGCCCTCACCGTGGCCACCGTGGTCAACCTGGGCAAGCTCTTCTCCGAGGTCGTGGAGACCATCGACCCGGGCCCGGTGGAGGCCCTCACCGCCACCGGCGCGAATCCCCTCCAGGTCATCCGTTATGCGGTGATCCCGCAGATCACCCTGCCCTTCCTGGCTTTCATCATCTATCACTGGGACATCAACATCCGGATCTCCACCGTCGTGGGGTTTGTGGGAGGGGGAGGGATCGGCTATCAGCTCAAGTTGTGGATCGATCAGACGGACTATCACCGGGCCGGGACGGCAGTGTGGGCGATCGTGGCCGTGGTGTCCGCCATGGATTACATCAGCGCCCGGTTGCGAGAGGCGATCCGGTGAACGGCGCTCTCCGCTACCGTCCCGGCCGGCGGGCGAAGTAACTCAGGGCGAGGCGGATCTTCTCCTCCAGGGGCAGGTTCGGATCCGGTGGAACCTGGGAGAGGGCGGCCTGGGCTTCCACCACGCTGTAGCCCAGGGCGGTAAGGGCCGCGATGATCTCCGTGTCGTCAGAGCGCGCGGCCGGGGCCCCGGGAGCCGGGACCGCGCCGATTCGATCTTTGAGATGCAGGATGATGGAGCGGGCGGTCTTGGGGCCGATGCCGGGGACCCTCCGCAGGATCTCCACCTGCTCCTGGGCGATGGCGGCCCGCAACGTCGGAGCGGAGAGGCTCAGGAGGGCCAGGGCCGCCCGCGGCCCCACCCCGTTCACCGTGAGCAGCTGCTCGAAAAGCTCTCGCTCCTCCTCCTCGGCGAACCCATAGAGGGTGAACGTGATGCCGTGGCCCTCCACCCGGGCCAGCAAGGTGGTGTGCAGCGTGAGGGGCTCCCCTCGACGCGCCTGCGCCAACACGCTGGGAGGCACATATACCTGCAGCCCCAGGCCGTTCAGATCCAGCCGGACCCAATCCTTGCCGATGGCTTCCACGATCCCCCGCACCTGAACAAGCATTCCCTCACCCCCTGGGTTTTGCATCTTCACTGCGCGGGCTACCGTTCGCCCTCCGGGAGCTCTCGGGCGGGGAGCCCGGCGATGCGGGCGGCAGGTTCCCATGGGCGTGCAAGCGGCGGTGAGGCCAGCGCGGCGTAGGCCACCTCCGTGATCAGACGCATCCCGGCTGGGGCCAGATAGGCCAGGCGGAGCGCTTCCCGAACCGCCTCCCCGATGATGGTTCCAGCGGCAAATCCGGGCGCTTCCAGCCAGCCCAGCTCCACCGAGCCCACGTGGAGCACGGCGGTCCAGAGGAAGGGAAAGGAGCGAAGGGCCTCCAGCGCCCGGGCCACGCTCAGGAAGAGGGCCAGGAGGTTTCCGTCCGGGAGGGGCAGCGGCATCCCGTCCGCCTGCCGCAGATGGCGGACGCCATAAGCCCATTCCAACCGCAATGCTTCCCGATCTTTCCCTTCGGGGGAGCGCAGGATCAGGATCCCGGCGGAAGTGTAGCACCCGGGGCCGGGCAGGGGAGGTCGAAAAGCAACCAGCCATCGGAACCCGGCTCGCAGCGCGGCCAGGCGCTCCGCCACCGCGATCCGGGCCAGCAGCTCCTGGGGCGCGTAGGGCTTGGTCAGGTAGTCATCCGCCCCTGCCAGCAGGGCCTCGGCGATCTGATCCGGATCCGTGCGCCCGGAGACCACCAGGATCGTGAAGTTCCAGCCGAACGACCGGCTGCGCAACTCCTTCAACCAGGCCAGCCCATCCCCATCCGGGAGGTGGAGATCCAGGACGATGACGGAGGGGCGGAGCTCCAGCAGGCGTCGCCGGGCCGTGCGGAGATCGGGGGCCACCACGGCGGGGCGGAGGCTCCAGCGCAGCAGCTCGGAGAGCGCCTGGGCCTCCTGGGATTGATCTTCTACGATTAGGATCGGGCCGATCATGCTGCGCTCCGGAGGCGAGGGCCCGCGGGCGGCCTCGCGGGCCGGATCCTTCCTTCTCAGCGCAGGGCAGCGAGGCGGGCGTGGTTCAGGTGACAGATGGCTACGGCCAGGGCGTCGGCCACGTCGTCCGGGCGGGGGATCTCCGGGAGGTGAAGGAGCATGCGAACCATCGCCTGGATCTGGGCCTTGGGAGCGCTCCCGTATCCCACCAGGGCCTGTTTGACGTCCGCAGGGGTGTATTCGTAGATCGGGATCTCCGCCTGGGCCAGGGCCAAGAGGGCGACCCCGCGGGCCTGCCCGACGGCGAAAGCGGTGGTGACGTTGCGCCCGAAGAACACCCGCTCGATGGCCGCGACGTCCGGGCGATGGGCTTCGATCAGAGAACAGATGGCCTCATAGAGCTGGCGCAGACGCTGGGGAAGCGGATCCCCCGCGGGCGTCCGGATGTCCCCATAGGCCAGGGCCTCCAGGCTCCCCTCCCGCTCCTCCACCAGTCCGTAGCCGGTGATCGCGATCCCCGGGTCGATCCCCAGCACCCGCATCACGCGGCCTGTGCCTCATATTTACGGATCAGCTCGTCGGAGATCTCCAGGTTGGAGTAGACCTGCTGGACATCGTCCAGCTCCTCCAGGGCGTCCACCAGGGACATCACGGCCATGGTGGCGTGATCGTCCAGGGCCACCCGGGTTTTGGGCCGCATGGTGACCTCAGCGTTGTCGATGGTGAGGCCGGCCGCCATCAGGGCCTGGCGCACAGCCTGGAGGTCCTCCGGGGCGGTGTAGATCTCCACCAGGTCCTCGCTGATCTCCACGTCCTCCGCGCCCGCCTCAATGGCCATCTCGAAGATGCGCTCGGGGTCCTGGCCATCGGGGCGGATGGCGATGTAGCCTTTCTTTTCGAAGTTCCACATCACCGCGCCCGATTCCGCCAGGCTCCCCCCGTGGCGGGAGAAGATGCGGCGGAGCTCGGCCACCGTGCGGTTCCGGTTGTCTGTCAGCACCCGCACGAGGATAGCCACCCCATGGGGGCCGTAGCCTTCGTAGAGCAGCTCCTCGAATTGCTCCGCTCCCTTCTCCAGGCCGGCGCCGCGCCGGATGGCCCGCTCGATGTTCTCCTTGGGCATGTTCGCCGCCCGGGCCCGTTCGATGGCCAGCCGCAGGCGCAGGTTGATCTCCGGGTCAGGCCCTCCCTCCCGGGCTGCGACGATCAGCTCGCGGGTCAGACGGCTGAAGAGCTGCCCGCGCTTGGCGTCCATGGCCGCCTTGCGATGTTTGATGTTCGCCCACTTGCTGTGCCCTGCCATCGAAGCCCCCTCCAGCGAGGGATGGAATCCGCTCTCTCGCAATTCTATCATAACCCAAATGCCATCTCTTCATTGGGAGGAACAGGCGGAAAAGGGGGGCCGGGCAGGGCCCTCCGGGCCCGCCCGGCCCCCGAGGCTTCGGGATCCCGCGGGCTTACGGGGCGCTGACGGCCCGGTAGGCGTTGATACGCCCCCAATACCAGTAGCGGCCTGTGCCCGGGATGCGATCCGCGTTCGCCTCGATGCGCTGGCGCACGCAGGCGTTCGCGGTGCACTTACCGGTCGCCCACACCAGCCCGGCCAGCCCCGCCACGTGCGGCGTCGCCATGGAGGTCCCGTTTAGAGCATCATAGGTAGTGAAGTAGCCATACTGGGTGGTCAGGTAAACCGGCGTGTCCGGCATGGTGGAGAGGATGCGCACGCCGGGCGCGGCGACGTCTACCCATTTGGCGCCGTAGTTGGAGAAGGAGGCCTTGTTGTCGTTCTCATCCGTGGCCGCTACGGCGATGCAGTTCGTATAAGCGGCCGGGTAGGTTTTGGCGGAGGAGCCGCTGTTGCCTGCCGCGCATGCCAGCACCGCCCCCTTGTTCCAGGCGTAGTCCACTGCGTTCCGCAGCGTCGCCGAGCCGATGGAGCCGCCCAGGCTCAGGTTGATGACCTTCGCGCCGTGATCAGCGGCCCAGACGATGCCATCGGCCACCTGGGCGTAAGTCCCCGAGCCGCTGGCGTCCAGCACCTTGGCGGCCAGGAGCTGGACCTGCCAGTTCATCCCCGCCACGCCGACCCCGTTGTTCGTCAGAGCCCCGATGGTCCCGGCCACGTGGGTGCCGTGACCGTTGTCGTCCTCCGCGATGCCATCGTTGTTCACAAAGTCCCACTGATCCGCCACCGGCGGGAGGTCCGGGTGGCTGTTATCGATCCCGGTGTCGACGACCGCAATGCGGACGGTGCCGGAGCCGGTCACCAGATCCCACGCCGCATACGCCTGGATCTTCCCCCAGGCCCACTGGGAGACGCAGCCCGCCTTCGAGGAGTTGTAGCAGGTGGTGTTGTCGTAGGGATCGTTGGGATCCAGGAAGGCTGTGGCGATGCCGTTCAGCTCCACATACTCCACCAGCGGGTGGCGGCTCAAAGCCGTCCCCACTGCCTCCAGCGCCTGAGGGGGAACCTTTACTACCCACACCCCCAGTCGGGTGAGATGGTGGAGGCGGAACCCGAAGGCGTGAGCCAGGGCGGCCGGATCCGCACCGGGGGCAAATTTCACCAAGAGCTCATCCGGGACATAGTGGCCAGGGGGAAGGGCCTGCAGGGAAGGAAAGCGGGGCGCCCCACCCAGGGCGCTGATCATTAAAACAACGAAGATGGGAACCCACCATCGCCGCCCCATGGAACCTTCCAGATCATGGGATTCGACAGCGTCTAAATTATACCATTGGGGTGCGCTTTACGGATCCACCTTCAGGCCCTTATGAGCTTCGGAAGCCGGAGGGGGAGGGCGGATGCGGCGTGTGAGATGGCTTGACAGCCTCTCTTCCCTGTTTAGAATAGCAGGTGAGGATCCGGAACGCCATCGGCTCCCCTCAGCCTTGAGGTTCGCCCGCTGAGAAAAGGAGGTTGCCATGTCCCGGTCCCATCGCTGGTCCCTCTGGGTAGCGCTGTTGCTGATCCTCACCCTGCTCCTGGCCGCCTGCGCCCAACCGGCCACTCCTGCCCCGGCCAAAAAGCTGGAGATTTTCTCCTGGTGGACGGCGGGCGGGGAGGCGGAAGGGCTGGAGGCGATGTTCACCGTCTATCGTCAGAAATATCCGGGCGTGGAGATCATCAACGCTGCCGTTGCCGGCGGCGCCGGCGCCCAGGCCAAAGCCGTGCTGAAGACCCGCATGCTGGGCGGCGACCCGCCGGATTCCTTCCAGGTCCACGGCGGGGCGGAGCTGATCGATACCTGGGTGAAGACCGGCTACATGGAGGACCTCACGGATTTGTGGAAGAGCGAGGGGTGGATGGACAAGTTCCCCAAGCAGCTGATCGACCTGGTCAGCTACGAGGGGAAGATCTACTCCGTCCCCGTCAACGTCCACCGGGGCAACGTCCTCTGGTATAACAAGAAGATCTTCGATCAGTATGGCCTGCAGCCTCCCACCACCTTCGATGAGTTCTTCCAGGTGGCCGAGGCCCTCAAGGCCAAGGGGGTGACCCCACTGGCCCTGGGGGACAAGCTGAAGTGGGAGGCTGCTCACCTCTTCGAGACGGTCCTCGCGGGCGTGCTGGGAGCGGAGAAATACCGGGGCCTGTGGACCGGCCAGACGCCCTGGACGGGGCCGGAGGTGGCCCAGGCCTTCGAGATCTTCGGGCGGATGCTGGATTACGTCAATGAAGACCATGCCGCCCACACCTGGGACTCGGCCACCCAGCTGGTCCTGGATGGCAAGGCGGCCATGACGATCATGGGGGACTGGTCCCACGGGTATTTCCTCTCGAAGGGAGCCAAGCCGGGCGTGGACTATGGATGGGTCCCTGCCCCGAACAACAAGGGGCTCTTCATGGTGGTGACCGACACCTTCGGCCTGCCCAAGAAGGCTCCCCATCGGGAGCAGGCCATCGCCTGGCTGAAGGTCTGCGGCTCGAAGGAGGGCCAGGAGGCCTTCAACCCCAAGAAGGGCTCCATCTGCGCCCGCCTGGACTGCGATCGCAGCAAGTTCGATGTATATCTCCAGTCCTCGATGGACGACTTCGCCCGGGACCAGCTGATCCCGAGCGAGGTCCACGGCTCGGCCGCTCCGGAGGGCTTCGCCACCGCCTTCAACGACATTATCTTTAACTTCGTGACCAGCCGGGATGCCAAGGCGGCCATGGAAGCCCTCCAGAAGGCCTGTGTGGAGAACAAGATGTGCAAGTGAGGTGAAGAAGAACCCTGCCGATGGCGTTCCGGGAAAGAAACGGGCGCGGCCCGAACGTGGGCCGCGCCCGTTGTGGTTTCGGGCCCCGGAAGCGCTTAGCCGCGCTCCTCGATGGGGATGTATTCCATGTGCTCGGGGCCGACGTAGAAGAAGCGCGGTCGGTAGATGCGGTTGTCCTTCCGCTGTTCCAGGGCGTGGGCCACCCAGCCGGCGATGCGCCCCACGGCGAAGATCGGGGTGAAGAGGGCGGTCTCAATGCCCATGGAGGCCATCACGATGCCCGAGTAGAAGTCCACGTTGGGCTGGATGCCCTTCTGGCCCAGCCGCTCGATCATCACCCGCTCGATCACCTCCGCCATCCGCAGCCACTTCTCCGTGCCGGCCCGCCGGGTGACCTCCAGGGCATACTGCTTGAGGATGTGCGCCCGGGGGTCATAGGTCTTGTAGACGCGATGGCCGAAGCCGGGGATCTTCTTCTTGCGGGCCAGGGCCCGGAGCACCCACGCCTCCGCGTTCTCCACCTCCCCGATCTCATGAAGCATGTGCATCACTTCCTCGTTCGCGCCCCCATGGAGCGGACCCTTGAGGGCGGCGATGCCTCCCACCACGGCCGAATACATGTCGCTCAGGGTGGAGGTGATGGCCCGCACGGTGAAGGTGGAGGCGTTGCACTCGTGATCCGCGTGGAGGATGAGGATGACGTCCATCACCCGGGCGTAGAAGGGGTCCGGCTCCTCCCCAAAGAGCATGTAAAGGAAATTGGCGGCGTGGCTCAGGTCGGGGCGGGGATGAACCGGGGGGAGGCCCTTGCGGGCGCGCCCGATGGCGGCCACCACGGTGGCGATGCGGGAGGTCAGCTTGATGGCCTCCCGCTCGTGGGCGATCATCGTGTCCTCTTCCGCGGAGTCGTCGAAGGCCGCCAGCATAGAGATGGCCGTGCGCAACACCGACATCGGATGGAAGTTGTAGCGACGCCCGGCCCGGGAGATGAAGTCATAGACCTCGTCCGGGATCTCCCGATACTGGCGGAGGCGCATCTTGTAGACATCCAGCTCGTCCTCGGTGGGGAGCTTGTCGTAGAGGAGGAGGAAGGCGGTCTCTTCGAAGGTGGACTTCTCGGCGAGGACCTCAATGGGGATCCCGTGATAGATCAGGCGGCCGGCGATTCCGTCCACGTAGCTTTTCACCGACTCCGCGACGATCACGCCTTCCAGGCCCTTGGCGAAGGAGACCTCGCCCGGCTTCCCGATATACTTCACTTCCTGGGGGGCTGCTGTCGTGGTCATGACAACCTCCTCGTTCGGTTCAGGTTCACCGGCCTCGCTGCCCCTCCCCCCTTCCGTTGTCCCAGATCCAGCGAGCGGCCCCTCCTTGCGATCCCCCTGTGCGGAAAAGCAAATCCTTTCCGCTCCACATCCATCTTAGCCCCAGCCGGAGCAGGAAGCAACTCCCCTTTTGACATCTCAGACCCTTAAACCCTCAGTTTGTGATAAAATTCACATACCGGCCCTCCGTTTGTCACTGGTCCCTGTGCCTCTCTTCCGGTAATTGTGAAGTGAGGGTGCTCCAGAGGATCCTGTGAGGAAGATGGCCTGCGCCTCCGGGGGTCCGGGTAAAATGGGGAGACGTGGTGCGCAGGTGGTTTGTGACCTTTTTGGGGCCTGAGCCCTCAGCTCAGCGGGGAGGATCCACGATGAACAAGATGACGGTGCGAGATGTCGATGTTCGCGGGCGCCGGGTCCTGGTCCGCGTGGATTTCAACGTGCCCATCGCCGACGGGAAGGTGACCGACGACACGCGGATCCGGGCGACCCTGCCCACGCTGCAGTATCTCCTCGACCAGGGCGCGGCCCTCATCGTGATGTCGCACCTGGGCCGCCCGAAGAAGCCCGACCCGGCCTTCAGCCTTCGCCCGGTGGCCGAGCGCCTGAGCGAGCTGCTGGGCCGCCCGGTCCAGATGGCCCCCGACTGCGTGGGCCCGGAGGTGGAGGCGATGGCTGCGGCCCTGCAGCCCGGCCAGGTGCTGTTGCTGGAGAACCTCCGGTTCCATCCGGAAGAGGAAAAGAACGACCCCGAGTTCGCCAGCCGGCTGGCCCGCCTGGGGGATCTGTGCGTGAACGACGCCTTCGGCGCAGCCCATCGCGCCCACGCCTCGGTCGAAGCCATCGCCCGTTTCATCCCAGTCGTCGCCGGCTTCCTCATGGAGAAAGAGATCCGTTACCTGAGCCAGGCCCTCACGAACCCGGGCCGGCCTTTTGTGGCGATCCTCGGGGGGGCCAAGATCTCCGATAAGATCGGGGTCATCGAGAGCCTGCTCGCCCGGGCGGATCGCGTGCTCATCGGCGGTGGGATGGCCAACACCTTCTTGAAGGCCATGGGCTACCGGGTGGGCGATTCGCTGGTGGAGGACGAGGCCCTGGAGACCGCCCGGCGCCTCCTCCAGGAAGGCGGGGAACGCCTGATGCTGCCGGTGGATGTGGTGATCGCTGACGCGTTCGCCCCGGATGCCCGGGCCCGGGTGGTGCCGGTGGATCAGGTGCCGGACGGATGGCGGATCCTGGACATCGGGCCGCAGACCGTGGCCCGCTATGCCGAGGAGATCCGGCGGGCCGCCTTCATCGTCTGGAACGGGCCCATGGGGGTCTTCGAGTTCCCGCGCTTCGCTGAGGGGACCTTCGCCATCGCTCGGGCCGTGGCGGAGAGCGGGGCGGTCAGCATTGTGGGCGGTGGAGACTCGGTAGCGGCCGTGCACGCCGCCGGCGTCGCGGATCGCATCACCCACATCTCCACCGGTGGAGGGGCCAGCCTGGAGTTCCTGGAGGGCCGCACCCTCCCCGGGATCGCCGCCCTCGCCGATCGCCCGTCCTCCTCGTAAGGCCTCAGGGATTCGGCATATGAACCGGGGGGCGCCCCTGAAGCCGGCGGACCGGCCATGGGTGCGGATGACCATGGGGGCCGCCCAGATCGTTGCGGACGCGGAGGCCCTCCATCTGATGCTGCTCCCCAGCCCCGGGGATCGCTATGCGGACGCCCAGCTCGATGATTATGGAGGCACCCGCTTCGTCTGGCGTCCGCCGGTTCGCCTGATCGTCGAGGCGCGCTTTTCCCATCCCGTGGAAACGCTGGTGGGGACAGCGGGGTTCGGGTTCTGGAACGCCGGGGTGATGCCGGGCGCGCTCATCGGCCCCCCCTCCGCGGCCTGGTTCTTCTTCGCCTCGCCTCCCTCCCGGATCGCGCTGTCCCCTGAGGATGTGGGGCGGGGCTGGCTGGCGATGGTGTGGCGCAGCCCGACCGGCCCCCGCCTCCGGATCCCCGCGTGGCTCCAGCAGGGCTTGTGGCGGCTCCTGAAGGCCCCACCCCTCGCCCGCATCGCCCTCTCCCTGAGCGCACGCTGGATGGCGGTCTCTCAGCGTCCTCTGGAGATCGATCTCATGGCATGGCATCGCTACGTCCTGCGCTGGGAACGCCGTCAGGTGATTTTCGAAGTGGATGGGGAAGAGGTCCATTGCGCGCCCTTCGCTCCCCCCGGCCCCTTGGGGTTCGTGGCCTGGATGGACAACCAGTTCCTGATCCTGGATCCTGTCGCCGGTCTTTCCGCAGGGCTCCTTCCGGTTCCCGCCCTTCAGGCTCTGGCGTTGCGTCGCGTGGAGATCGAGCCGGGTTGAGCCGCCCGCGACCGCGCACCGAGGACGCCTGCGTTTCCTGTTCTATAATGGGACGGGGGCGATGGTGGTGCGCAAAGAGCGCCGCACCACCATCGTGTTTTCCGATCGCCTGTCCACGTGCGGGGGGAGGAGCCCTCTATCCTGCCACGGCTTCGGGAGGGCTTGGGATGGTGGCGGTGCGCGCTTTCATCGCGGTGGAGCTGCCCGATTCGCTCCAGCAGCAGCTGGCGGAGGTGCAGCGTCGCCTGCGCCAGGAGCTCCGGGATCTCCCGATCCGCTGGGTGCGTCCGGAGAGCATCCATCTCACCCTGAAATTCTTGGGAATGGTCCCCGCCCCTCAGATCGATGAGATCATCGCGGCGCTGCGGGGGCTGACCCTGGAGCGCGGGCCTTTCATGTTCATAGTGGAAGGGCTCGGGTGCTTCCCGGATCCTCGCCATCCCCGGGTGATCTGGGTGGGGGTGTCCGATCCCACGCGGGCGCTGGCGGGCTTTCAGCGCTTGGTGGAGGCCAGCATGCAGAAGCTGGGGTATCCCCCGGAGGATCGGCCGTATCAGCCCCATCTCACGCTGGCCCGGGTGAGCCGGGATGCCACCCCTGTCCATCATCGGCAGATCGCGGAGGTGATCGCGCGAACCCCCGTGGGACAACTGGGGGAGGTGCGGGTGGAGGAGATCACCCTGATGCGCAGCGACCTCCATCCAGAGGGGGCGATCTACACCCCCCTCATCCGCCTTCCGTTGCGCGGGAAGGGGAACCCCGATTGAAGCCGCTCATCCCGACCCGGACGGCCCGGGGCTGCCTCTACTCCAGGATGTTCTCGATGAAGGAGACCTCCATGGGCCGACCCCGAGGGTCCAGGGACACAGCGGCCAGATCCACCCGCCAGCGGGGCTCCGGGCCTTCCAGCTGGCCCAGATAGGCCAGGGCTGTCTGCTGCAAGCGCCGGCGCTTGCGCGGGCTCAGGCTCTCCTCCGGCCGTCCGAAGCGGTCGTTGCGCCGGGCGCGGACCTCGATGAAAAGCAGCCAGCCCTCTCCCTCGGCGATCAGATCGATCTCCCCGAATGGGCAGCGCCAGTTCCGGGCCCGGATGCGGTATCCTTGAGCCTCCAGATGGGCGGCCACGAATGCCTCCGCCGCCGTCCCGAGGGCGCGTCGAGAGGCCCGGTGGGTCCTCATCGTTCCTCCGGCTGGCCCTTGAGTTGCAGGGGCACGTCGGCCAGGCGGAAGCCGTGCCCGCGAACCGTCAGGATGTAATCCCGCCCGGGGTCGACCTGGGCCAGACGCTCCCGCAGTCGACGGATCAGGGCGTCCAGGGCCTGTTCCGTCACCCCCCGCGGATCCTCCTCCGGCCAGATATAACCCACCAATTCCTCCCGGGAGACCACCGCGCCGTGCGCCAGGGCCAGACGCTCTAGGGCGCGGAACTGAGCCGGGGAGAGCGGCGGGTCCACCTCTCGGCCGTTCACCCACACTCGGCGGGCGGCCCGATCGATGATCAGGCCTTGGGAGAGCCAGGCGACAGGAGGGGATTCCAGGGGGAGCGTGGCCTCGGCGCTGATGAAACGCATGCGCACGCACAGGGCCAGCGCGATCTCATCTCCATCCTTCAGCCGATGAGGAACAAACGGGGGGAGCGCCTGGCCGTTGATGAACGTCCCGTTTTTGCTGCCCAGATCCTCGATGTAATAACCGTCGGCCTCCCGTCGGAGCCGGGCGTGCTGGCGGGAGATCTGGCGCTCGGGAAGGACCAGATCACAGCCCTCGCTGCGGCCGATGAGGAGCACCTCCTGGTCGATCGGCCAGCGATGCCCGGCCAGCTGCCCCTCGGTGATCACCAGCATCGGCGCCTCGGCCCCCGGCATGATCGATCCCTCCCCCATTTCTGAGGGGGTTCATCCGATCAACCCTCCATTAATTTTATACGTGCCGTTTGTTGCAGCTCCATCATGGGCTCGTTATAATTCCACGTGACCGACCGGGTCCTCCCGCTCATTCTCCGGGGCGCAGGCTGGGCGTCTCGCGCGGAGGGGATGGGAAGGCACTCCCGGTGGGGATCCGTCGGGATTCCGAAGAAGGAGGAGCCTACGGGTGCGGATCACGAGCGAGAGCCTCCCGTCACGCCAGGTGGCCCTGACCATCGAGGTCGAGCCGGAACGGGTGGAGCAGGCGATGCGCCGGGTCGCCCGGCGCTTCTCGGAGCGCTACGAGATCCCGGGCTTCCGCCGCGGTCGGGCACCCTATGAAGTGGTGCTCCGAACCTTCGGTCGGGAAGCGATCTTCGAGGAGGCGGTGGAGCTCCTCAGCCAGGAGGTCTACCGGGAGGCCCTGGATCAGCTCGGCCTGGATCCCTATGGTCCGGGCCGACTGGAGCAGATCCAGCCGGAGCCCCTCACCTTCCGGGTGATCGTGCCGTTGAAGCCCGAGGTCCGGCTCGGCGACTACCGGTCCCTGCGGGTGCCCTATGAGCCGCCGCAACCCACGGAGGAAGCGGTGCAGGAAGTCCTGGAGCGGTTGCGGCGGGACAACGCCATCATCGAGCCTCTTTCGGAGGGGACAGCGGAGCCCGGGATGATGGTCACGGTCGCCCTGCGGGCGAGGGACGCGGAGGGGAAAACCCTTCTGGAGGATGAATTCTCCTTCGTGCTGGGCCAGGAGGCCCCGCCGCTGCCCGGGTTGGAGGAGCGGATCGTCGGGATGGCCCTCAATGAGACGCGGTCCTTCGATCTGCCCTGGCCCGGGGATCCATCGCGGACGCTGCAGGTCGAGGCGACGCTCACCGGGCTCGCGCGCTATCTCCTTCCGGATCTGGATGACGCCCTGGCCCAGACGGTGGGGGACTTCGAGACCCTGGAGGATCTGAAGGCGAAGATCCGGGAGGATCTGGCGGTCCATCTCCGCCGCCAATATGACGCCGAATACGCGGAGCGGGCCCTGAAGGCCCTGGCCGAGCAGGCGGAGGTGGAGTTCCCCCCGCAGATGCTGGAGGAGGAGATCGACGATCTCATCGAGGATCTGGAGAACACGCTGCGTCGACGCGGACAGGATTTGGAGTCTTATCTGAAGGAGCGCAATCAGACGCTAGAGGCGTTGCGGGAGGAGCTGCGGCCTCAGGCGGAGCAGCGGATCCGCCGGGGCCTGATCCTGTATCAGCTGGCGCAGGAGGAGGGGCTTTCCGTCCCGGAGGAGGAGCTGGAGGAGGAGGCCGGTGCGGTTCGCCAACGGCTCCAGGTCTCGGAGGAGGCCTGGCAGCGCTTGAGGCCGACGGTGATGTCGAGCCTCCGGTCGCGGCTTCTGCTGAGCCGGGCGCTGGAACGCCTGGTGGCCATCGCACGGGGGGCGGTGTCCCCCATGATGGCGGAGGCCTCTCCGGCTCCTGAACCGGAGGCGGAGGAGGTGGTTCCCTCCTCTGTTGAACCCTCAGACCCCATGTGACGATTGGAAGGAGGCGGGCGATGGCTCGGGAAGGGTTGCCGGAGCTGCTGATCCCGATGGTGATCGAGAACACGGGGCGCGGCGAGCGGGTTTACGACATCTACTCGCTGCTGCTGAAGGAGCGGATCATCTTCCTGGGAACCCCCATCACGGATCAGGTGGCGAACCTGGTGGTCGCGCAGTTGCTCTATCTGGATCGGGAGGATCCGGAGGAGGAGATCCGGCTTTACATCAACTCGCCGGGCGGGCTGATCTATCCGGGCCTGGCCATCTATGATACCATGCAGCAGGTGCGCGCCCCCATCTCCACCATCGCGGTGGGGTGGACGGCCAGCATGGCCACAGTGTTGCTGGCGGCCGGCACCAAGGGCCGTCGCTTCGCGCTCCCCCATGCCACCATCCACATGCACCCGGCTGGCGGCGGAGCCCATGGCTACGCTCCCGACGTGGAGATCCAGTATAAAGAGCTGATGCGGATGCAAAACCTGATCTTCGAGTTGCTGGCCCGTCACACCGGCCAGCCGGTGGAGCGCATCGCCGACGATTTCGATCGGGATTACTACATGTCGGCGGAGGAGGCGGTCAAATACGGGATCATCGATGAGGTGCTGAAGCCGCCGCCGCACAAGGAGCTGCCGCCGCTTCCCACCCGGGCGGCCGCCACCCCAGACGGGCATAAGGAGTGACCGGGGATGCAACGCGCCCGCAAGGAAGCGCCCCGCTGCTCCTTCTGTCGGCGGGATCCGGAGGAGACGGGTCGGCTTCTGGCGGGCCCGGATGGGGTTTACATCTGCGAGGCGTGTGTGGAGCTCAGCTATCGAATGCTGCGGGGGGAGCGCCGGGAGGCCGGCCTCCCCCTGTCCGTTCCCTCGCGTCTTCCCTCCCCTCGGGAGATCTACGCTTACCTGGACCAGTATGTTGTCGGGCAGGAGCGGGCGAAGCGGGTGCTGTCGGTGGCGGTTTACAACCATTACAAGCGGATCACCAGCAGGGGACGCTGGGAGGATGTGGAGATCGAGAAGAGCAACATCCTGCTCATCGGCCCCACCGGCTGCGGGAAGACCCTGCTGGCGCGCACCCTGGCCCGCATCCTCGACGTCCCCTTCGCCATCGCCGACGCCACCTCTTTGACGGAGGCCGGTTACGTGGGGGAGGATGTGGAGAACATCCTCCTCCGGCTGATCCAGGCGGCCGACTACAACCTGGAGCGGGCGGAGAAGGGCATCGTATACATCGATGAGATCGACAAGATCGCCCGCAAATCCGGCGACAACCCTTCCATCACCCGGGATGTCTCGGGGGAGGGCGTGCAGCAGGCCCTTCTCAAGATCATCGAGGGGACCATCGCTAACGTCCCCCCGCAGGGCGGGCGGAAGCATCCCCACCAGGAGTTCATCCAGATCGATACCACCAACATCCTCTTCATCTGCGGCGGGGCCTTCGAGGGGCTTTCGAAGATCATCGCCGAGCGCCTGGGGTTGCGCGGGCACATCGGCTTCCCCGGCGAGGTCAGAGCCCGGGGGCGGATCAGCCTGTCGGAGGCGGAGCTGCTGCAGCAGGTGGCCCCCGAGGATCTCATCCGCTTCGGCCTGATCCCGGAGCTGGTGGGGCGGCTGCCGGTGGTGATCCCGGTGGATCCCCTGGATCGGGAGGCGCTGAAGGCGGTGCTGACCCGGCCCCGCAACGCCCTGGTGAAGCAGTTCCAGCGGCTGTTCGCCCTGGACAACGTGGAGCTGATCTTCACGCCGGAGGCCATCGAGGCGGCTGCGGAGGAGGCGCTGCGCCTGGGGACGGGAGCCCGGGCCCTGCGGGCCATCCTGGAGCGGACGCTGTTAGACGTGATGTATGAGATCCCCTCTCATCCCCACATCCGTCGTTGCATCGTCACCGCGGAAGCCATCCGGGGGCAGGCGATGCCCCTGCTCCTGACGGAGTCCGGCCAGCCGGTGGAGCTGCGCCGGGCCGCCTGACCGGCTCAGGCTGGACGCCGGAAGGTCCGGCGCACGATCTCCAGCCCCTCGGCCAGCCGATCCACCTCCTCCATGGTGTTGTAGAGGTAGAAACTGGCCCGGGCGGTGGCGGTGAGGCCCAGTCGCTCATGGAGCGGCATCGCGCAGTGGTGGCCGGCCCGGATACAGATGCCCTCCCGATCCAGGATGGTGGCGATGTCGTGGGGATGGATGCGATCCATAGCGAAGGCCACCACGCCGCCGCGCTCCGCAGGGGGAGGCCCCACGATGCGAAGGCCGGGGATCTCGCTCAAGCGCTCCATGGCGTAGGCGGCCAGGGCCTGCTCATGGCGGTGGATGGCCTCCAGCCCGATTTGGCTCAGGTAATCCACTGCCGCCCCCAGCCCGATGGCCTCGGCGATGGCCGGGGTTCCCGCTTCGAACTTGTAGGGCAGCTCGTTCCATTCCGCGCCCTCGAAGGTGACCCGGCGGATCATGTCGCCGCCACCCAGGAAGGGGGGCATAGCCTCCAGGAGCTCGCGCCGCCCCCACAGCACCCCGATCCCGGTGGGGCCGCACATCTTATGGCCGGAGAAGGCCAGGAAATCGCATCCCAGCTCCTGGACGTTCACCGGGAGATGCGGAACCCCCTGGGCGCCGTCCACCAACACGACAGCCCCCACCGCGTGGGCCTTCTCGATGATCGGACGGAGGGGGTTGATGGTCCCCAGCACGTTCGACATCATCGTCACCGCCACCAGCCGGGTCCGCTCGGTGATCAACGCATCCAGCAGATCCAGCCGCAGGCGGCCTTCCTCGTCGATGGGGATATATCGGATGCGGAGCCCCTTCTCCTGCGCCACCAGGAACCAGGGGACCAGGTTGCTGTGGTGCTCCATCTCCGTGAGGAGGATCTCGTCTCCCTCCCGCAGGAAGGGGCGGGCCCAGGCGTAGGCCACCAGGTTGATGGCCTCGGTGGCGTTGCGGGTGAAGATGATCTCTTTAGGGGAGGCGGCGCCGATGAAGGCGGCGATCTTGCGCCGGGCCTCCTCATACAGGGCGGTGGCCTGCTCGCTCAGGCGGTAGACCCCCCGGTGGACGTTGGCGTGGGTGGTGCGGTAATAAGCGTTCATCGCCTCGATCACCGGGATGGGCTTCTGAGAGCTGGCCGCGCTGTCCAAAAACACCAGGGGTTTCCCGTTCACGGTCTGGTGGAGGATGGGGAAATCCGCCCGGATCCGTTCCACATCCAGGATGGCTTGTAGCCCCACGCTTCCCATAGGGGTCCTCCCCACATGTTCCCCGGATAAACGTTCCCCTGTAAGGGCCGGGCCGTCCTGCATCAATGCTCCCTAATCCCCTATTTTAGGTGAATCGGGTAGGGGCGACCCCCCTCCCGGATCGCCCCTACTCCTCCTCCGGTGGCACGCCCAGCTTGCGGTGGATGATATGATCCGCTTGGCGCCGGACATCGGCCACGGGGATACGGTCCAGGACGGGTGCGAAGAACCCCTCCACGATGAGCCGCGTGGCGACCGTCCGGGAGAGGCCGCGGGACATCAGATAGAAGAGCTCTTCCTCGTTGATCTGGCCGACGGTGGCCCCGTGGGTGCAGCGCAGATCGTTGGCCATGATCTCCAAGCCGGGGATGGAGTCTGCCCGGGCATGGGGGGAGAGGATCAGGTTGCGGTTGGCTTGGTAGGCGTCGGTCTTCTGGGCCCCGGGGTGTGCCCGGATCATCCCCTGCCAAACGGAGCGGGCTCGATCCTTCAGGGCGACCTTGTAGAGCAGATCGCTTTTGGTGTAGGGCGCGATGTGATCCTGCTCGGTGTCGTAGTCGGCGTGTTGCTGGCCGTCCAGGAAGAAGACGCCAGACATGTAGGCCGTGGACCCGCGGCCGATGAGAGCGGCCTCCAGGAAGGTCTTGGTGACGCCGCCTCCCATCCCCACCACCACCCAGTCCAGGGTGCTGTCGCGGTCCACAAAGGCCCGCTCATGGGTGAAGTTCCACATGTAACGGCCCCAGTTCTGGAGGGCGATGTAGGTCAGGTGGGCGTTCTCCTTCACGTGGATCTCCACCGTCCCGTTGTGGAAGGCGGCCCCCACCTCGTCGTCCGCCAGGCGCTCGTCGATGAAGGTCACCCGAGCGCCCGGCTCCACCACGATCAGGATGCGGGAGATGTCGGTCGGCAGCTCCCGCAGGCCGATCACCGCCCGCAGGGGCAAGGGGACCTCCAGATCCCGCGGCACATACAAGAAGATGCCATTGCGCCAGAAGGCACTGTTCATCGCGGCGAAGAAGCCATCCCCCGGCCGGACCACCTGCCCCAGGTAAGGGGCGACGAGATCGGGATGCTCTCGGGCTGCGGTGATCAAATCGGTGAAGATCAGGCCCCGGCGGCGCAGGCGCTCATCCAGCCAGTGCAGAGCCACCCCGCTGTCGAGCAACAGCAGCCCCCCCGACAGGTCCTCGCTCGGCTCCACGATTTGGCGCATCCCCAGGGCCGGGGAGGATCCGTCCGGGAAAAGGACGGTGGCCAGCTCTTCCACAGCCAGGGCCTGGATGTCGGTGCGCCGCCATGCTTCATCGGTCGGGCCGGGCTTGGGGGTCTCCCGCAGGATCTCCCAGGCCTCCCGGCGGGCTTGCCGGAGCCAATCGGGTTCCTCCCGGGCGGCCAGGAAGGCCTGGAATGCCTCCGGCCCGATCCCCCGGGCCGCTTCGCGAATCTTCGATGCTTCCGCCATTGCGGATCTCGACCTCCTGTGGGGTTATGGGTGAAGATGATCCGTCTGGAAGCTCCTGAGCGGAACGGTCCAGGCGGACGGCGAGGTCCCGGGTCCCCGGGGCGCCCCGGCGATGGATCACTGCCGGGGCGCCGCCGGTGCCCGGCCTCCTCCTGCAACCCCGGTGGTTTAACCCACCGAGCCGGACATCTGCAGGCGGATGAGCCGGTTCA
Organism: Thermoflexus hugenholtzii JAD2; assembly: GCF_900187885.1. Taxonomy (NCBI): domain Bacteria; kingdom Bacillati; phylum Chloroflexota; class Thermoflexia; order Thermoflexales; family Thermoflexaceae; genus Thermoflexus; species Thermoflexus hugenholtzii. Next base: position 72,596 of record NZ_FYEK01000044.1, on the reverse strand, counting down.
TCTCCACGGCGTATTCCATGGGCAGTTCCTTCACCAGGGGCTCGACGAAGCCGGTGACGATCATCGCCGCCGCCTCTTCCTGGGGGATGCCCCGGCTCATCAGATAGAAGAGCTGCTCGTCGCTGATCTTGCTCACCGTGGCCTCGTGGCCGATGGTGACGTTGTCCTCCTCGATCTCCATATACGGATACGTGTCGGAGCGGGAGATCTCATCCAGGATCAGGGCGTCGCAGTTGACGCTGACCGTGGATCCCTCGGCGCCCGGGTAGACCCGCACCAAGCCCCGATAGGAGGTGCGCCCCCCGTCCTTGCTGATGGACTTGGAGATGATGCGGGAGCGGGTGTGGGGAGCGGCGTGGATCGCCTTCCCCCCCGCGTCCTGATGCTGGCCGCGGCCCGCAAAAGCGATGGACAGGATCTCCCCGCGGGCCCCCGGCTCCATCAGGTAAACGCTCGGGTATTTCATGGTCACCTTGGACCCCAGGTTGCAGTCGACCCATTCCATCACCGCATCCCGGTAAACCACCGCTCGCTTGGTCACCAGGTTGTAGACATTGGTGGACCAGTTCTGAATCGTGGTGTAGCGCACCCGGGCACCCGGCTTGACGATGATCTCCACCACCGCGCTGTGCAGGGAGTCCGTGGTGTATATTGGAGCAGTACAACCCTCTACATAATGAACGAAAGATCCTTCCTCCGCGATGATCAGCGTTCGTTCGAACTGGCCTACGTTCTGGGCGTTGATGCGGAAGTAGGCCTGAAGCGGGAGATCCACGTGGACCCCCGGCGGCACGTAGATGAAGGAGCCGCCGGACCAGACGGCGGAGTTCAGGGCGGCGAACTTGTTGTCGTCGGGCGGGACCACCGTCCCGAAGTATTCCCGCACCAGGTCCGGATACTCCCGCACCGCCGTGTCGGTGTCCACGAAGATCACGCCCAGCTTGCGCAGGTGCTCCTGGAGGTTGTGGTAAACCACCTCGCTTTCATACTGTGCGCCCACTCCGGCCAGGAACTTGCGCTCGGCCTCGGGGATGCCCAGGAGCTCGAAGGTGCGCCGGATCTCCTCCGGCACCTCGTCCCACGAGCGGCTCTTCTTGTCGGTGGGCTTGATGTAGTAGTAGATGTCATCGAAATTGACCCCCGAGAGGTCCGCCCCCCAGGTGGGCATGGGCTTGGCGAGGAAGATCTCCAACGCGCGCAGGCGGAACTCCCGCATCCAGTCGGGCTCCCCCTTCAGCCAGGAGATCTCTTCCACGATCTCCCGGGAGAGGCCCTTGCGGGCCTTGTAGACGTAACGCTCGGGCATTGCGAACCCGTATTTATACGTGCCCAGCTCGCTCAGATCGAAGGTCTCCGCCGCCATGATCCCCCCTCAGGCCGTGGGTTGCTCGGCAAACTGCTCTCGCAGCCACTCGTAGCCCTTCTCCTCCAGCTCCAAGGCCAGCTCCGGCCCGCCGGAGGCCACGATGCGGCCGTTATACATCACGTGAACGAAGTGAGGCTTCACGTAGTTCAGGATCCGCTGATAGTGGGTGATGAGCAGGATCCCCATGTGGGGGCCGAAGATCCGATTGATCCCCTCGGCCACCGTGCGCACCCCGTCGATGTCCAGCCCCGAGTCGGTCTCATCCAGGATGGCCATCTCCGGCTGCAACACGGCCATCTGGAGGATCTCCAGGCGCTTCTTCTCGCCGCCGGAGAAGCCGTCGTTGACATAACGGGTGGCAAAGGACTCTTCCAGCCCCAGCATGGCCAGCTTCTCCCGCAACAGCTTACGGAACTCTGGGATCGGGATCCCTTTGTCCTCAGGGTTCAGGCGCTTGCGGCGCTCGTTCAGCGCCGTGCGCAGGAAGTTGGCCACCGTGACCCCCGGCACCGCCACCGGATACTGAAAGGCCAGGAACAGCCCCAGATGGGCCCGCTCATCGGGCGGCAGCTCCAGGACGTTCTGCCCCTTCCAGAGCACCTCCCCCCGCTCCACCGTGTAAGCGGGATGTCCCATCAGGACGTAGGCCAGGGTGGTCTTGCCGGAACCGTTCGGGCCCATCAGGGCGTGGATCTCCCCCTTGCGCACTGTTAGATCCACCCCCCGCAGGACCGGCTTGCCCTCCACACGGACGTGGAGATCCCGGATGATCAGCGCGTCCTCCATCGCTCTCCCCCTCACGGGTAGACTCAGGCTTCATCTTACCACGCCCGTCCGTGTTTGTCAATACTTTTCATAAAAATCTGCAAAATTGACAGGAGGCGGGAAACCGGCTAAGATGGGGATGATGCGGACTCCCGGCAGGGCGGATTCCTGACCCGATGCCTGGGGAAGGTGGGCGATCGATGAGCCAGACCCGACAGCAGATCCTGCAGCGTTTAAAGGAACGGGGACGGATGACCGCGGCGCAGCTCGCCGAGGAGCTGGGGCTTACGCCGGTCACCGTCCATTATCATCTGAATATCCTGCAGCGTCAAGGGTTGGTGGATGCGCAGGTGGAGCGGCGGGGGGTGGGCCGGCCCCGGCTGGTGTTCTTCCTGCGGGAGGAGGCCCTCTCCCAGTTCCCCCAGGGTTACCATCGCCTGGCTGCTCGTCTGCTCAACGAGCTCAAATCCCGTCTCCCCGAGGAGGAGATCCACCGTCTCTTCATCGCCATGGCGCAGGAGATCGCGGTGGAGCATGGGGAGCGGGTGCGGGCCTGCCGGACTCTGGAGGAGAAGCTGGAGGCCCTGGTGGAGCTGCTGGGGGAGGAAGGTTTCCTGGCCCGATGGGAGCGCCTGGGCAATGAGCTCCGCCTCCATCAATACAATTGCCCTTACAATTATGTGGTCCATCATCATCCTGAGGTGTGCGACCTGGATCGAACCCTCATCGCCCTTACCCTGGAGGCGGACGTGGAGCGTTCCAGTTGCATCCTGAGCGGCGATCTCTGCTGCACCTTCATCATCCGAACCGCCGCGCCTTCGTCCGTCAGCTTCCAGAGGGAGGAGCCCTCCTATCCCTCCGCCGCGTGAGGCGAGGGTGGGAGGCGCGCTCCCCGAAGTCGAGGGCCGTTCCCCTGCCTCCACCCCCGAACATCCTTTTTGAGGAGGTCTCCGATGCCGGAGAACGAGGTGGCTCCCCTGTCCGCTTCTCCCGCTGGATCCGAGGAGGAGCTGATCCAGAAGATCCGTGAGGCCCTCCGCACCGTGGTGGACCCGGAGATCGGGATGAACGTGGTCTCCCTGGGCCTGATTCGCAACATCGAGGTCCAGCCGGATTTGGTGCAGATCACCATGATCCTCACCACCCCCTTCTGCCCCGCCGGCCCCTACCTGCTGGAGCAAGTGCGTTACGTGACGGAGCAGGTGACCGGCCGGCCGACGAAGGTCACCCTGAGTATGGAGATGTGGGATCCCTCCATGATGGAGGAGGATGCTCTGGCAGAGTGGGGGATGTGGTGAGGTGCCCGGATCTCATCGGGGGGTTGCAAGAACCACGTATCGGTCCGGGGGCCTGAGCGTTCCCCATTCCACCGTCGCCCGCTCCCCGCTGGCCAAATCATAGAGGCCGAGGCGGAGGGCAGCGGGCCATGCTCCCGGGGGGAGCGGGCGGCGGTCGATCACCCAATCCCCGGCCCGCCATGCCTCGGTCGGTGCCAGCCCACCGGCCATCGGCCCGTCGGCCTGTCCGAGGAGCTCGCCCTTTTCGTCCAGCAAATGGACGAACACATGCCATCGGCGCTCCGGCGAGGCCAGGGCCTCCCAGGCCAGGATCAGCTCCCCGGCCTCCCGATCGATCCGCCAGCCGCGCAGCGCGATCCGCCCATCGAAGCGCGGGCTGGGCTCCAGGATCTCCAGGGGAGGTGCCTCCGCATACGCGCGGTCGGATATCCCATGAACCCGCCAGATTTCGTGGAGGGGGACCCAGGCGAGATCCTCCCGGAACACATACACCGCGTGATCCTCCAGAGCGTCCCGCAGCTTCGAGAAATCGATGGGCGGGGCGGGGGTGAACCAATTGGGATAAAGCGCCTCTAAGCGCCGGCTCTCCACCCATCCCGGGGGCCGGCCCGTGAGATCCGGGCCTCCGTTTAGTCGGATATACCGGGCCAGCTCCCGGTCCGTGGTGATGAGCACGGCTCCTGCGCCCCCATAGATGTAAGGATAAAAGCGAGCGCGGAACCAGCGGTAGCCCACGTTGTAGGGGAGGTTGACGTAGAGGATGGGACGATCCCCGGCCTCCCGGGCCGCCGCGGCCATCCCCCGTAGGATGTGTGTGGCGTCCCGGTAATACCCCAGCGAAGCGACGGTGACGAGGGTGGAGACGAGGAGCGTGATGCCCAGACCTGCTCCCACCAGCCCTCGCCCGCCGGCCCCGCGTTGCCGCCCGCCTTCCACGACCGCGGCCCAGGCCATGGCGCTGCCCACGCCGGGGATCACCAGCATCCGCGGGTAATTCATCATCCCGGAGGCCGGGCCCCAGAACAGCAGGGATGGGGTGATGCTGACGGCGAACCATCCCAGTCCCAGGGCGACCAGCCGGCGAGGCCGGGCGATGGCCATCATCGCTACGGTCACCCCCAGCCCCAGGCCCAGGAAGGCCCAGTCCCCCGGCCGCAGGGCTCGCAGGAGGATCGGCCGTGGCCCGAAGAGGGCCTCCCAGAGCGGCCGGAGCGCCGGCCCCAGGGGATACAGCCAGCCCTGAACGGCGTAGAGGCTGCTTTCCAGGGCGAAAATAGGCAACGCCAGCACCCCCGGATCGCCCCGCGGACGAGTCCGCCAGAAGAGCATGTAACCGGCCCCCAGGGCGAAGCCGGCGAGGATCAGGGGACGAAGGCCCTGGAACCGTCCCGGACGCCATCGCTCCAGCAGGAGCAGCAGGGCGGGCCAGACGATGCCGGTCTCGTGGGAGAGGATGGCCGCCAAATAGGCCCCGAGGGCGAGGAAGGCGTGTCCCCACCGAAGGGGCCGACCCGGTCGGAGGGCGAGGGCAGTGGCGCTCAGCATCCAGAGGAGCGCCAGGCTGTGCACCGATCCCATCACGAAGGCGATGGCCTCGTGGGCGAAGGGGAGCAACCCGAAGAGCGCCGTGGCGCTCCACGCCGGGGCCCGAGGGACGTCAAGCCGTCGCAGAATCGAATAGAGCAGGGAGACGTTTACCAGATAAACGCTCAAGGTGAGGAAATGGAAAATCGCCCCCTGAAACCCAAACACACGCCCGACGAGCCAGAAGAGCGACATGGAAAGAGGCCGGTAGTGCAAGAGCCCCTCCGCGCTCTGGAATAGCGCGAGGGGATCTCGAGGGGCGATCACGGTCAGGAGCAGGTCATCTGAGAAAAAGCCGACGGAGAGGACCGGCATATACAGGGCGAAGAGGAGTATTAAAAGGAGGCCTCCGATCCCCAGCGTGTGGAGGCGCGAGAGGACCGAGAGGCCCGAGGGAGCGGAAGCCTTCTCTGGGGATGGGAGGTTGGCCAGGGCGCGGGAAGGCGCGATCTCTCCATCCGGGAAGCTCCGAACAGAGGGGTCAGCGAAAGCGGGCACCGAGGGCCCACAGGGGTGGGCCGAAGAGGGCCAGGCCGATCAGCACAGCGGCGATGGCGCACAGCAGGACCATCCCCGCCGACACGTCCTTGGCGATCCGGGCCATCGGATGGAAGGCGGGGCTGACGAGGTCCACCACCGCTTCCAGGGCCGTGTTGAACAGCTCCGCCGCCCATACCATGGCGATGGTGAGCAGGAGGACGGCCCAGCGGAGGGGGTCGAACCCGAGCAGCCCGGCGAGGGCGATCACCAGGATCGTAATCGCCCCATGGATCCGCAGGTTCCGCTGGGTCCGCCAGGCGTAGCGCAGCCCGGCGAAGGCGAAGCCGAAACTCTCCCATAGGGTGCGCGCGCGCACGACCCTATTCCTCCGGATGATGGGCGGTCGTCTCAGCGAGCCCGGCGGATCTCCTCGACCGCCTGCGGGTTCTCCAGGGCGGAGAGGTCCCCGGGGTCGCGCCCCAGGTAGACGGCGCGGATGACCCGGCGCATCAGCTTGGCGTTGCGGGTCTTGGGGATGTCGCGGACGAAGCGGACCTCCTTCGGCGCCAGGGCTTTGCCCATCCGCCGGGCCACGTGCTCCATCAGCGCCGCCCGCAGCGCCTCGTCGGGCTCATAACCGGGCCGCAGGACCACGAAGGCCACGGGGGCTTCCCCCTTGATCTCATCCGGGACGCCGATCACCGCCGCCTCGGCCACCGCAGGATGCTCCACCAGCACGGATTCCATCTCCGCCGGGCCCAGGCGCTTGCCACCCACCTTCAGGGTGTCATCCGCCCGCCCCAGGATATACCAGAAGCCGTCCTCGTCGATGTAAACCAGGTCCCCGTGATACCAGAGCCCCTCCCAGCGCGACCAGTAGGTCTCCAGATAGCGTTCGGGATCCCGCCAGAAGCCCCGGGTCATCCCGGGGTTCAGGTTGCGGATCACCAGGAGGCCCACCTCTTCCCGCACCGGCCGCCCGGCCTCGTCCACGCAATCCGCCTGGACGCCGGGGACGACGGTGTTGAAGGAGCAGGGTTTGAGGGGGCGCAGCACGGTGCAGCCCAGGATGCCCCCGAAGATCTCCGTGCCCCCGGAGTAGTTGATGATCGGGCACCGCCCCTTGCCCACGTGCTGGAAGGTCCACAGCCACGGCTCCGGGTTCCACGGTTCGCCGGTGGAGCCCAGCAGGCGCAGCGAGGGCATGGCGTGACGGTCCGGCCATTCCGCCCCCGCGCGCATGAGGGCCCGGATCAGGGTGGGGGAGACGCCCAGGATGGTGACGCCATGCCGCTCCACCAGCTCCCACAGGCGGTCCGGCTCCGGGTGATCGGGCGCCCCGTCGTAGATCAGGCACGTCGCGCCCAGGGTCAGGCTGCCCAGGATCAGCCAGGGCCCCATCATCCAGCCGATGTCGGTCACCCAGTGGATGATGTCCGCCGGCTTCACATCGAAGAGATGGAACATATCTTGGGCGGCTTTAATGGGCGCCCCGCCGTGGACGTGGACCGTCCCCTTGGGCCGGCCGGTGGTTCCCGAGGTGTAGATGATCATGAAGGGCGTCTCGCTGGGGAAGGCAGACGCCTCATGAACGGCCGTCCCCCGGCCGATGGCCTCGTGGAGCCAGAGGTCCCGACCCTCCCGCCACGGGATGGGGTTGCCGGCCCGGCGGACCACGAGGACCTTCTCCACGCTGGGGGCGGCGCGCAGGGCCTCATCGGCGATCTCCTTCATCGGAACGATCCGTCCCCGTCGGGGGAAACCATCTGCGGTGATCAGGAAGCGGGCCTCCGCGTCCTGCAGGCGCACGGCCACCGCCTCAGGGCCGAAGCCGGAGAACAGGGGGATGACGATGGCCCCGATGCGCATGGCGGCCAGCAGGGCGAAGGCCACCTCCGGGATCATCGGCAGGAACAATCCGATGCGATCGCCGGGCTGCACGCCCAGGGCGCGCAGCGCCCCGGCCAGCCGGGCGACCTCCTCGAAAACCTGGCGATAGGTGTAGCGGCGGATCCCACCCTCCTCCCCTTCCCAGATCAGGGCGATGGCCTCCCCGCGCCCGGCCTCCACGTGGCGGTCCAGCGCGCTCTCGGTGGCGTTCAGGGCCCCGTCCACGAACCATCGGGCCCATGGTGCCCCGTTGCGAACGTCCAGGGTCTCTCGATAGGGGGCGCGCCAGCGGAAGCCGGTGTCCTCGAAGAAGGCTTTCCAGAAGCCGTCGGGGTTGGTGAAGGACCATTCGAGGAAGGCTTCGTAAGAGGGAAGGCCCAGCCGGCGCATCTGGGCGGAGACGTTGCTCCGCTCCGCCATCTCCGGGTCCGGATGCCAGACGACCTGAAGGTTCAACTCTTTCATGAAAGGCCCCTCCGGATGGGGGGATAGGCATGATCGCGTCCCCCAAGGTCCCGCCCCGTCCCCGCGCGGGCGCGTCGGGTCCCGGAAGGCCCGCTCCGGGCGGGCGTGGAAGCCCTCTGTGAGGATTTTAACCCAGCCTGACGATGGGGCGCTGGGAGCTCTTCAGCCGGTCGAGGCGGCCGAACTGGTCCCCCTTGCTCATTTTTCCCGCTTAGAGTCAGGGTTTCTCCCGCCCGAGGTGCGGGGATTTTCCCCTGCAGGATCTGGGAGTTCCCTGATGACAGGCGGGGTGAGGTTCGGGAAACTGAAAGTGGTCAAGGCGGAGGATCTCTCATTCCGGTTCGGAGGGTAAAGATGTTACGCGTGCTTCTCGCGATCGCGTCTCCGTTGTTTCGTCAGACCATGCAGCAGGTGGCCCGAGCAGCCCTCGATCTGCTCCCCTGGCCGGTGGCCGTGGAGGTGGTCGAAGCGCCTTCCGAACTGGAGGAGAAGGCGGGGCGTGATCCGAGGACGTTGTTGTTGCTGGATTGGGAGTGGGCGAAGGAGGAGACGCCCGCTCTTCTCCCTCGTTTGTTTGAACGGAATCCCGAGATGCGCGTGGTGGTGCTGCTGCCTCCCAGCGCGCCGAAGGCCTACCGGTCTGCGCTCTGGGCGGCGGGGGCGTGCGCCAGCACCCCGCGGGATCGGCTGGATGAGGAATGGCTGATCACGATCCTCTGCCTGGTCCGTCGGGCGATGGAACGCGAGGGCTTGCTGCCGGTGGCCTTCGACCAGGAGGCTGAAACCGGGGAAGGGGAGGTCTCTGCTTCGTCTGTCGCAAGCCCCATTGGCCCTTGAGGGTTTGAAGTCCGCTGGAGGAGGATTTCGATGAAGCTGACCCGTCGGGAATTCCTGCGGCGCGGGGGCGCTCTTGCGGGGATGTGGACGGGCCTCTCCCAGCTGGGGGAGCCTGTGCTCGCCTTCCTGCGAACCCGTGGGGCGCGCTGGCCTTGGTATCGCCCGGATGAGGTGCGGATCACTTACAACTACTGCGATATGTGCATGTGGCGCTGCGGCATGCTGGTCTATACCGTGAACGGCCGGGTCGTGAAGGTGGAGGGCAACCCGAAGGACCCGAAGAGCCGGGGCCGTCTGTGCGGCCGGGGTCAGGCGGCTGTAGCCCATCTTTACGATCCGGACCGTCTGCGCAAGCCGCTGATCCGCACGGGGGAGCGGGGGACCTGGTCGTTCCGGGAGGCGAGCTGGGAGGAAGCGCTGGATCGAGCGGCGGAAGCGCTGGCTCGCCTCCGGGATCAATATGGGCCGGAGTCGGTGGCGTGGTTCGCCCACACCACCGGAGATTTCTGGTTCGGGGACTATTTGCCCCTGGCTTTCGGCAGCCCCAACGTTGGCAAGCCGGCCACCGGCCTCTGCCTGACCCCCCGCGAGGTTGCCGCTCAGATCACCTTCGGGCGGGGGATAGGCGGTCACGAGCCGGTGGACTGGGAGAACACCCGCTACATCGTCCTCATCGGCAATCACATCGGGGAGAACGCCCACAACACGGTGATGCAGGACTTCGCCCGGGCCCTGGCACAGGGGGCGAAGCTCGTGGTGGTGGATCCCCGCTATTCCACCGCGGCGATGAAGGCGCACCGCTGGTTGCCCATCAAGCCCGGCACGGACACGGCCCTTCTTCTGGCCTGGATGAACGTCTTGATCACCGAGGGGCTTTACGATCGTGAATACATCGAGAAATACACGGTTGGTTTTGAGCGCTTGGCGGAGCATATCCGCCCCTTCACCCCGGAGTGGGCGGCCCCGATCACCGAGATCCCGGCGGAGGTGATCCGGGAGGTCGCCCGGGAGATGGCGGCCCACCGGCCTCAGGTGGTGATCCCGCCCGGGCGCCACGTGGTCTGGTATGGGAATGACACCCAGCGCATGCGCGCGCTCTTCATCCTGAACGTGTTGCTGGGCAACGTGGGGCGACGGGGCGGCCTCTACCTCCCGCGGGCGCCGGCCCTGGATCCCTATCCGCATCCACCTTTCCCGGTGGAGGTGGCGGCGGGAGGGTGCGGCGCGGCGGCGGTGGGCATCCGGATCCCGGACACGCCAGGGCATCCACCCCGCGCGGATGGGGTGGGGAGCAAGTTCGCCACCGGCCCCGTGGTCATCCAGGAGCTCATCGAGCCGATGATCACTGGCCAGCCCTATCCGATCCGCGGCCTAGTCGTCTACGGGGTCAACCTGTTCCACTCGATTCCCAATGTACCCCGCACCATCGAAGCCCTGAAGCGCCTGGAGTTCGTTCTGGCCATTGATGTGCTCCCCCAGGAGCACCTGGCCTGGGCGGACATCGTCCTGCCGGAGGCGACGTTCCTGGAGCGTTACGACGAGCTGTGGGTAGCCTCTCACCGCATACCCTACATCGCCTTGCGGGAGCCGGCAGTCGAGCCCCTGCCCGACACCCGTCCGGGGTGGTGGATCGCCCGGGAGCTGGGGCTGCGGCTGGGTCTGGCCGATTACTTTCAGTGGTCCAGCATCGAGGAATACCTGAACACCCGTCTGATGTCCGTGGGCCTCTCCCTGGACCGGCTGCGGGAAGCGGGCGGGGTCTTCACATGGCCCGGCAAGCCTTACCTGGAGGACTACGGGGAGGGGGAGACGCCGTTCCCCACCCCCAGCGGCAAGATCGAGATCTACTCGGAGGCCCTGGCCCGGGCGGGTTTCGATCCGCTCCCTGTTTACGAGCCGGTGGAGGAGCCGCCGCCGGGATACTTCCGCCTGCTGTATGGGCGGCACCCGCTCCACACTTTCGGCAAGACCCAGAACAACCCCTGGCTGGCGGAGGTTTATCCGGAGAACGAGGTGTGGGTCAACGATGAGATGGCTGCCGCGCTGGGCCTGAAGAACGGCGACCGTGTCCTCCTGGAGAACCAGGACGGCGTCCGCAGTGGTCCGGTGCGGGTGCGGGCGACCCCGCGTATCCGCAAGGATGCCGTCTATCTGGTTCACGGCTTCGGCCATCGGGGTTCCCGGTTGAGCCGGGCGGAGGGACGGGGGGCGAGCGACAACCTGCTCATCACCCGGTATCGTCTGGATCCGATCTCGGGCGGGGCGGGGATGCGGGTGAATTTTGTGCGCCTGATCCGGGAGGTGTGAAGTGGCCCGGCTGGCGATGCTGATCGACCTGAGTCGGTGTCTGGGTTGCCAAGCATGTGTGATCGCTTGCAAGGCCGGCCGGGAGCTGGCCCCAGGAGAGCGATGGGTGGAGATCCGGGAGGTGGTGTGGGGCCGCTTTCCCGAGCTGCAGGGCGCCTTCGTCCCGCATCGTTGCTTCCACTGTGCGGAGGCGGCGTGCGTTCAGGTCTGTCCGACCGGCGCCCTCTACAAGCGTGATGGTTTCACGCTGGTGGATTTCGGCCGATGCAGCGGGTGTGGCTATTGCGTCGAGGTTTGCCCGTATCAGGTGCCGCGCCTGGTGGACGGACGCGTCTCCAAATGCGCTTCGTGTCTGGATCTGGTTCAGAGGGGCGAGGAGCCGTGGTGCGTCCGAACTTGCCCGGCGGGGGCCCTGCAGTGCGGAACCCGGGAGGAGATCCTGGCGGAGGCCCAGGCGCGGGTGGCCGCTCTGAAGGATCGCTACCCCGAGGCTCAGATCTATGGAGAGACCCAGATGGGCGGTCTGGGGGTCATCATGGTGCTTCCGGCACCGCCGGAGACGCTGGGCCTGCCGGCGCAGCCGCAGATCCCGCCCCTGGCCATCTGGAAGGGTGGGGTTCAGCCCTTGAGTCTGGGCGCCCTCGCGTTGAGCGCCCTCACCAGCGGGATCGCCTTCTTCATCGCCCGGCGGCGTCACTTAGAGGAAAAGCGGAACTCTCAAAACCATGGGGAGTGAACCATGGCCAAGCAGACAGTTCGGTGGGTGCTGCGCTATCGTCCGGGCCAGCGGGTGGTCCACTGGCTCCACGCGGGGGCCTTCTTCGTTCTCCTCATCACCGGTCTGGCCCTGATCTGGCCACCCCTCTCCTTCCTCGCGGCCGGTGGCCTCTCCCGCCTGCTGCACCGGGTGGCGGCGGTGATCTTCCTCCTCACCCCCGTCCTATATGCCCTTCTGGACTTCCGGGGGCTTCGGGATCTGGTTCGGGATTCCTTCACCTACACCCGAGAGGATCTGGAATGGCTGAAAGGTTTCCCGGGCTATTTCCTGGGTCGGACGTCGCATCTGCCTCCGCAGGGGCGGATCAACGCGGGCCAGAAGATCCATCATGCCCTCACCATCATTGCCTACTTCGCTATCTCCGGCTCCGGCCTGGCCCTGTGGCTGGGCAAGGGCTCCCTGGGGCCCATCGGCCTGCTCGCCGCAACGCTCGTTCACGATGTGTCGATGGCTGTGATGGCCATCCTCACCGTAGGTCACATCTACTTCACTTTCGTTTACGATGCCCTGCCGGCGATGACCACTGGCTACGTCAGCGAGGAATACGCTCGGATGGAGCATGCCATGTGGCTGGCCTCCATCCCCCAGGAGCCTCCCTATGTGATCGAAGTGCAGGAGGAGATCCCAGAGCCTCGCCGGGTTCCCGGCGCCCGAGCTGAGGAGGAAGCAGTGGGATAAGCCTGCATGAAACCCTGAGTCTCAGGAGGCAACCATGAAGCGGACGTTGTGGATCCTTCTCACCATCTTTGCTCTAACGCTGGCGGCCTGCGGGCCTGCGGTTGCTCCGACGCCCACCGTAGCCCCTCCCACGCCGACGGTGGCGCCCACTCCGATCCCGCCGACGCCCACCAAAGCGGCCCTCGACCTGAAGGCGGTGGTGGATCGGTTTTTGAGTGGGATTCCGGACAAGTATTACACGGTGGGGACGGTGGATGCGTTGAAGGACATGCTGGCAGCGGGGAACGTGGTGCTGGTGGATGTGCGGGAGCCGAATGAGTATGCGGAGGGGCACATCCCTGGGGCGGTGAACATCCCGATTCGGACGCTGGCGAAGAATCTGGACAAGCTGCCGAAGGACAAGCCGGTGGTGGTCTATTGTCGGACGGGGCATCGGGCGGGGATGGCCACGGCGGCGCTGCAGCTGCTGGGCTACACCAACGTGCGTAACTTCACCCCCGCCATCCTCGGCTGGAAGGACGCCGGGGAGCCGCTCAGCACCGAGCCGGTGGAAGCGCGCTCCGTCGGACAGCCCCAAGTGGATCCGGAGCTCCTCGCGGTAGTGGATCGGTTTTTGAGTGGGATTCCGGACAAGTATTACACGGTGGGGGCGGTGGATGCGTTGAAGGACATGCTGGCGGCGGGGAACGTGGTGCTGGTGGACGTGCGGGAGCCGAATGAGTATGCGGAGGGGCACATCCCTGGGGCGGTGAACATCCCGATTCGGACGCTGGCGAAGAATCTGGACAAGCTGCCGAAGGATAAGCCGGTGGTGGTCTATTGTCGGACGGGGCATCGGGCGGGGATGGCCACGGCGGCGTTGCAGCTGCTGGGCTACACCAACGTGCGTAACTTCACCCCCGCCATCCTCGGCTGGCAGAAGGCTGGGGAGCCTTTGGAGAAAGCCCAGTGAGTCCGACGAGGACCGCCGGTGGGACAGACCCTCCGAGGGTCTGTCCCGCTTTTTCTTCATGGGCAGCGGATGATATCCTGAGCCCAGAGGCAATCGGCGCAGGAAGGGGTGTTTCCCCAGCAGTCCTCGTTGTGGGCAGCGTAGTAGCAGGCCATCCCGCAATCCACGCATGAGGGGAAGCGGAAGGCCCGCACTTTCGCCCGAAACCGCACATATTCCTCCGAGCTCCAAATCTCGATAAGGGGGCGTTGCTGGATGAAGCCCAAGATGTAAGCGGTGACCTCTTTACGACGTCCATAAATGTAATAGGGGTATGAATGCATCAACGCGTAGCAGGGGCTCACCCCGCCGTCCCATCGGATCACGGTGGAGCGTTCTTCGACAAAGCGACAGCGCCGCATCGCGCCCCATCGGGAGCGCGGCATCCGGGCGAGACCCCAGACCAGCCAGTCTCCGCCGGGGACCGGCCAGCCGGGAAGGGCGGGGAGGGGCTCTCCGCGGTCATACAGGATAGCTTGGGCTTGTTCCGGCGTGTGGGGGAGCAGATGGGTGATGAGGACGAACGAGGCCCCCAGGGCCTGGGCCAGGCGGGGGACCTGAGGGAGCTCCGGGAGGCTGTCCCGGGTGAGCACGAACTCCAGCCCGATGCGGGGGACCAGGCGGCGGTGCGCCCGCGCCAGCGCCTGCAGCCCGCGGATGTTATCGATGACCCGATCCAGGCCGTCGACCAGGCCGGCCTGCCGATAGGCCTGAAGGTGGGCGGTGTCGATGGACACGACCACCGTGTCCAGCCCGGCTTCCGACAGCGCCTCCGCCACCGCCCCATCCAAAAGCAGGCCGTTAGTGGTCAGGGTGATCCCCACACCCAGGGTTCGCGCCAGGGCCACCATGTCCGCGATGCGGGGATGGACGAGGGGCTCCCCGAACCCGCCGAACGTGATCCGGCGCAGTTCGGGGAAGGCCCGCAGCTGTCGGATGAGCTCCTCGAAAACCTCCCAGGGCATGGATCCGGGGCGATCCCGCCAGACCTGGCGGATGCAGATGGCGCAGTTGAGATTACAGAGGGCGGTGACCTCCACATAAACGCGGCGCAGATCGGGGCGGATGACGTGGAAAGCCCATCCATCCTCTGTTTGCTCCAGCACGCCTTCCGTCCCCGGCTCCACGCCGTATGAACGAAGGATCTCCGGGGGAAGGCGCAGCGTTCCGTCCGCTTCAAGCCTCAAACGGGCCAAGGGGGTCCCCCTTTCGAATCAAGCGGTCTCTTCGGAGATCAGGCCTTTGCGGAGGGCATAACGCACCAGCTCGGCCCGGGTGCGCAGATGCAGCTTCTCCATGATGCGCGTTCGGTAAGTCTCCACCGTTTTCACGCTGAGGTTCAATTTCTGAGCGATCTCCGCGTTGGTGTGACCCTCCGCCAGCAGGCGGAGGATCTCCCGCTCCCGCTCGCTGAGGCTCTCGTAGGAATCCTGCTCACGCCCGGCCCGAACCTGGGCGAGGTAATCGTCCAGGAGCATGCGGGTGGCGGAGGGGTAAAGAAAGACGTCGCCCCGGGCCACCACCCGGATGGCCTCGATCAGCTCCTCGTCCGCGGCGGTCTTGCGAACGTATCCGGAGGCTCCTGCCTTGAGGACAGGGAAGAGATAGCGTTCGTGGGCATGGACGGTGAGGATCAGTATATAGGTGGAAGGGAAACGTTCGCGGATGCGCCGGGTTGCCTCCAGCCCGTCCAGCTCCGGCATCGAGATGTCCATGATGACCACATCCGGGCGGAGCCGCTCGGCCAGCTGCACCGCCTCCAGGCCGTTCCCAGCCTCCCCCACTACCTCCATGTCCGGCTCTTCTTCGATCAGCGCCCGCAGACCCCGGCGGAGCACCGGGTGGTCATCCGCGATCAGGATGCGGATCTTCCGTCCTCCGTTCATCATGCCAGACCTCCCGAGCCAGACAATGGGGTCCACCCGCAGGCACCCGGGCGCGGATGCGCGTGCCCTTGCCGGGGGCGGAATCGATCTCCAGTGTCCCCCCGATCAGGGCGAGACGCTCGGCCATCCCGATCAGCCCGAGGGAGCGGGCGCGCGACCGCCGGACCGCCTCCGGGTCGAAGCCGACCCCGTCATCTGCGATCAAAAGCTCCAGATGCTCCGTTGAACAGTTTAATGTGATCTCCACCCGGGTGGCCCGGGCGTGCCGGGCGATGTTGGTCAGGGCTTCCTGGGCGACCCGGTAAAGAACCAGTTCCACCTGGCGGGGCAGCCGCTCGATCCGCCCCTGGATCTGGAGGGTGAGGGAGAGCCCTGTCTGCTTCTGGAACTCCTCCGCCTGCCATCGCAGTGCTTCTACCAGCCCCAGGTCGTCCAGGATGGCGGGGCGGAGCTCCATGGCGATCCGGCGGAGATGCTCCAGGGCGGCGGTGGTCATCCGCTGGAGCTCCTCCACCTCCGGGCGCATCTCCGGAGGGAGGCTGCGGAGGAGCAAGCGTTGGCGGATCAACAGAGAGGTCAGCCACTGGGCGGCCTCATCGTGCAGTTCCCGCGCGATCCGCGCTCGTTCCTCCTCCTGAGCCTGCAGGATCTGCTGGGAAAGCCAGTGCAGGCGCTCGCTGTTGCTAACGATGGTTTCCACCATCTGGTTGAAGGTCTCCACCAGCTGCTCCATCTGGGCGTCGCGGAAGGGATGGGGGGGAACACGCACGTTGAACTGACCCCGGCGGATCGCCTCCGCGGCCTCCTGGAGCTGCTCCAGAGGGCGGAGGGCCCAGCGCACCAGCAGGCTGTAGATCAGCGCGCTCAGCGCGGTTCCTCCTGTCGCGAAGAGCAGGATGTAAGCGTAGCGCCAGCGGTAGTAAGCCTCCCCCGACAGCTGGTGGCCTGCCCGGAAGGACAGGGTGGTGCCGATCACGGCCCCGGCCGCGACCAGGAGGGTGTTGGCGATCAGGATCTTGTAAAACAAAGGCAACCGGAGCGCCCGTTCCCCCAGGGCGCGCAGGAGATCCCCCGGGCCTCCCCTTAACAGAGGGAGCGCTCCATCACGGGACATCTGGCTCATCTTGCCTTCCATCCTGATTCAAGAAGGAAGCGCGCCGCCGGATCATCGATCCTCCCGCAGATAACGCAGCTCGTAGGCGGCGCGCTCCAGCTCCTCCCGGAAGTCTGGATGGGCGATCTCGATCAGGGCCCGGGCCCGCTGGCGGATGGTCTTCCCGTAGAGATCCGCCACCCCCCACTCGGTGACCACGAAGCGGACATGGTTGCGGGTGGTGGTGACGCCGGCGCCGGGTTTGAGGGTGGGCACGATGCGGCTGATCACCGTCCCATCCTTCAGGCGGGCGGTGCTGGGCAGGGCGATGATGGGCAGCCCCCCGCGGGACCGGGAGGCGCCGTAGATGAAATCCAGCTGCCCACCCACCCCGCTGTAAAAGAGATGGCCGATGCTGTCCGCGCAGACCTGCCCGGTGAGATCCACCTCGATGGCCGAGTTGATGGCCACCATGCGTTCGTTTTGAGCGATGATGAAGGGATCGTTCACGTAATCGGTGGGATGCAGCTCAAAGATCGGGTTGTCGTGGACGAACTCGTAGAGCCGGCGGGTGCCCAACATGAAGCCGGCCACGATCTTCCCGGGGTGCAGGGTTTTCCGCTCCCCCGTGATCACCCCTTTCTCCACCAGATCAATGATCCCGTCGGAGAACAGCTCCGTGTGGATCCCCAGGTCCTTGTGGTTGGTGAGCGCCCGGAGCACGGCGTCGGGGATGGCTCCGATGCCGGTCTGTAGCGTGGCACCGTCCGGGACCATGGCGGCGATGTGCTCGGCGATGCGCCGGGCCACCTCGGATTGCTCCGCCATGTGGACCTCGGGGAGAGGGTAGGAGACAGGGACGACGGCGGTGAGCCGGGAGATGTGGATGAAGCTGTCGCCCAGGGTGCGGGGCATGTGTTCATTGACCTCCGCGATCACCACGCGCGCCGACTGGGCCGCCGGCTTGGTGATCCCCACCTCCACTCCAAAGGAGCAGAACCCATGCTCATCCGGCGGCGAGACCTGGATGAGGGCCACGTCCAGGGGGAGCCGGCCGCTGCGGAACAGGCCGGGGATCTCGGAGAGGAAACAGGGGGTGAAATCGGCCCGGCCCTCCTGGACGGCCCGGCGGACGTTGTCGCTGATGAAGAGGGTGTTGACGCGGATGTGCCGCTCCATGCCGGGGGTCACATAATCCGCGGGGCCCACGGTGAGGACCTGCACGATCTCCACGTTCTCCAGCTGAGGGGCGTATTCCACCAGGGCGGCTAACAGGCGCTGAGGGACCCCGCAGTTCCCCGAGAGGAACACCCGCATCCCGGATCGGATGTAGCGACGGACGGCTTCCTCCGGCGTCATCAGCTTCTCGCGGTAGAGTTCCATCCAGGACATCGGATGCCTCCTCGGCGAGGATCAACCCTGGCGGATCGAGGCCTCCATCTCCAGAACACGGGCCAGCTCCGGGTGGGTCACCTGACCCTCACGGGTGTTCACCCCACGGGCCAGGGCTGGATCCCGATCCAGGGCCTCCTCCAGGCCCACCCGGGCGATCTCCTCCAGGAACGGCCACAGAGCGTTCGTCAGCGCGTGTGTGGCGGTCCGCCCCAGCACGCCGGTCATGTTGGGCACCGCATAGTGGATCACCCCCTCCTCGACGAAAGTGGGGTCGCGGTGGGTGGTGGGGCGGCTGGTCTCGACGCACCCGCCCTGATCGATGGAGATGTCCATGATCAGGGATCGAGGCTTCATAGAGCGGACCATCTCCCGGGTGACCAGGATGGGCGTGCGGGCGCCGGGCACCAGCACGGCGCCGATCAGCACATCGGCGAAGCGGACGACCTTACGCAGGTTGTAGGGATGCGAGACCATAGTGACGACCTGGCTTCCGCACAGCTCCTCGAGGCGCTGGAGCCGACGGATGTCTTTGTCCAGCACATAGACGCTGGCTCCCATGCCGGCGAAGGCCCGGGCGGCGTTGGAGCCCACGACGCCGGCCCCTAGGATCACCACCTCGGCGGGCGGGACGCCCGGGGCACCGCCCAGGAGGATCCCTTTGCCCCCCCGGTCGTTCTGAAGCAGGGTGGCGGCGACATGGGCGGCCATCCGCCCGGCGATGGCGCTGATCGGAGCCAGGATGGGGAGGGTGCCGTCGTCGGCCTGCACTGTCTCGTAGGCGATGGCGGTGATCCGCCGCTGGAGCAGGATCTCGATCTTGTCTCGTCGGGCGGCGGCGAGATGGAGGAAGCCCATCAGGGCCTGGCCCTCCCGAAGCCACTCGAACTCCTCCTGGGTGGGCCGGGCCACCTTCACGACCAGATCCGCCCGTCCATAGACCTCGGGCCCGGAGTAGACGATCTGGGCGCCCGCGCGGCGGTAGTCCTCATCCGTGAAGCCGGCTCCCAGGCCTGCCCCGCTCTCCACCCACACCGTATGTCCGGCCTGGGTCAGCATCTCCACCCCTGCCGGGGTGAGGCTCACCCGGTATTCCTCCGGTCGGCGCTCTTTCGGGATCCCGATGTGCATCCTGACCTCCGCACGTTCCGAATTTCGGCGACCCCCTTTTCCCAGTTTACTTCACTTGCTCACTTGCTCTCGGGGGTCTCTTGCGCATTCTGGCGCCGGAACTGGCCAAGCGGGCATCGGAACGGCGCAGCCGGGCTCCGGGCGTCGGGAGCGGGAAGGAACGGAGGAGCGCAGGGCCTGGATCCAGACCCCGCGCCGATGGGAACGGTCGTTCCAGGATCCCCGGAAGGCTCACGCCCGCCTGGAAGCGTTGGATGAAGGGGCTCCCGATGGGATCGGGAAAGCGGAAGCGCGCTCGGGGCGTCGCATCCGGCTCCAGGGGATCTCATCCACGCCGAACTCCAGGAGCCGGATGAGCAGATCCATGAGATCCGTCTCGGTGATGATCCCAACCAGGCGATCTCCCTCGACGACGGGCACCCCGCCGAACTTGTGATCCCGCATCAGACGCACCACCTCGATCAGCGGGGTATCCGGGGAGACCGTGATGGGGTCAGGCGTCATGCAGGCCCGCACCGGCACATGCTCCAGGAGGAGCCGGTCCGAGCGCCGTTCGTGGAGCACCAGCGGGGAATTCAGGGCCAGTCGCACATCCCGATCCGTGATGATCCCCACCAGCCGGTCCCCCTCCACCACCGGCAGCCGCCGGCAGCGACGGGAGCGCATCCTCTCCACCGCCACGCCCAGCGGGTCGTCTGGCTGGACGGTGACCGGGTTGGGGGTCATGATATCTCGCGCTACCAGCATCGCACGCCTCTCCGTGCTCAGGGTTGCCGAAGGGGTTCAGGCCGTCTCACCGCAGCGACGCAGCAGCTCCTCCCAGCGTCGATCCACCTCCGCCTGGATCTCCGCCACCAGGTCCTGGAACTCCGGCCGGAGCAGGTGAGCGAACCGGCCCTGGAGCCGGAGGTATTCGGTGATGGGGAGCTTGCGGCGCGGCCGGTAGTTCAGCCGCCACACCCCATCCTCGACCTCAAAGAGGGGCCAGTAGCATGTCTCGACGGCCAGGCGGGTGACCTCGATGGTCTGGGCCGGATCGTGCCGCCAGCCCCGGTTGCAGTCGGAAAGGGCGTTCAGGAAGGCAGGGCCTCCGCTGGCCACGGCCTTGCGCACCCGGGTCATTAGATCCTTCCAGTGGGAGGGGGCGACCTGGGCCACATAAGGGATCCGGTGGGCGGCGACGATGGCGGTCAGATCCTTGCGCCACTGGGGTTTGCCCGGCATGACCTTCCCCACCGGCGTGGTGGTGGTCCAGGCCCCCCGGGGAGTGGCGCCGGAGCGCTGGATGCCGGTGTTCATGTAGCCTTCGTTGTCCAGACACACGTAGAGGAAGCGGTGCCCGCGTTCCAGCGCCCCGGAGAGGGCCTGAAGGCCGATGTCGTAGCTCCCCCCATCCCCGGCGAAGGCCACGAAGACCACCCGGCGGTCGGCCGGGAGGGCCCCCCGGCGGACGAGGGCGCGGTAAGCGGCTTCCACCCCTGCGGCCACGGCGGCAGTGTTCTCGAAGGCCACGTGGATCCAGGGCACGCGCCACGCCGTGTAGGGGAAGATGGTGGTGGAGACCTCCAGACAGCCGGTGCCGTTGATCACCACCACCGGGTCGTCGATGGCCAGCAGGACCTGCTTCACAATGATGGCCTCCGCGCATCCGGCGCACATGCGGTGCCCACCGGAGAGGGGCGTGCGCTTTTCCGACAGGATCTTCAAGTTCAGCGGAGTAGCCACCATGGGGACCTCCTCAGTCGCCAGCCATCGTGGCCTCGGGGATCCACAGGGACCACTCAGCGGGGCTGGGCAGCGGCAGCTCGCCGCGGACCCCCACGTAGGTGACCGGGCGGGTGACCGCGCCGCGATCGGCGATCTGCATCAGGTCGGTGAAGATCCCCTCGATCTCCGAGGGGGTGATGTCCCGCCCGCCTAGGCCGAACACGTAGTCCGCAATGGGGATGTGCAGGCCGTGGCGGTGGGCGGCTGCCAGCAGATCCAGCCAGAGGGGGCCTCCGTTCTCCAGTGCCCCAAAAGCGATGGCCCGGTCCATCACGCCGATGGCCCGCAGGTGCCGCAGGGCGGCGATGATCTCATGATCCGGGAAGGGACGATAGACCCGCAGCTTGAGCAGGCCGACCCGCCAGCCCATCCGCCGCAGGTTGTCCACCGCCACGCGGGCGGTCCCGGCGGTGGAGGAGAGGACCACCACCGCGGCCTCGGCGTCCTCCAGCTGGTAGGTCTCGAAGAGCCCGTAGCGGCGTCCGAAGCGTCGGGCGAAATCCTCGGCCACCTCCAGGATCGCGTCTTTCGCCCGGCGCATGGCCTCCACCTGGTGGCGTTTGTGTTCGAAGTAATAGTCGTAGAAATCCAGGGCCCCGAAGGTGAGCGGCCGCTCGAAGTTCAGGAGGGTGCAGGCCGGCTGATAGGTCCCCAGGAAGGCCCGCACCACATCGTCGTCCTCCACCCACACGCGCTCCACCGCGTGGCTGGTGATGAAGCCGTCCTGCATCACCATCACAGGCAAGCGGACCTGGGGGTGCTCCGCGATGCGCACGGCCTGCAGGGTGTTATCGTAGGCCTCCTGAGCGTTCTCCGAATAGATCTGGATCCAGCCCGTGTCCCGGGCGCCCATGGAGTCGGAGTGGTCACAATGGATGTTGATGGGCGCGGAGAGGGCCCGGTTGACGACGGGCATCACGATGGGCAGCCGCATCGCGGCGGCGATGGGGAGGATCTCCCACATCAGGGCCAGGCCCTGGGAGGAGGTGGCGGTCATGGCGCGGGCCCCTGCGGCCGCCGCGCCCACGCAGGCGCTCAGGGCGCTGTGCTCGCTCTCCGCCTGGATGAACTCTGTGGGGACCTCCCCGTCCGCCACGAACTGGGCGAAGGTCTGCACGATCCCGGTCTGAGGGGTGATGGGGTAAGCGGCCACCACGTCCGGGGCGATCTGCTTCATCGCGTAAGCCACCGCCTCGGTGCCTTCCAGCGCCATCCATCGGCCCATCCCGCACCTCCTTACGCTCCGGCCATCAGGCGGGCTTCCTCGACCATGGTGATGGCCTTGGGCGGACAGACGGCCGCGCAGATCCCGCATCCTTTGCAGTGGAGCTCATCGAAGCCCACGAACCGCCCGCCGGCCACCCGAACCGCGTCATCCGGGCAGTAGAGCCAACAATAGAGGCAGTGCGTGCATTTCTCCATCTCCACCACCGGCCGGAAGGTCCGCCAGCCTCCCGTGGCATACGCCACCGCGTTCCCGGCGTCCAGGATCAGGCCCCCCCGGGGCAGCTCAAACCAGGGGAGGGCCATCCCCGCCGTGGAGGCTTCCAGCGCCCATTCGCCCGCCGGGATCCGGCCGGGATCGATGCGCACCTCCTCAAAGCCCCGGCGGACCGCTTCCAGGTTGGCCTGGACGATGGCCTCCCCGAATTTGGGGGCGAGGTGATGGTGGAGGTGGCGGGTGAGATCTTCCAGGGAAAAGAGCCCGGTCACCCGGGCCAGGGCGCCCAGCAACGGCGTGTTGGGGAGGTTCCGCTGCAGGACCTCCAGGGCGATCCGCGTGGCATCCAGGAGGGCCAGGCGGCCCGGATAGCCCCGCGCCCGGGCCCGGACCCGGTCTGGAGGCAGTCCGGAGTTGACCACCAGCCAGCCCTCGGGCTTCAGCCCTTCCAGGATGGCCGGATCCCCCAGGAGGGTTTCATCCAGCACGATCACGAGATCCGGCGCCTGCACCTGCGAGTGCAGGGAGATCGGGGAGCGGCTGAGGCGGGTGAAGGCCCGGATGGGCGCCCCGCTGCGTTCCGGCCCGTAATCCGGAAAGGCCTGGATGAAATACCCGGCCTCCATGGCCGCCTCCGCCAGGAGGCGGGCGGCGGTCACCACCCCCTGGCCCCCGCGCCCATGCCATCGGATTTCGATCATCTCCCCCATCGCAGCTCTCCCTTCGCGGAATCCCCGACGGCCACGGTGAGGCTTCTGAGGCGAACCCGGATCGCCATCGATTTTCCTCTACAAATCACTGTAGAATCGCGCGGGGATTTCTCCAGTGATCTCCGGCCCGCTTTTGGGGTGAAGAATGTCGAGTTCCCACTTGGCGTTCGCCCGGCCTTCCCTCCTCGTGATGGAAGTCACAGGGATCAGGTGATCAAAATTACTACAACAGGGGTGATCATTTTCTTAAGGTGAGAGTTGAACCAGCATTGTCGACCCTGTGAGACTGCGGGCGGTTGCATCGCTGGTCTCTCCCCGCTGTCATCGTGCCGCGCTGTGCCCGGAGCCGCCCCAGCCGCCGATATGGGGGGGCCATCATGCGGGTCTACGCTCGGCAGCCGCTGAACCTGACCCAGGTTCGGATCCCACGGGGGCAGGTTTTCCTCATCCCGGAGCGCTGCAAGGGCTGTCAGATGTGTGTGGAGTTCTGTCCCCAGCAGGTGCTCCGCATGTCCAGCCGGATGAACTCGCGCGGTTACCATTACCCGGAGATCGCGCCCGGCAAAGAGAACGCCTGCGTCCATTGCGAGTTCTGCATGATGGTCTGCCCGGAGTTCGCCATCTTCACCCTTGAGGTGGACTCGGCATGACGGGCCGGGGTGTGTTGACGGGCGTCCACTTCATGCATGGCGACCATGCCTGTGCCGAGGGGGCGATCGCCGCGGGGTGCCGCTTCTTCGCCGGGTATCCCATCACCCCCTCCACGGAGATCGCCGAGCGCATGGCCCAGCGCCTTCCGGAGGTGGGCGGGGTCTTCATCCAGATGGAGGACGAGATCGCCAGCATCATGGCGGTGCTCGGCGCCTCGGCGGCCGGCGCCCGGGCGATGACCGCCACCTCCGGCCCGGGCTTCAGCCTGATGATGGAGAGCGTGGGCCTGGCGGCCATGCTGGAGATCCCCTGTGTGATCGTGGATGTGCAGCGCGGCTCCCCCTCCACCGGGCTGCCCACGCTCCCCGGCCAGGCGGATGTGATGCAGGCCCGCTGGGGCTCCCACGGGGATTACGAGATCGCGGCCTATGCCCCATGGTCCCCTCAGGAGATGTTCGATCTCACGGTGCTGGCCTTCAACGTGGCCGATCGCTTCCGGATCCCGGTGATGGTGATGGCCGATGAGGTGGTCGGTCACATGGTCGAGCGCGTGGTGATCCCGCCCGAAGACCAGATCCCCCGCTGGGAGCGGAAGCGGCCCCGCTATCCCGCCGGCAACGGGTTCAAACCTTTCCTGGTGGAGGATGAGGACCTGGTCCCTCCTATGGTGCACGCCGGGGAGGGATATCGGGTGCACTTCACCGGGCTGACCCACGACGAGCGGGGCTACCCGGACATGTCCGCCGAGACGCATCACCGCCTGGTGACCCGACTGGTGGAGAAGGTGCGGCGGAACGCCCATCAGATGATCCGCTACGACACGTATGCGTTGGAGGACGCGAAGATCGTGGTCATCTCTTACGGGTGCACCGCCCGTTCGGCCCGGCGGGCGGTGGCGGACGCCCGCCGCATGGGGATCCCCGCCGGGCTGTTGCGGCTGATCTCCCTCTGGCCTTTCCCGGCCGAGGTGGTGCGGGAGCTGGCGAAGCAGGCGGAGGTCTTCATCGTGGCGGAGATGAACCTGGGCCAGATGATCTGCGAGGTCGAACGCTACGTCTCCCAGCCCGTGAAGGGGGTTTTCCACGCCGGCGGGGCGATGATCCCGCCGGATCCGATCCTGCAGGCCATTCGGGAGGCGGCCTTCCATGGCGCACGCACGGGTGGCGGAAAAGCATCCCCTGGATGATCTCATCCGCCGGGACCGCATGCCCCATATCTGGTGCCCGGGGTGCGGCATCGGCATCGTGATGCGCTGTTACGCCCAGGCGATCCTGGAGTCCGGCATCCCGGTGGAGCGCCATGTGGTGGTCTCGGGCATCGGCTGCACGGCGCGGGTGCCCGGCTACATGAACCTGGATTCGTATCACGTCACCCATGGGCGTCCCATCCCCTTCGCCATCGGCCTCAAGCTGATGAAGCCCGAGCTGATGGTCACGGTGTTCAGCGGGGATGGGGACCTGGCGGCCATCGGCGGGAACCACCTGATCCACGCCGCCCGACGCAATGTGGATATCAAGGTGATCTGTATTAACAACTTCAATTACGGCATGACAGGCGGTCAGGTCGGGCCCACCACGCCCCTGGGGGCGAAGACCACCACCACACCCTACGGCAACCCGGAACACCCCTTCAATCTCCCCTATCTTTTGGCGGCCTCGGGAGCGGTCTTCGTCTCGCGATGGACAGCCCTCCACGTCCGCCAGATCAAGCAGGACATCCTGTATTCCTTCCGCAAGCCCGGTTTTACCTTCATCGAGGTCCTGGCGCCGTGCCCGGTGGGCTTCGGGCGGCCCAACGACATCGAGGACGGCGTGGAGGAGATGCAGCTGTATCGCCGCCGCAGCGTCCTGGTCTACCGGGTGCCGGAGGAGGTGCCCTGGGAGGCCCTGGAGGTGGACCTGCGGGAGGAGCGCCCCATTTACGTGGGTCGGTTCGTGGATCGGGAGCGGGAGGTCTTCCGGCCGGTGCGCCGATGAAGGGAGGATGCGATGCGCGTGGAGATCCGGATCGCGGGCTTCGGCGGGCAGGGGGTGGTGTTGGCCGGCTACATCCTGGGCAAGGCCTTCGCCGTCTACGAAGGCCTGGAGGCGGTGATGACCCAATCCTACGGTCCGGAGGCCCGAGGGGGGTCCTCCAGCTCTAACGTGGTGGTCTCCGATGAGCCCATCGATTACCCCTTCGTGCTGGAGCCGGACGTCCTGATCCTGCTCTCCCAGGAGGCCTACACCCGGTTCCGCCCTACGGCCAAGCCGGACGCCCTTGTCATCATAGAGGAGGATCTCGTCCAGCCCTGGCCGGAGGATCGTCCGCTCGGGATTCCGGCGACCCGGCTGGCGGAGGAGCTGGGGCGGCGCATCGTCGCCAACATGGTCGTCCTGGGGTTCCTCGCCGGGGTCTGGGGACAGGTGCGGCCGGAATCGGTGGAGAAGGCCATCGAGACCACCCTGGCCCCCCGGCTGGTCCCCCTGAACCGGAAAGCCTTCGCCGCCGGCTATGAATACGCCCGGACGCGCTTCCCGTCCTTCCGTGGCGCAGTTCCCCTGGAATCCCCGGAGGAGCGGCCGCGATGAGCGATTCGGTCCTGGTCATCGGCGGGGGGATCGCAGGGATCCAGGCGGCGCTGGATCTGGCCAACGCCGGCGCGCGCGTGGTGCTGGTGGAGCGGGAGCCCACCATCGGGGGGAAGATGGCCATCCTGGACAAGAACTTCCCCACCCTGGACTGCTCCATCTGCATCGAGGCGCCCAAGATGTCTGAGGTCGGTCTCCACCCGAACATCGAGCTGCTCACCCTGGCCGAGGTGGAGCGGGTGGAGGGCCATGCGGGAGATTTCGAGGTAACCATCCGCCAGCGGGCTCGCTTTGTGACGGATCAGTGCACCCGCTGCGGCGAGTGCGTGAACGTCTGCCCGGTGGTCCTCCCCAACGAGTTCGATGTCGGGATGGCGGCCCGCAAGGCCATCTACACCCCTATCCCACAGTCGGTGCCCGGTGCTTATGTGATCGACATCGAGAACTGCCTGAACGATCCCCCCCATTACCTTCCGTGCCACCGGTGCGTGCAGGCCTGTCAGCCAGGGGCCATCGATTTCCTGATGCCCCGGGAGCGCCGCTTGGTGCGCCGCGTGGGGTCCATCATCGTGGCCGTGGGCTATGAGACGATCGACCCGCGGCTGCTGCGGGAGTTCGGATATGGCACCCATCCCGACATCCTGACGGCCCTGGAGTTCGAACGTCTGCTCACCTCCGCCGGCCCGACGGGAGGCGAGATCCTGCGCCCCTCCAACGGCGAACATCCCCACAACATCCTGTTTGTCCTGTGCGTCGGATCCCGGGACCGCCGGTTCTTCCGGCATTGCTCCCGCATCTGCTGCATGTATTCCATCAAACACGCCTACCAGGCCATCGACCATGGCATCCGGGACGTGACCGTCCTCTACATGGACATCCGGGCTTACGGGAAGGGTTTCGATGGCTTCTGGGAGCGGACCCGCGAGGCCGGTGCCCGCTTCGTCCGAGGGCGCCCGGCCCGGATCGCGCCCAACGGGGACGGCCGGATCCAGGTGATCTACGAGGACACGGAACGGGGGATGCGCATCTCAGAGGATTACGATATGGTCGTGCTGGCCACGGCGGTCTCCCCGCCCGACGGCCTGGCGGATCTGGCCCAGCGCCTGGGGATCGAGCTGGATGAGGACGGCTTCATCCGGGCCCTGGAGGGGGTGGGCGGTCTGGTGCGAACCACGCGGCCGGGGATCTACGCGGCGGGTTGCGCCACCGGGCCCAAGGACATCCCGGACAGCGTCTCGGAGGGGAGCGGGGCCGCCGCCCTCGCCCTGAGCCACCTCACCCGCCGCCACTGGCCGGAGCCCCCGCAGGTGGAACCGATTACGGACATCGAAACCCCTCGGGTGGGAGTCTTCGTCTGCCATTGCGGCAGCAACATCGCCGGGGTGGTCGATGTGGAGCGGGTGGTGGAGTTCGCCCGGACCCTTCCCGATGTGGTCTACGCCACCCATCAGATGTTCTCCTGCGCGGGGAACACCCAGAAGGAGATCGAGGAGGCCATCCGCCGGGAGCGGATCAACCGGGTGGTGGTGGCCGCCTGCTCCCCCCGCACCCACGAGGCGATCTTCCGCGGGGTGCTCCAGCGCGCGGGCCTGAACCCGTATCTCCTGGAGATGGCCAACATCCGCAACCTGGACTCCTGGGTGCATAAGGCGGATAAGGAGGCGGCCACCGTCAAGGCGATGGACATGGTCTGGATGGCGGTGGAGAAGGCCCGGCGTCTGACCCCTGGGGAGCCCTCCCAGCTGCCCCTCACCCAGCGGGCGCTGGTGATCGGCGGCGGGATCGCCGGGATGACGGCGGCCATCGCCCTGGCCCGCCAGGGCTTTGAGACCCACCTGGTGGAGCGGAGCGCTGAGCTAGGCGGCCTCCTGAATCAGCTGGACGAGCTCTCGCCCTCCGGCCTGAAGGCCCGCGACCTTGTCGAGGCGAAGAAGCGGGAGCTCCTCCAGAGCGGCGTCCAAGTGCATCTGGGGAAGCAGATCGAGACCATCGGCGGGGTGGTGGGCAATTTCCAGGCCCGCCTGAGCGACGGCACCACCCTCCAGGTGGGCGCCATCGTGATGGCCACAGGGGCGGAGCCCTATCGGCCCACGGAGTTCGGCTACGGAAGCGACCCGCGGGTCATCACCAACCTGGAGCTGGAGGCGATGCTCCGGCGCGGCGCCGTCGAAGCCGAGCGCATCACCTTCGTGGGCTGTGTGGGCTCGCGCCAGGGCAACATGGGCTGCTCCCGCTACTGCTGCACCTCGATGATCGGCCAGGCCCTGCGCCTGCGGCGGATGGGCAAGAAGGTGCGGATCCTTTATCGGGAGATCCGCACCTACAGCCGCAACGCCGAGGAGCTCTACGAGCAGGCCATGCGGGAGGGCGTTCAGTTCTTCCGCTACGATCCCGATCGGCCGCCCCAGGAGGCCATCACCTTCGAGGATGGCCATGTGATCTTCTACGACCATCTCTCGCAGGCGTATCTTCGCCTGCCCACGGATCTGCTGGTCCTGGCAGTGGGCCTGCGCCCGGCCGCTGACGGCCTGGCTGAGCAGCTCCGGCTCTCCCGCAGCGAGGATGGCTTCTTGATGGAACTCCATCCCAAGCTGGGCCCAGCGGAGACAGCCACCCAGGGCATCTACCTGGCGGGGACCGCGCAGGGGCCGAAGGATGTGCGGGAGGCCATCGCTCAGGGCCTGGCAGCAGCGGCCAAGGCCGGCGCCCTCCTCGCCCGCGGGGTCATCGAGAAGGAGCCCCTCACCGCCCGGGTGGACCCGGAGAAGTGCATCGGGTGCATGCGGTGTGTGAAGGTCTGTCCCTTCAACGCCATCGAGCCCACCGGTCCCGTGAAGGTGGGGAAGGTGCGCATCATCGAGGCAGCCTGCATGGGCTGCGGGACGTGCGCCGCGGAGTGCCCAACGGATGCCATCCTCATGCCCTTCTTCACCAAGGAGCAGATCCTGGCCCAGATCGACGCGGCCCTGGCCGAGCGGCCGGAGGAGAAGTGCCTGGTGTTCACCTGCAACTGGTGCTCCTACGCCGGGGCCGATCTGGCCGGCATCGAGAAACGCCAGTATCCGCCTTCCTCACGGATCATCCGGACGATGTGCTCAGGACGCTTTGAGGAAGATTTCATCGCCCGCGCCTTCGAGAAAGGAGCCGGGGCGGTGCTGATCACCGGCTGTCGGCTGACAGAGACCGGCTCGGATTGCCACTACAACTACGCCAACCGGCAGACCTGGAAGCGCTTCCAGTATTGGCAGCGGAAGTTCGCCCGCATGGGGATCGAGCCCGAGCGGCTGCAGCTGCGCTGGATCTCGGCGGCGGAGGGCAAGGAGTTCGCGGAGAAGCTCCGGGAGATGGACGAGGTCGTCCGCCGCTACGTCCGCAAGCTGCGCGGGGAAGCCGTCCCGGCCCCCGAGCGTGCGGCCCAGCCCGCTGAGACGGCAGGAGGCGAGTGATGCTCGAGATGCCCGTCCTGACCCCCGACGAGGCGCTGTGGGAGCGCCTGTTCCGGGAGACGCAGGGGACAATGGCCCTCTGCTATCAGTGTGGGGTCTGCACCGCCGCGTGCCCCTGGGGCCTGGTTCGGCATGAGCCCTTCTCCGTGCGGGCCATGATGCGCCGGGCCCAGGTCGGTCTGCTGGACGGGGATGAGCACCTGTGGTTGTGCGCCGCGTGCGCTCAGTGCGAGACCCTGTGCCCCCGCGGGGTGCCGGTCTCCGAGATCTTCCAGAGCTTGCGGGAGCAGGCTTGGGAAACCCGTCGCATCCCCCGGGGCCTCTCCGCGGTGCTCTGGTCGGTCTACTGGAACAACAATCCCTGGTTCCAGCCTCCCTCCTACCGCGTCCGATGGGCCCGCGACCTGGAGGTGCCCCGCTTCGATCCGGCCCAGCATGAGCTCCTCTACTACGTGGGTTGCACCTCCGCTTATGACCGGCGGGCCCAGAAGGTCGCCCGCGCCCTGGTGCAGCTCCTTCGGGCCGCCGGCGTGCGTTTCGGCACCCTGGGCAACGATGAACCCTGCTGCGGGGAGGCCGTTAAGAGCCTCGGACACCGCCCTTACTTCTACGAGATCGCCCAGAACAACGCGAAGATCTTCGCCGACGCGGGAGTGCGGGAGCTCATCACCACCTCCCCGCATTGCTACGATGTGTTCCAGAATCACTACCCCCGGTTCCAGGCGGAGTTCCGCCCCTATCACTACACCCAGTATCTGGCCCGCCTGCTGGAGGAGGGCCGCCTCCGGTTTGCTCAGGAGGTCCGGCTCCGGGTCACTTATCACGATCCCTGCTACCTGGGGCGGCGCAACGGCGAATACGATGCCCCTCGTCGGATCCTGGATGCGATCCCCGGCCTGGAACGGGTGGAGATGGCCCATTCCGGTCCGGAGGCCCTGTGTTGTGGCGGCGGCGGAGGGCGGATGTGGCTGGAGACCCGGGCCGGCGAGCGGTTCGCCGACCTGCGGGTTCAGGAGGCCCTGCAGACCGGGGCTCAGGTGATCGCCACCGCTTGCCCGTTCTGCATGGCCTGCCTGGAGGACAGCCTGAAGGGCCTCGGCGTGCAGGGGATACGGGTGATGGATGTGGCCGAGATCGCGGCTATGGCGATCAGCCCCTCCGGAACGGACCTGCGCATCTGATGCGCTGCATCCAGCGGAAAGGGGGCAAACCCAATGGCGGCTTCCCTCTACGGTCCCGATGAGGCGCAACCTGCGATCTGGGTGTATCTGGAGCAGGAACAAGCCGTCCTGGAACGGGTGTCCCTGGAGCTGCTTTCTAAGGCCCGAGAGTTGGCGGATGGGATCGGCTGGCGGGTGGCTGGCTTGCTCCTCGGCCATCGGGTGAGGCCCCTGGTGGAGCAGGCCTTCGCCTGGGGGGCGGATGAGGTGTGGGTGGCGGATCATCCCCTCCTCGAGCCCTTCACGGTCGAGGCCCACACGGCGATGGCGTTCCGGGCCCTGATGCAGGGGCGGCCCAGCGTCTTCCTGTGCGGCGCCACTCCCAACGGACGGGACCTGGCCGGGCGTCTGGCGGTGCGGTTGCGGACCGGCCTCACCGCCGACTGCACCGATCTGCGCCTGGATCCAGAGCGGGGCGGGTTGCTGATCGGGGAGGTCACCGGCTTTGGCGGAGGCGTGGTGGCCCTCATCACCATGCCTCATCACCGCCCCCAGATGGCCACTGTGCGGCCAGGCGTCTTCCCCCTCGCTGCTCCCCAGCCCGGGCGGACCGGTGCGGTCATCCCTCTCGATGTGGATCTGCGACCGGAGGATCTCCACACCCGGGTGGTGGAGCGGGTGATCGGCCAGGGGGTGGATCTCACCCAGGCGCCGGTCCTGGTGGTGGGCGGGCGAGGGATCCACGGACGGTTCGATCTGCTCCGGGAGCTGGCGGAGCTGCTCGGCGGAGAGGTGGGGGCCACCCGCCCGCCGGTGGATGAGGGCCTGATCGGCCGGGAGCGCCAGGTCGGCCAGACCGGCGTGGTGTGTCGGCCGAAGGTGGCCATCGTGTGCGGTGCCAGCGGCGCCTTCCAGTTCGTGGTCGGGATCCAGAACGCCGGGACTGTGATCGCGGTCAACAACGATCCAGAGGCTCCCATCTTCGAGTTCACCGATTACGGCGTGGTCGGGGATGCCCTGCAGGTGATCCCGGCCCTGATCGAGGTCCTGCGCGCGGAGCGGATGGCGGTGGAGGGCGGCCCGGCCCGAGGATAGGGATGCGCCCCGAAAGATCGGGAGGAGGATGCAGACGATGGTGAGCCCGAACGGCCGGGACTGGCATTTCGTGGTCTGTATGAAGGTGGTGCCCAAGCCGGAGGAGGTGCGGGTGGACCCGGAGACCCGGCGGCTGGATCGGGCAGGGGCCCGCTCGGAGATCAATCCGCCGGACATGAACGCCCTGGAGATGGCCCTGCAGCTCAAGGACCGCTTCGGGGGACGGGTTTCCATCGTCTCCATGGGCCCGCCCTTCTTCGAGCCCTATCTCCGGGTAGGGCTCGCCATGGGGGCCGATCACATCTACCTGCTCAGCGACCGCCGGTTCGGGGGCGCTGACACCCTGGCTACCACCTACACCTTGGCCCGGGGAATCGAGAAGCTGGGACCGGTGGATCTGGTCTTCTGCGGGGAGGAGTCATCGGATGGGGCCACCGGCCAGGTGCCGCCCGGGCTGGCGGAGTGGCTGGGCTTCCAGCAGATCACCATGGTCACGCAGATCGAGCTGGATCCCTGGCGGCGGGTGGTGCGGGGGCGTCGGGAGCGGCCCGGCGGGTATGAGATCCTGGAGGTCCCTCTCCCGGCGGTGATCTCGGTCAAGACGGGATGCAACGAGCCTCGTTTCATGGACTACCGGCGGAAGCCATGGGCCTTCGCGCCGGAGCGGGTGACCGTCTGGAGCGCCGCGGATTTGGAGGTCGATGAGGTCTTCATCGGGGTCGCCGGTTCTCCCACGCAGGTCTCCGGGCTGGCCCAGGCCCCCTCCCGGGAGCGCCGGCGCATCCGGCTGGAGGGGAGCCCGGAGGAGGTGGCCCGTCAGCTGGCCGAACGACTGCGGGAGCTGCTGGGATAGGCAGCGTTAAGGGCCTCACCGCGGCCGTGGGAAGGAGCTTAACACCCGAATGTAGTTCGCCCGTTCATAGGCGGCCGGGTTGGCGACCCGCTGTCGACACATGCTCCCCTGCATCTGCTCGATGGAAACATATTCGTGTTCCTCCATCCATTGACGGATGTCCTCCAGCAGCCGCCGCACGTGCTCCGGCCCGTGGCGCAGCAGCGCCGAGGCCATGGTGACGGCCTTCGCCCCCACCATCATCGCCTTCAGCACATCCTCCGCCGTGTGCACGCCCCCCGTGATGGCCAGATCCAGGCGCACCTGAGGATACAGGATGGCCACCCAGCGCAGCCGCTCCCGGAGCTCGTGGGAGGTGCTGAGCACCAGATTGGGCACCACCTCCAGGGCCTCCAGGTCGATGTCCGGCTGATAAAACCGGTTGAAGAGCACCAGGGCGGCGGCGCCTGCCTCCTCGAACCGCCGGGCCATATAAGGAAGGGAGCTGAAGTAGGGGCTCAGCTTGACGGCCACCGGGATGCGCACGGAGGCGACCACATCCCGCACCAGCCGGACGTAATTTTCCTCCACCGCCTGGCTGCTCTCATCGGGGGATGTGGGCAGGTAGTAGATGTTCAGCTCCAGGGCGTCCGCGCCGGCCTCCTCCATCAGCCGCGCGTAACGGATCCACCCGCCGGTGGTCACGCCGTTCAGGCTGGCGATGACGGGGATGGAGAGGGCCGCCTTGGCCCGCCGGATGTGCTCGAGATAGCCCTCGGGCCCCAGGTTGTAGTGGTGAAGATCGGGGAAATAACGCAGGGCCTCGGCGAAGCTCTCCTCCCCGTAAGAGAGCCCGTAGTCCAGACGCTCGCTTTCCTCGATGATCTGCTCCTCGAACAGGGAAGGCAACACCACCGCCGCGATCCCCGCCTCCTCCAGACGGCGGAGGGTCTCCAGGTCCTCTGTAAGCGGAGAGGATGAGGCGATGAGGGGGTTCCGCAGGTGAAACCCCAGATAGCGGGTGGAAAGATCGACCATGGGAGCCTCCGGTGCAGTGTAGAAGAGAGGGGCGGGGTCACGCGACCCCGCCCCGGGTTGATCAAGCGCGGCCGTTCCGCCCGTTCACCGGCATCTGGGCCAGGGCCTCGTAGATCCGCCAGCGGAGGCGGATCTCCTCCTCGGCCTCCTCCAGCAGCTCTTCCGCGATCTCCGGCCGGCTGTGGACCAGCATCGTGAATCGGGTCTCGTTATACATATACTCCGAGAGCGGGATGCTGGGCGGCCGGGAGTCGATCTGAAGCGGGTTGAGGCCCTCCCGCAGCCGCCGCGGATCGTAGCGGATCAGCGGCCAGTAGCCCGAGAGCACGGCCCGCTTCTGCTGCTCCATCCCGTAGCGCAGATCGTAGCCATGGGCGATGCAGTGGCTGTAGGCGATGATCAGGGACGGCCCCTCATAGGAGTCGGCTTCCAGGAAGGCCTTGACGGTATGGGTGTCGTTGGCCCCCATGGCCACCCGGGCCACGTAGACGTTGCCGTAGCTGATGGCCATCAGGGCGAGGTCCTTCTTAGGGCCGCGCTTGCCGCCCGCGGCGAACTTGGCCACCGCCCCCCGCGGGGTGGCCTTGGACATCTGGCCGCCCGTGTTGGAGTAGACCTCGGTGTCCAGCACCAGGATGTTCACGTCGTAGCCCGAGGCCAGCACGTGGTCCAGCCCGCCGTAGCCGATGTCGTAGGCCCAGCCGTCGCCCCCGATGATCCACACGCTCTTGCGCACCAGGGCGTCCGCCACCGCCAGCAGATTCCGCACCTCCGGGGAGTCGGGCAGTGCCTGCAGGCGGGCCTTGAGCAGCCCCACCCGCTCCCGCTGGGCCCGGATCCCTTCCTCCGTGGATTGATCGGCGTTCAGGAGCTCCTCCACCAGCGCCTCGCCGATCTGCGCGCGGAGCCGCTTCAGGAGCTCCATCGCGTATTCCCGTTGCTTGTCCAGGCTGAGGCGCATCCCCAGGCCGAACTCCGCGTTGTCCTCGAACAACGAGTTGGACCAGGCCGGGCCGCGCCCCTCCCGGTTGTAGGTCCACGGGGTGGTGGGGAGGTTGCCCCCGTAGATGGAGGAGCATCCGGTGGCGTTGGCGATCACCAGCCGGTCGCCGAACAGCCGGGTGAGCAGCGAGAGGTAGGGGGTCTCCCCGCAGCCGGCGCACGCCCCGGAGAACTCGAACAGCGGCTCCAGCAGCTGCACGTCCTTCACCTGCCCGACGTTCACCCGCAGCCGATCCACCTCAGGGAGCTGGAGGAAGAACTCCCAGTTCCGGCGCTCGGCCTCCCGCAGCGGGGCCTGGGGCCGCATGTTGATGGCCTTGCGGCTCACATCGGACTTGTCCTTCGCCGGGCAGACCTCCACGCACAGGGCGCAGCCGGTGCAATCCTCCGGGGACACCTGGAGGGTGTAAACCATATCCTTGAACTCCCGCCAGCGGGCCGGGGCGTGCTTGAAGGTGGGCGGGGCCTCCGCGAGCAGGGCGGGATCGTAGACCTTGGCCCGGATCACCGAGTGGGGGCAGACCATCACGCACTTGCCGCACTGGATGCACAGGTCCGGCTCCCACACCGGGATCTCCTGGGCGATGTTGCGCTTCTCCCACTTGCTGGTCCCGCTGGGCCAAGTGCCGTCCGGCGGGAAGGCGCTCACCGGCAGGAGATCCCCCTCCCCGGCGATCAGGCGGGCGGTCACCCGCTGCACGAACTCCGGGGCCTCCGGCGGCACGGGCGGCCGACGGTCGAAGGTGCTGGTGACCCGGTTGGGGACCTTCACCTCATGGAGATGCTGCAGGGCGGCGTCCACCGCCGCGAAGTTCTTCTCCACGATGACTTCGCCCCGCTTGCCGTAGGTCTTGACGATGGCCTCCTTGATCTTCGCTACCGCCTGCTCCAGGGGCAGGATGTTCGTCAGGGCGAAGAAGCAGGTCTGCAGGATGGTGTTGATGCGCGGCCCCAACCCGTGCTCCCGCGCGATGCGGTAGGCGTCCACCACGTAGAAGCGGAGGTTCTTCTCGATGATCGCCTGCTGGACCGAACGGGGGAGGTGGTCCCACACTTCGTCCGGCCCGTAGGGGCTGTTGAGCAGGAAGATCGCCCCCGGCTCGGCAACCTGCAGCACATCCATGCGCTCCAGGAAGTTGAACTGATGGCAGGCCACGAAGTTGGCGCGGCGGATCAGGTAGGAGGAGCGGATGGGCCGCGGCCCGAAGCGCAGGTGCGAGACCGTCACCGAGCCGGACTTCTTGGAGTCGTAGACGAAGTAGCCCTGGGCGTAGTAATCGGTCTCGTCCCCGATGATCTTAATGGAGTTCTTGTTGGCGCTCACCGTGCCGTCGGCCCCCAGGCCGTAGAAGACCGCCCGCACCGTCTCCGGGTCCTCGGTGGAGAACGAGGGATCGAACTCCAGGCTGGTGTGGGTCACATCGTCGTAGATGCCCACCGTGAAGTGGTTCCGCGGGCGGTCCTTCGCCAGCTCGTCGAAGACGGCCTTGACCATGGCCGGGGTGAACTCCTTGGAGGAGAGCCCGTAGCGCCCCCCGATGATCCGCGGCATCTCCCGGAAGGGGGCGAGGCCCGAGGCCATGGCCTCCTCCACCGCGGTCACCACATCCAGGTAGAGGGGCTCCCCCGCGCTGCCCGGCTCCTTCGTCCGATCCAGCACGGCGATGGCCTTCACGGTGGGCGGCAAGGCCCGGATGAAATGCTCCACCGAGAAGGGGCGGTAAAGCCGGACCTTGATGACCCCCACCCGCTCGCCCCGGGCGTTGAGATACTCCACGGTCTCGTGGGCCACCTCCGCCCCCGACCCCATGAGCACGATCACCCGCTCCGCCTCCGGGTCCCCCACGTAGTCAAAGAGATGGTAGTGACGCCCGACCAGACGGGCGAGGCGGTCCATGGCGTTCTGGACGATGGTGGGGCAGGCCAGGTAGTAAGGGTTGACCGCCTCCCGGGCCTGGAAATATGTGTCGGGGTTGTGGGCGGTGCCCCGGATGAAGGGATGATCCGGCGAGAGGGCGCGGGCCCGGTGGGCGCGGATCCACTCCTCATCGATCATCGCCCGCAGGTCCTCCGGGGTGAGCAGCTCGATCTTGTTGATCTCATGGGAGGTGCGGAAGCCGTCGAAGAAATGGAGGAAGGGAACGCGGGACTCCAGGGTCGCCGCGTGGGCGATGAGGGCCAGATCCTGGGCCTCCTGGACCGAGCCTGAGGCCAGGATGGCGAACCCGGTCTGCCGCGCGGCCATCACGTCGCTGTGATCCCCGAAGATGGAAAGCGCGTGGGTGGCGATGGTGCGGGCGGCCACGTGGATCACCAGGGGGGTGAGCTCCCCGGCGATTTTATACATGTTGGGGATCATCAGCAGCAGGCCCTGGGAGGCTGTGAAGGTGGTGGCCAGGGCGCCGGTCTGGATGGCCCCATGGATGGCCCCGGCGGCTCCGCCCTCGCTCTGCATCTCGATCACCTTCGGCACCGTCCCCCACAGGTTAGGACGCCCCTTCGCCGCCCACTCGTCTGCCAGCTCCCCCATCGGGGAGGAGGGGGTGATCGGATAGATGGCGATCACCTCGCTCAGCTGATAGGCCACGTTGGCGGCGGCCTCGTTCCCGTCCACCGTTACCATCGGTCGGGCCATGGGAAACCTCCCTCTTCGCTTGGGCTGCCAACGGCCCCGCCCGGGGCCGAGAAGGTTCATCCCGGTTATCTTTATTTCTGCGAAGTATACATCCGGAGCGCTTCAGGTAGGGGTGTCGACCGTCAGGTCTCCCGGGTGCTTTCGCTCATATCCAGGGGGCAGTCGCCCCGGGCCCTCGCCCGGGGCTGGGGGATCACCGGGGCGACCGGTTCGGCCGCCCGGGTCAAGGGATCACGATGGGCAAGCGCAGGAGGACGCGCGTGCCCTGGCCGACCGCGCTCTCGATCTCCACGCGACCCCGATGCGCCTCGACGACCTGCTTGATCACTGTCAGCCCAATTCCCATCCCTCCGAACTTCCGGGTAGTACCTCCGTCGACCTGATAGAAGGGCTCAAACACTCGGGAGATGGCTTCGGCAGGGATGCCGATCCCTTCATCACGCACTTCCAAAAGGGCTTCCGGCCCCTGCACGGCGAGGGAGACTTGGATCGTACCCCCCGTCGGGGAGAATTTGACCGCGTTCTCCAGGAGCTCGGTGAAGGTCAGGAGCAGGTGCTCCCCTTCCCCCATCACCCAGACCGGATGATCCGGCAGATGAACCTGGAGGACATGGCGTTGGGGATCGAGGCGGCTCTGATACGCCCGGCATGCCTCCCGCACCAGCTCCCGGAGATCCAGGATGTTCAGCGACCGCGCGCCGGCCTGGATCTCCTGAAGGGTGAGGAGGAGCTCCACATACCGAATGAGCCCATTTAACCGCTCCTGCATCACCCCCAGCGCCTCACGTTGCTCCGACGTCAGGGGGCCCAAAGCTTCCTCCTGCATGAGCTCGATGTATCCCTGAAGGATCGCCAGGGGGGTCCGCAGCTCGTGGGAGACGTTCTGGATCATCTGTTCACGGAGCTTCAGGGCCTGTTGCAGGGACTCCGTGAGGCTTTCGAGCTCACGGGCGCGACGCTCCAGCTGCCGCCACAGGCGCTCGTTGAGCACCCCCGTGGTCAGCAAGGCAGCTACCCGGAACAGGAACTCCTGGGTGTCTACATCGAAGACCGCCGGCTTCTCCCAGGCGATGGCCAGGCTCCCCAAGATCTCGTCCTCGTGCTTCAACGGAAGAAGCGCCAGCGATCGGGCGGGAAAGAGGGTAGGGGCGCCGGGCGGATCGGTGAACCAGAGGGCCTGGCCCTGAAA
Source organism: Thermoflexus hugenholtzii JAD2 (assembly GCF_900187885.1). Taxonomy (NCBI): domain Bacteria; kingdom Bacillati; phylum Chloroflexota; class Thermoflexia; order Thermoflexales; family Thermoflexaceae; genus Thermoflexus; species Thermoflexus hugenholtzii. Next base: position 34,119 of record NZ_FYEK01000044.1, on the reverse strand, counting down.
TATGGGCTCCAGGGCCGGAATGGCATGCCGGCGCATGCGGGCCGGGAAGACGGATCGTGATCCCGAGGCCGAGCGGATCCTGCAGGCCAGCGTCGAGGGATCTTCTTCCACGGGGAGATACAGGCCCACTTCACGTGCCATCAGCTCGCTCCGGATCAGATCAAAGATCGGCTGCAGCACCCCATGCAGATCCCGGAACCCGCTGAGGGCGTCCGCCAGGCGATAGAGCAGGCGCAGATGGCGGACGAAGCGGATGCGCTCAACGGTATGGCCGATCTCCAGCGCGATGGCTTCCGCGAGCGCGATCTCCTCCGGCCTCCACTGGCGCGGGGTCGGGCTGGCCAGGCCCAGGACGCCGATTGGGCGCTCGCCGGCCCGGATCGGCACGCTCAGGGAGGCCCGGATGCCCGCCTGCAGGAGGGCGTCTCGCAGGGCAGATGGAGGAAGCTCCCGGTGATCCGACACCGCAAGGGTCTCGGTGATGCGGAGCCCCTCCTTTCGAGCGGTGTCCTCAATGGACGCGAGGATGGGGGATGAGATCCCGCGTGCGCTGAGCCTCCCCGCGGCCCAGAGGACCCCGATGGGGCTCTCCAGGGCCTCCATAGCCTGCGCGAGAACCTGATGGAGGAAGGCCTCAAAGTTCTGGACCTCTAAGGCGGAGCGGAGGATCCGATGCAGGGCCTCGAGGAGCTGGGCCAGGCGTTGTTGCCGCTCCAGGGCTTGCGCCCTTTCGATCAGGCCCGCGACCCCTTCGGCAATGGTTTGAACCAGCTGGACCTCCTGTGGGCTGAACGAGCGCTCCACGCGGACGCTATCCAGGCCGATGTGGCCGAGGACCTCTTCCCCCCGTGGGATGGGCACGATCAGGATGGAGCGGATCCCAAGCCGCTGCAGCAGGGGTGCGGAGGCGCCGAAGAGGGCCGGATCCCGGATCTTGTTGAGGACGAGGGGCTGGCGCGTCTGCACGACACGGGCGGAGAGAGGATCGCCGGTCAGGTCGATGACGGCGCCCAGGGCCGAGGGGCCCTCGATCCGCCGGTGCTCGGCGACGATGCGCAGGCGATCCGGCCCCTCCCGGAGGGCGATGGCCCCCCGATCCACCTCGAGGTGCTCCACCAGCTCCCGGATGAGAACGTTCAGGAAGGCCGGGAGATCCGGCAACCACCGCGTCCCTTCGGCCAGGGCTGCGAGCAGGCGCATTCGTTGCTCCAGCGTCTGTTGCTGCTGACGCTGGCGTTGCAGTATCTCGAACAAGGGGAGGAGCCCTTTCACCGAGGTGTGCGCGAGGAACTCCAGCCGGGGCTCGGGATCAAAGACCAGCCGGTAAAGGCCGGGAGGAAGTCGCGGATCTTCCTCCCGGAGCGCCAGGGTTAGCAGGAGAGGATCCGGCGGCAGGGTGAGCGGGATCACTATAAAGGAGGCCAGGGGCACCGGTGGGGTGAAGAGCGGCAGCGTATCCGGATCCCCTCGGATCAGGGTGAACCAGATCACCGGAGCCTCCCGCCGGAGCCGATCCAGGGCCTCCAGGATCTCCCAGGCGGCCCGGGGGTCCGGTTGGCTTAGCAAGCCCTGCAGATCCTCCCATAGCCCCACCGTCGGGGGGCCTTCCCGGGGGAGCAGGTCCAGGAGGCGGGCGCGCAGGTCGGGGCTCCACTGTGGGGCGTCCACGAGGGTGGTCCCCGGCAGATCTTGCAGGATCCCGCTGAGCGCGCCGTCCTGACGGAAGTAGAGCAGGCGATGCCCGGCGCGGGCGGCCGCGCGGATCCAGGCTTCCCATAACTGCTCTTCTCCAGGTATCTCCCACCGCAATCCGGCGATCCAGTCTCCTCTTTTCGCCTTCTGCCACAGCGAGTGTAAGGAAAAAGTTTCCATCCCGATTTGTCTCCTTCTCGAGGATCCCCAACGTCAGGTCCCGAACGTCTCCCTTCGTCAGGGGGCTTGAGCGCTTCCTCACCGGGATGGCATCTGGATCGAATCGTTTCAATCTCAAGACCGATCACCAGGATAGCCAGGCGCTCCGATGTCTCCCTAGTCGACTGTCCGGGCCATCGGATCCATCCCGAAGCAGGTGTCCGAAACACATTTCCATTTTACCAAAACTTCTAGGTGCCATCAAGATCTGCTTTTTGATGATTTTGATTTGCATTAAGAGAATCTCGTTCCCCTCCGCTTCTTGCACCCCTTCTGCCTCCGAATTCATCTCAAAACTCCAGTGTCCGGTTGTAGTAGACTCTTTCTGGACAACCTGTTTGAGCAGGAAGGCTGATGGCGTTCCGGGAGTTGACGGATGGGCCGTGGGCCTTCATCGAGCCCCCGTTGCCGTCCCAGGCCCAAACCGGCAGGTCCCGTGTCGACGACCGCAAGGGGCTCCATTGGGATCCTGCATGTCCGGGTCATCGGCTGCCGGGGGTGCGATAGGCCCCGCCCATACGGCTCCGATCCGACCGCCTGGCGGCGGCATCTGGAACTTCAAGAGAAGGGGATCTGGGGAAAGATCCTCCTCGCCTGCTTCCTCTTTTTGAGGAGACATCCACGTTGACCCCGCTTTCCTGATGACGTAGCAGCAGGACATGATGACGGCGGGCGAAATCCCCCGCGTCCTGGATGCGTGGCAGAAGTCCCTCCTCCTCGGCCGCTGCGCTCAGCTCCGGCAACTCCTCGACAGACCGGCGCATGATCCCATCCCCATCAGCGGTGAGGCGCGGTTGGAGGCGAGCGAATCGGTGAGCAGGGCGCTTCAGGACCTCCCGGACACCGCGCAGGGGGGAAGCGCCATCCCCAGGTGTGGGATTATGATAGAGCCAGAGCTTGGATTTCCTGTGGAGCCCTTGATGACTCGAACGGGGATCATCCGCTGGTTCTTTCTGGCGCTGGCCCTGGGAGGGCTGTGCGGGCGCGGCGGGGTGCCCGGCCCAACCCCCACGCCAGCGATTCCGACGACCGCTCCCCGGGGGACGCCCACCCCTGTCGAAGCCCCAGACGCTGCGGAAACCCTCCAGGCGCTCCTGCAGGCAGATCCTCCGGTGCGGGACCTGCGGGATCTGGCGGTGCGGTATCACGGCCTCCCGCCCAACACCCCGGAGACGGCATGCCGGTCGGATCGTGATCTCCCCCTCGGCGCCCGATGGGACTTCCTGGTCTCCAACAACGACACGAACGAGACCTTCACCGTCACGGCAGTCCTGCGGGAGAAGACCCCCCATGCGTATCTCTGGGTGGAGGAAGGGCGGACGGTGGACCCGGCGGATCTGCGGGCGGCCGCCGAGGCCTTCGAGCAACGGACCTATCCAACCGTCCGTGAATTCTTTGGGAGCGAATGGACGCCCGGCGTGGATTGCGATCCGCATCTCTTCATCCTCCACGCCGGCGGGCTGGGGGGTGTGGCGGGCTATTACGCCAGCAAGGATGAGTTCCCTAAAGCCGTGCGGGCCGACTCCAACGAGGCGGAGATGTTCTACATCAATCTCGACGCCGTGCGTATCAATTCGGATTTCTATCACGGGGTGCTGGCCCACGAGTTCCAGCACATGATCCACTGGTATCACGATCGCAACGAGGAGACCTGGCTGAACGAAGGAGCCTCGGAGCTGGCCGCCTTCCTCAGCGGCTACGACGTGGGCGGCTTCGAGAGCGCCTTCCTGGTCCAGCCCGACACCCAGCTGAACACCTGGGGGACTCAGGAGGAGGGGAACGCGGAGCACTACGGGGCCGCTTTCCTTTTCCTGGCATACTTCCTGGAGCGCTTCGGAGAAGAGGCCACCCGACGCTTGGTGGCCCATCCCGAGAACGGCCTGGAGGCTGTGGACGCGGTGCTGCGCGAGTGGGGAGTGGGAGAGGACGCTGACGCCTTCTTTCTGGAATGGGTTGCGGCAAACTTCCTGGATCACGCCGAGCCCGCCTCGGGGCCGCGCTACCGGGCGTTGCAGCTTCCGGAGCCCCGGCGGGCCGTTCGAGTGAACCGCCTCCCGCAGGAGATCCGGGACACGGTGTTCCCTTACGCCACGGATTACATCGAGCTCCCGGCCGGGCGGACCCTGGCCCTTTCCTTCCGGGGCTCCTCCGTCCTCCCCCTGGTCGCCGCCTCCCCCTTCGAGGGTCGGCGGTTCTGGTATGCGGTCCGGGGGGACGACAGCAACCCCCGCCTGACCCGCATCGTCGATCTGCGGGGAGTCCCGCGGGCCACCCTGCGCTATCGCATCTGGTATGATCTGGAGGAGGATTGGGATTACGCCTACGTCAGCGTCTCCACGGATGGAGGGCGGCGCTGGACGATGCTGCGCACGCCCTCGGGGACCGACGCGAACCCCAATCACAACAACCTGGGATGGGGCTACACGGGGGTGAGCGGGGGAGGGGAGAGGCCGCGCTGGATCACCGAGACGGTGGATCTCACCCCCTACGCGGGGCAGGTGATCCGCCTGCGCTTCGAGGTGGTCACCGATGACGCCGTCAACCGCCCCGGGGTGGCCTTAGACGCCATCGAGATCCCGGAGATCGGGCTCCGGGATGGGGCCGAGGAGGAGGCCGGGTGGGAGGCCGAGGGCTGGGCCCGGGTCGCCCCGGAGGTCCCCGTGCGCTTCGCCCTCCAGGTCCTCCGCCTCCGGAGGGATGGGGAGGCCCGGGTGGAGCGGCTGCCCCTGCGGGCGGACGGGACCGGGGAGGGGCTCGTCGAGGCGGGGCCGGATCGCCGGGTGGTGCTGGCGATCTCGGCGCTGGCGCGGTTCACCACCGAGCCCGCGCCCTACACGTTGCGGATCGCCCTTCCGCAGATCACCGGAGGCTGGCATTGAGCGAGAGCGAGGAAGAACGGACGCTGGAACCCGGGCTGGCGGCCTGGCTGGAGCGGGCCCTGGAGGATGAGAGCTGGCGGAGCGGGCTGACAGACGCAGAGGCAGAGCGCCTGCTCGGCTGGGCGATGGCGCGGGTGGGGTCCGCCCCGGAGAGAACCGGCGAGCGGGTGCGCCTGGCCATGCGTCGCATCGGCCGGGCAGCTCGGGCCCCGGCGGCGGAGGCGGGGGAGCTGCTCTCTCCATGGGGGCTGGCGCCTCCTCCGGAGTGGGAAGCCTGGACGCCGGGGCAGCGTCTGGAATGGACTCTGGAGGCCCTGCGGGACTGGTTCCCGGACCCCCCTTCGGAGGAGCCGGAGGGGTGAGCGCATTTCCCTTCCGGAGGTCCCTTTGAGCGCGCGCAGGAGGCGGAGTCTGCTACAGGCAAGGTCTCGTGCGTTATCCCGGCCTCTATCCCTGGCCGGCCTGGTCGTCCTGCTGATCCTGGTGGCGGCCCTGGGGATGGCCCAGCAGTGCATGGGCCGGGGCGGGGCGCCGCCTTCCACGGCTCCCTCCGGCGAGGGGGGATGGTATGAGGTCTTCTTCACTGCCCCGCGTTTCCCGGACGCCCCGGAGTTCCATCGGGGAGGTGTAGCCGATGCCCTCATCGCGGCCATCGACGGCGCTCAGCGGACCCTGGACGTGGCCGTATACGACATCGATCTGATGCCAGTGGCGGAGGCCCTCCTGCGGGCTCGCGATCGCGGCGTCCGGGTTCGAGTGGTCACCGAGACCGACAACGCCGACACGAAGGCCGTCGCCCGCCTGCGGGCGGGGGGCATTCCCGTGGTCACCGACGAGCGGGAGGGCTACATGCACAACAAGTTCATGGTCATCGACGGCGATCGGGTGTGGACGGGATCGATGAACTTCACGGACAACGATGTCTATCAAAACAACAACAACGCCGCTCTCCTCCGCTCGCCGGAGCTGGCCCGCAACTACGCCGCCAAGTTCGCTGCCATGTTCGAGCGCCGCGCCTTCGGCCCTGCCCGTTCCCCCGGCGATACGGTCCCGCGATTGACCATCGAGGGGATCTCGGTGGAAAATTACTTCGCCCCGGAGGATCCGACGGTGGAGGCCATCGTGCGGGCGATCCGGGGAGCGCGGGAGCGCATCGTGTTCATGGCCTTCGCCTTCACGCACCCGCGGATCGGCGATGCGCTGCTGGAGCGGGCCCGGGCCGGGGTGGAGATCCATGGGGTGTTCGAGTCCAGCGGCGCGGGATCCCCGGTGAGCCAGTTCAACCGCCTGCGGCGAGCGGGGATCGACGTGCTGAAGGACGGCAACCCTTACAACATGCACCATAAGGTTTTCGTCATCGACCGTCGGGTGGTGATCTTCGGGTCCTATAACTTCTCCCGCAACGCCGAGCAGGACAACGACGAGAACTTCCTGATCGTGACGGATCCGGCGATGGCGGCCCGGTTTGAGTCGGAGTTCGCCCGGGTTTATGAGCAGGCTCTGAACCCGCCCCGAGGGGGCGGGTGGCCGGATGGGACGCTGGCGTGGGCGCGATGAGGAAGAGGCCCGCCGGCCCGGCCCCGGGAGCTCGGATCGATTTCCTTCGATATTTCGTGAAATGAGGAGCGCGTGAAGATGCGTCCTGCCCCATCCTCCTCCGCACCGTCTGAGGAGCTGGAGCCGGCCCCGCCCTGGGGGATCGGCCTGGCTCTGACGGCCCTGGCGTATTTCCTGATGGTCCAGTTCATGTTGGGCGTCCTCTTCTTTCTGATCTACTGGGTCGTGGCGATGCCCGGCCAGCCGTTCGAGGCCGCCTACGCCCGAGCGGCCGCTAGCGGGCGCTTCACGGGGTTGGCCAGCGGCTTCATCTATCTGTTCACCCTGATCACCGTGGGGGCTGCCTTGCGCTTGTGGGTGCGCGGCCCGCTGGCCCCCGCCCTGCGCCTGGTTCCCCCTGCGCGCATCCCCATCTGGGCAGTGCCCTTCTTAGCGTTGGGCTTAGCAGTGGCGCTGGATGCGGTCACCATGGCGTCGGGCCGGCCGGTGATCCCGGAGAACCTGGCCCCTCTGTTCCGAGGCCGGGATCCCCTGGGCTGGGCGGCGATGGGGTTCCTCGCCGTGCTGGTCGGCCCGCCGACGGAGGAGCTGCTGTTCCGGGGCCTCCTGTATCCCGCCCTGGCGGTGCGGGTGGGCCCCATGTTCGCCGTCTATCTCGTCTCGCTGATCTTTGCCCTGCTCCACCTCTTCACTTATGGAGGGACCGCGGATCAATGGTTCTGGATCGCCCAGGCCTTCCTGGTGGGCCTGGCTCTAACCGGTTTGCGGGCCCGCACCCGGTCCCTCTGGCCGCCTATCGTGATGCACATGACCCTCAACCTCTACGCCACCCTCGAGGCCATCTTCCTGTTGAACTTCCGGTAGGAGATCCCATCCTCAGCCTGCGGGAGGGTCCCATGGCCTACACCTCGATCCTGGTGGAGACCATCGAGAACGTGGGGCTGATCCGCCTGAACCGCCCCCAGCAGCTGAACGCCCTCAACAGCGTCCTGATGGAGGAGCTGGCGACGGCTCTGGAGGCCTTCGATCGCGACGAGGCCATCCGCTGCATTGTGATCACGGGGAACGAGCGGGCCTTCGCTGCGGGGGCGGATATCAAGGAGATGGCCGAGGCCAGCGCGGTGGAGATGCTGCTGCGGGATCACATCGCCCGCTGGGATCGCATCCAGCGGATCCGCAAGCCGATCATCGCCGCGGTCTCGGGCTGGTGCCTGGGTGGGGGCTGCGAGCTGGCCATGGCCTGCGACATCATCATCGCCTCGGAGACCGCTGTCTTCGGCCAGCCGGAGATCAACATCGGGGTGATGCCCGGGGCCGGGGGCACCCAGCGCCTGACCCGGGCCATCGGCAAGTCGAAGGCAATGGAGATGATCCTCACCGGCCGTTACATGAGCGCCCGGGAGGCGGAGGCCGCCGGGCTGGTTTCCCGAGTGGTCCCCGTGGAAGTTTACCTGGAGGAAGCGATCCGTCTGGCGAAGGAGATCGCCGCCCGGCCGCCCATCGCCGTCCGCTTGGCCAAGGAGGCGGTGAACAAAGCCTTCGAGACCAGCCTGCGGGACGGCCTGGAATATGAGCGCCGGCTCTTCTATATCCTCTTCGCCACGGAGGATCAGAAAGAGGGAATGCGGGCATTCATCGAGAAGCGCAAGGCCGAATGGAAAGGACGCTGAGCTCCGGTGGTGGGACCGATCGGTTTCCGAACCCTGGTTCTGGCCCTGGAGGCCATCCGCTGGAACCCGGACGGCCCGGCCCTCATCGTGGCCGCCCCCGACGCGGCGGAGCAGGTGCGAGGGGGCATCGCCACCCTCCTCGGCGCGGTCCAGGCGGCCATGGCCGGCGAGACCTGGCTGACCCCTGCCTTCACCTCTTCCACCATGGTCTATCCGCGGACGGGCCCGCCGGATAACGGCGTGGTCTACCTGGCCATGCAGGGGGGCAACGCCCGGGCGGTGTTTTTCCGCCCGGATCTCGCGGCGGATCCGGAGTGGGGTTCGTTCCCGGAGATGGCCCGTCGGCTGCCCGGCGCGCGCCGGAGCGAGCACCCCGTCCTTTCCTTCGTCACGGTGGGCCCGCGGGCGGAAGCGGTCGCCGCCGCCCAATCCCTCCAGGATCCCTGGGGGCCGTTGCGCTGGCTCCATGCGGAAGGGGGCGACGTCCTGCTCCTCGGCGCCGATCACACGATGAACGTGGCCATCCATTACGTGGAAGCCCTGGCCGGGCGCAAAACCTTCCTCCGCTGGGCGTTGATGGACCGCCGGGTGGTGGAGTTGCCGGGCTTCCCGGGGTGTCGTCGAGGCTTCGGCGCCGCCGCGCCGCGTCTGGAGCCGATCACCCGTCGGGTCTACCTGAGCGAGCGGGTCTTCCAGGGGCTGCCCATGGGGCGGATGGTGGAGATCCTTCTGGAGCTCCTGCGCCGGGATCCTATGGCCCTGCTCTGCGAGGACCCCATGTGCCTGCTCTGTCACGCGGTTCGCCAGCATGTCCTCTACGGCTCGCGTCCCGCCTGAATCCACCGCTGAGGAGGCATCATGGCTCGGGAAGCGATCGCCACGGAGAAAGCTCCTCCCGCCGTCGGCCCCTATTCCCAGGCCATCCGGGTGGGGAACCTCATCTTCACCGCTGGCCAGCTGGGCCTGGTCCCGGAGACCCGTCAGCTGGCGGGGCCGGACATCGAGAGCCAGACCCGGCAGGCCCTGGAGAATTTGCGGGCGATCCTGGAAGCGGCGGGGTCCTGTCTTCGTCACGTGGTCAAGACCACGGTGTTCTTGGTGGATCTCTCCGAGTGGCCTCGCATGAACGCCGTTTACGCCGAGTTCTTCCCGCAGATGCCCCCCGCCCGTTCGGCGGTGGGCGTGGCCACGCTGCCTATGGGAGCCCGGGTGGAGATCGAGGCGATCGCAGAGGTGTGCGATTGCCCCTCTCCGGAGGCCTGCGGGTGCCGGTGAGGGATCTCCCCGAGGAGAGGGGATGCGGGCGCTTCCTTCACCGATGGTCTCTGACCTGGCTGGGAAGAGGGCCGGTCGGAGCTCCTCCGATCCTTCGGGCGGGGCCGGAAGGCTGTTTCCCTTCGGTTGACCGCTCCGAGGACCCGGCTCATCATGTCGGTGGAGCTCTTCGGTTGGGCGGCTGGGGCGAGGCGAGGTCCTGAACGGCGGCCCACAGAGATCCCCAGGAGGTGGCGATGGGGGTGATGGTGGTGGACGAGCGGAAGGTTCCGGTGCGGGAGCCGTATGTGATCCGGATGGGGGGATGGACGCTGGAGCGCTATCTTCGGGAGGCGCCGGAGGACCGGATTTGGGAGTTCGTCCGGGGGGAGGTCCTGATGCACTCACCGGCCACCGCGGAACACCAGGATCTCGTCGGTTTCCTCTACTGGCTTCTCCGGGGCTATTGCGAAATTAGGGGGTGGGGGAAAGTTTTGATGGGGCCGGCAGCGGTGCGGATTTTGCCGGAGGTGGTGCGGGAGCCGGACGTGTTTGTGCTCCGTCCGGAGGATGTGGGACGGGCGCGGGGGGTGCCTCTGGAGGTGGTGCCGGTTCTGGTGGTGGAGGTGGTGAGCCCCTCCACGCGGACGCTGGACTTGTGGGAGAAGGCGGAGGAGTATGCGCGGGCGGGGGTGGAGGAGTATTGGGGGGTGGATGGAGAGGAGGGGGTGCTGTGGGCGCATCGGCGGCGGGGGGATCGATATGCGGTGGAGGGGGTGCGGACGGGACGGGTGGCCAGCATCGCGGTGCCGGGGTTCTGGCTGGAGGTGGGATGGCTGTTTCAGATCCCCCGGCCTCCCGTGACGGAATGTTTGCAGGCCATCCTCGGGGCACCCGGGCCATAAGAAGACAAGAAGACAACGCCGAGTGTTCCACAAGGCAAGTCCGGAGTGGAGGTGGACGCTTTGGGGAACCTCATCCTCAGAGGGATGCGGGGCGGATCTCAAGGATCGACCTTCTCTGAAAGGGATTCAGGCCCCCAGCTCGAGGATCCTCCTTGGGCCCCCGGTCGGGCGGCATCTTGACAGGGGACGCGATCGGCGTATAAAATCATAAGCGCAGTATGCCGTGTGGGCCTGTAGCTCAGGCGGTCAGAGCACTCCCCTGATAAGGGAGGGGTCCCTGGTTCGAGTCCAGGCAGGCCCACCTGAGGTGGGGATGTAGCTCAGATGGGAGAGCGCCTCCTTTGCACGGAGGAGGTCACGGGTTCGAATCCCGTCATCTCCACCTGAGCACCTTGACAGGAGAGGGACTCCTCGTTATAATCCAACGCTGCCGGATGGAGGCTGGCTCCCGAGGCCGGGCGGGGTTTGGTTCGGAGGCGGGAGCCAGCGGCCATCCGCTGGCGGGCCGGGAAGGGGCTCGTCAGGGTGAGTCGGGCGAGGAGTCCGATGTGCACCTTAACAACCGAACAGAGCGTGGAATGGAGGAAAGCAACGCGGGCAGCTCGGGAAACGGGTTCTCCGCGTCACGTGTAAGCGAGTAAGGGCATGCGGTGGATGCCTTGGCGCCAGGGGCCGATGAAGGGCGCGGCACACTGCGAAAAGCCTCGGGGAGCCGTGTGCGGGCGCGATGACCCGGGGGTGCCCGAATGGGGAAACCCGCCTGGGGTGAACCCCAGGCATCCGTGGCTGAATCCATAGGCCACGGAGGGGCACGGGGGGAACTGAAACATCTTAGTACCCCCAGGAAAAGAAATCAACCGAGATTCCCCTAGTAGTGGCGAGCGAACGGGGAAGAGCCCAAACCCACAGGGTGTCAAAGCCCGAGGGCGTTGCCCTGTGGGGGTTGTGGGACCCATCCGGGGGCGGCCTCGGACGCCTCAGGGAGTTACCAAGCCTTGGCCTAGCCGAAGTGGTCTGGAAAGGCCCGCCATAGAGGGTGATAGCCCCGTAGGCGAAAGGTCGAAGGCCTCCCGGGGATGGGATCCCGAGTACCACGGCCCACGTGGAAGGTCGTGGGAAGCAGGGGGGACCACCCTCCAAGGCTAAATACCCCTGGCGACCGATAGCGCACCAGTACCGTGAGGGAAAGGTGAAAAGAACCCCGGTGAGGGGAGTGAAATAGAACCTGAAACCGCATGCCTACAAGCGGTCCGAGGGCTATGGCCCCCTTTGGGGGCAATGCCTGAGGGCGTGCCTTTTGGAGAATGAGCCGGCGAGTTACTCTCGGTGGCGAAGGCTAAGGGGGTCACACCCGGAGCCGGAGCGAAAGCGAGTCCGAACAGGGCGTCTCGTCGCCGGGAGTAGACGCGAAACCGGGTGAGCTACCCATGGCCAGGGTGAAGCGGGGCTAATCCCCCGTGGAGGCCCGAACCCATCACCAGTGCAAAGGTGTGGGATGAGCTGTGGGTAGGGGTGATATGCCAATCGAACCCGGAGATAGCTCGTTCTCCCCGAAATAGCTTTAGGGCTAGCCTCACGCGGTCCGTGGCGGAGGTAGAGCACTGGTAGGGCTAGGGGCGTTATGCTACCGAACCCTGTCAAACTCCGAATGCCGCCACGTGCAGCGTGGGAGTCGGACCGTGGGGGATAACCTCCATGGTCGAGAGGGGAACAACCCAGACCGCCTGCTAAGGCCCCCAAGTCCGGGCTCAGTGGGAAAGGATGTGGGGCTGCTATGACAGCCAGGAGGTTGGCTTAGAAGCAGCCATCCTTTAAAGAGTGCGTAACAGCTCACTGGTCGAGCGGCCCTGCGCCGAAAATGTAACGGGGCTCAAGCCCGGCGCCGAAGCAGCGGGTTCTCGTGTCGATGAGGCACGGGAGCGGTAGGGGAGCGTTCCGCACGCGTGGAAGCGCGACCGTGAGGACGCGTGGAGCGTGCGGAAGTGAGAATGCCGGCACGAGTAGCGGAAGACGCGTGAGAACCGCGTCCGCCGAAGGCCTAAGGTTTCCGACGCAAGGTCGATCCGCGTCGGGTTAGGCGGGACCTAAGGCGAGGCCGAAAGGCGTAGCCGATGGACAGCCGGTTAATATTCCGGCCCCACCCGGGTGGAGCGAAGGGGGGACGCAGGAGGGTAGGCCAGCCGGCCGCTGGCTGTGCCGGTGCCAAGTCCTTAGGGCGATGAAGGCGGTAGGCAAATCCGCCGCCGGAGCCTGAGGGATGATGGCGAGCCGGGGAAACCCGGCGGAAGTGGTCGAGCCCACACTGCCGAGAAAAGCCTCTAAGCGTTGAAGCCCGGGTGCCCGTACCGCAAACCGACACCGGTAGGCTGGCGTAAGCGCGCCAAGGCGGACGGGAGAACCCTCCTCAGGGAACTCGGCAAACTGGCCCCGTAACTTCGGGAGAAGGGGTGCCTCGCGTAGGGTGAGGCCTTCGGGCCGAGCCCGAGGAGGCCGCAGTGAACAGGCCCTGGCGACTGGTTACCTAAACCACAGGTCTCTGCTAACCCGTAAGGGGAAGTATAGGGGCCGACGCCTGCCCAGTGCCGGAAGGTTAAGGGGAGGGGTGACCCGGCTTCGGCCGGTGTAGCCCTGAACTGAAGCCCCGGTGAACGGCGGCCGTAACTATAACGGTCCTAAGGTATCGCCGGAAAGGCGCTGCCTGCCTGTCGGGTAACCGACAGGGCAATACCCGGCTGTATGCGGGAAAGCCCTTAGAGCCCTCCCTACGTCTCCGGCAGAAGGCCGGCGTCAAAATGGTGAGGGATTGGGCAATCCGCAGGAAACCCCCGGGCTCAACTCCGGCGGGGATCCTCAGAGACCATACGCCGGGTATCCGGCCGGGAGGCCATTCATGGATCTGTCTCCAGACTGGGTAGTGGGGTTCGTGGATGGCGAAGGTTGTTTCCACGTCTCCATCACCCGCCATCCCTCGCTGAAGGTTGGTTATCAGGTCCTGCCGGAGTTCGTGGTCGTCCGGCACCGCCGGGATATCCAGGTACTTTACGCTTTGAAACGGTTCTTCCGGTGTGGCGTGGTCCGCCCCAACCATGAAGACCGCTACGCCTACCGGGTTCGACAGCTGGAGTGCCTGGAGCGCATCTGTGAGTTCTTCCTCCAGCATCCCCTGAAAACCCGTAAGAACGTCGAGATGCGCCGGTTCCGGCGGATCCTCCTCCTGATAAAACAAGGGCGACATCGAACCCGGGAGGGACTGCTGGAGATCATCGAGATCGCCTCTCGCATGAACGCCGCTGACCGCCCTGCGCTGGAGCGGATCCGCCAAGAGCTCCTGGCCGGATGAAGAGATGGTCCACCCCGTGGCGAAAGCCGCGGATTAAGGTGAGCGAAATTCCTTGTCGGGTAAGCCGATCGCTTGCCCCTTCTCCCCGCGAGGGGAGATGAAACGCCGGCTCATATCGGGGGAGCCCTCCTGCCGTGGTGCGGGACGGCGTGGGGTGATCCCGAGGGAAGTCGGCCCGGTCCTCGCCGGGCTTGACCCCGTAACGACTGACCCGAAAGGGGAGGCGCGGTTCCCCACCCCGCGCAACACGCCGGCCCTCACCCCTCGCCCAGATGCGGCGAGCCAAGGGCGCCTATGGAGCCTCCTTCCGGATGAGGTGGGGCGAGATGATGCAACTGGATCCCTGGTATGTGACCGGGCTGGTAGACGGCGAGGGAAGTTTCATGGTGAGTTTCAATCTGCGTCCCTCGCTGTCTACAGGGATCGAGGTGCGTCCCGCTTTCGCTGTCGCCCTGAATGAGCGCTCGCTGGAGGTGCTGAAAGCCCTGCGCCGTTTCTTCGGTTGCGGAGCCATCCGCTACTCGCGCGGGGACCGCACCTACAAATGGGAAGTGCGATCGATCTCGGACATCGTGCAACGCGTGCTTCCCCACTTTGAGCGCTATCCTCTGCAAACAGCGAAGCGGGCAGATTTTGAACGTTTCGCCCAAATTTGCCGCTGGGTTCACGCGAATCGCCATCGCAATCGGGAGTATCTGAGGCGCATCATCGATCTGGCGTATGAGATGAATCCGGGCGGCAAGCGTCGTTATCGGAAGGAGGATCTCCTAAGGGTGCTCGGGTGAGGTGAAGGGATAGTCTGCCTCCAGTGGAAACACTGGGAGAAGGCGAAGTTCCGACCCGCACGAAAGGCGTAACGACCGGGGCGCTGTCCCGAGGAGGGTCCCGGCGAAACTGCGAACTGCGTGAAGACGCGCAGTGCCCGCAGCGGGACAAAAAGACCCCGTGGAGCTTTACTGGAGCCTGGTATTGGGTTAGGGTTTGGCCTGTGTAGGATAGGTGGGAGGCTGAGAAGCCCGGGCGCCAGCTCGGGTGGAGCCGCCGGTGAAATACCACCCTGGTCAAATCTTGGCCCTAACGCCGACCCGTGAACCCGGGCGGCGGACAGTGCCTGGTTGCCAGTTTTGCTGGGGCGGCAGCCTCCTAAAAGGTAACGGAGGCGCCCAAAGGTCCCCTCAGGCGGAATGGAAACCCGCCGTTGAGTGCAAGGGCATAAGGGGGCTTGACTGCGAGGCTGACAAGCCGAGCAGGGGCGAAAGCCGGGCCTAGTGACCCCACGGTTCCGTGTGGAAGGGCCGTGGATCAACGGATAAAAGCTACCCCGGGGATAACAGGCTGGTGAGGCCCAAGAGTTCACATCGACGGCCTCGCTCGGCACCTCGATGTCGGCTCATCGCATCCTGGGGCTGGACAAGGTCCCAAGGGTCGGGCTGTTCGCCCGTTAAAGCGGTACGTGAGCTGGGTTCAGACCGTCGTGAGACAGGTCGGTCTCTATCCGCTGTGGGCGTTGGGGGCTTGAGGGGTGCTGCCCCTAGTACGAGAGGACCGGGGTGGACGGACCTCTGGTGTGCCGGTTGTCGCGCCAGCGGCATCGCCGGGTAGCCAACGTCCGGACGGGATAACCGCTGAAAGCATCTAAGCGGGAAGCCCACCCCAAGATGAGGCCCCCCACCGGCTTTGACCGGGTAAGGCCGCCGGGAGACGACCGGTTTGATAGGCCGCAGGTGGAAGCCCGGTAACGGGTGAAGCTGAGCGGTACTAACGGCCGAGGGCTTACACGTGACGCGGAGAACCCGTCCCCCGAGCCCACGCTCTGTTCGGTTCACCCTTCCACTTCTCTACATGTGAGTGCGCGTGAAAAACAAAAGGACCGGTTGAACACCGGTCCTTTTGTTTTTATGAATCACCCATCCTTGAAGGAGCGGTCAGGGCTCGGATCCTCTCCCGAAGGCGTGCGATTTCCTTCTCCCAGCGTTGTTCCCCCAGCGCAAGCCGCTGATGCTGACGGAAGGCCAGCTCGATGGCCGCTCCATATAGATCTCCCAATCGCTTCCATTCCTGCCAGTCTCCTCGCAACAGAGCACCCCACCGCCGGAACCCCCGCCGCCACGCTGAGCGACACTCCTGATAGACCGCTGGAGGCAGGGTTCCGCGTTCGACCTCCTTCCCAAGATACCATGTGATCCAGAGACGTTCTCGATACAGTCCCCATAGCCCCAGGGCGAACACCAACAGCGCCCCCATCCAGTCCCCTGCTATAACTGTGAGGCAACCCACCAGGGCGCTTCCCTCATCCCCCAGATGGCTGACGAGGGTCAGCACTCCGTTATGGAATGCGTGGAAGCCGACCCCTGCGCCCCATCCGACCAGGGGAGCCCAAAGGCGCCGAAACCCTCGAGGCGACAGCCTCGCCATCGCCAACCCCAGGCCGGTGAAGCCGGTGAAGAAGGCGTGGTTCAGGCCGAAGATCCCCGCCCGCAGGGATGCCAGGGCCAGCATCGCTGCGGTTCCCCCTTCGATTCCCGCTCCAATCAGATAGAAAACGTTCTCGGTCGCCGCGAAACCAAAGCCCACCAGGGAGCCATAGAGGAATCCGTCATACAGGCTGTCGATCTCATCCCGGCGCCGGAGGAACAGCAAGGCCAGGAAGAGCCCTTTGGCGGTCTCTTCGGCAAGGGGGGCGATCAGACCGCTGGAGATCAGATCTCTCCACAGCCCCTCCTCAAGGGGAGGCTCCAGGGCCACTTCCGCCAGCAGTGCGATCAGGATGGCCGGGAGCAGTCCCCATAAAAAGGCCGTAGAGGCCAGCCGGAGCGGCTCCTTCTCATAGCGATCCAGCCACCACACGAAAAGAGCGTAGCTTACCATGGGAAGATAACCCAGAAGAAGTGCCAGCCCGATCATTGCCCCAGTCTCCGGAGGCCATCAGGAACCCAGAAAGCATGCATCCGGCTATGAGGTGAACTGCCAGCGACACCAGCGCCGCTCCAGCGCGTCCACAACCAGATATAGAGCCAGCCCCATCCCGCTCATCAAGACGATCCCGCCATACATTGCCGGATAGTCAAAAAACGTGCTGGCCTGGATGTAAATGTAGTAGCCCAGCCCGTAACGAGTGGCCAGGAGCTCGCTCAGATACAGCACAGCCACTGCCGTGCCGATGCTCTGGCGCACCGCCGTGAGGATGGCCGGCAGGGAGGCGGGCAGGTAAACGAACCAGAAGAGAGCCCGCCGCCCCGCTCCCAGGCTGCGGACGGAGAGAAGCAACTCTGGCCGCAGGCCCGCTGCTGCATCCCGGACCAGCACCAGGATCTGAAAGAAGAGGATCAGATAGATAAGGAGAATCTTGGCCAGGTCCCCGACCCCAAAGAAGAGGATCAGGATCGGCACCAACACGACCTTGGGGATCGGATACAGCAGATACAAGAAAGGAGAAACCAGCCGGTGCAGCCCGGGGCTGAGTCCCAAGAGCAACCCCAGAGGAGCTGCCGTGGCAATCGAGAGGAGGATGCTGATGATCACCCGCCCGGCGCTGGCCAGGAAGTGCCATCCCAGCTCTCCTTGGAAACCCCTCACCAGAGCAATCCCTACCGTGAACGGGGCAGGCAGGATGGGACGCTGGACCAGCGCCGCCAGGATATGCCAGAGGACAAGCAGCACCCCCATGGCCACTAACACTTCGCCGCGACGCGGCATCTCCTACGCCTCCTTCGCTTGAATGAGATGAGGGACCGATCCGATGTCTTGGCTGAGAGCCCCGAAACGAACCTCGATTATAATAATGGGCGTGAACGCGAGGACACTGATCCCGTTATACCAAGAATTCGCACCAGGCTTCGTGGAATATCTCGAGGGGTGCAAGGCTCAATGGCTCGTCGTCCGCGCGCACGCCCATGGCAACAAACGCTGTTCATCATCCTGGCGATCCTGGCGGTGATCAGTCTGATCCTGACCAGCCTGATCACCAGCGCCCCGCCGCCTCCGCCGACGCCAACGCCTTTCCCGCTGTTCCTGCCCACCCCCTGAGCCCATCGCCACAACCTCCAAGCAATGGAGGGAGAGTGAATGACACGCTCCGGCGTATCGTCCAGCGTTTCTGCCCGCTTGCTCGCATGGGTCGCTTGGGGGTTGATGCTGGCCGGTTACTGGGCTCCATGGGTGGAGGGCTCAACAGCTGGGTTGACGTTCTCCGGGTTCGATCTGCCCCACTTCCTGGTTTTCTTCCAGCGGGCCGGTTATGGGCCTCTGGTCCGGGAGCGTCTGTGGATGCCTCTATGGGGTCTTGCCCTCGGCCTCGGCCTCCTATCCCTGGGTCCGGAGCGAAGGCTACGGGCCTCCCCGCGGGGGTTCTTCTGGCTCCTCGCCCTCCTGTGGCCGCTGGCTACATGGCCTCCTTACCCGGAGCTCTTGAACCCCTGGTCCGTTGAAGGGCGAGGCGGTTTCATCGGCGGCCTGATGGCTGCCTGCGTCGTCGCATCGCTGCCGCTCTGGCCTGTCTCCTGGCGCCGCCGGGTGGCCCTGGCTCTGCCCCCCGCTGTCCTGGGGATCACTGGACCGGAGCTGGTGCAGGCCTGGAGGCTCTGGGGCGAACATCTCCGGATCCCGCCGGATATGGGCTGGGGGCTTCCGCTTTACGGGTTGGGGCTGGCCCTCTGGGGATGGGCTTGGTGGAGGACCTCCTGGTAAACCGCCATCACGTTCTCGACCATCTTCTCCAGGGTGAAGTGCGCTCGAACCCGCTCCCGGCCCTGCAGGCCGCGCACCCGGGCGGTGACGGGATCCCCAAGGATCTCACCGATGGCAGTGGCCAGGGCTTCCGGATCCCGGGGAGGCACCACCCATCCCGCCTCGCCGACCACCCAGCGGGTCCCGGTCCCGATATCGGTGGTGATCACCGGCAGGCCGGCGGCCATCGCCTCCAGCAGCACGGTCCCGAACGCCTCCGCCCGCGCACTGGCCGGCAGCACGAAGAGATCGGCCGCGTGATAAACCAGGGGCAGCTGGGCATCCGGGATGTCCCCGAGGAAATGCACGCGCGGGGAGAGCCCCAGATCATGCGTCAGGGCGCGCCATGGCCGCTCCATCGGACCGGTCCCTACGATCACGGCGTGGACATCCGGCAGGCGCTTGAGCGCGTGGAGCAGGGTCTCGAGCCCCTTGTAATACCGCAGGCGGCCCACGAAGAGGACGTGGGGACGTCGGGGCGTCTCACACCAGGAGGCGCGCAGGGCCCGCGTTGCATTAGGGGGAGCGGAGAGAAAGCGGCTGAGATCGATGCCCAGGGGAACCACACGGCATTTTTCACGGAAGGCTCGCAGGTGGGGGGAGGTCTCCAGATAGACGGGGCTGGTGACCAGGATACGGGCGACCCGGGAGAGCACGCGATGGAGCAGCGGACGATAGAGCCGACCCCCCAGGCGCTGGCGCACGATATCGCTGTGGTAGGTCATGACGGCAGGGATCCTTCCTCCGGTCAGGAGGTAGGCCAGTTCCGCCGGTGGGTAGGGATGATGCAGGTGGACCAGATCGCAGTGGGGAAGGAGGCGCCGGGCGTGCAGGAAGAAAACAGGGCTCAGAGGGGTGGAGGACACCG
Source organism: Thermoflexus hugenholtzii JAD2 (assembly GCF_900187885.1). Taxonomy (NCBI): domain Bacteria; kingdom Bacillati; phylum Chloroflexota; class Thermoflexia; order Thermoflexales; family Thermoflexaceae; genus Thermoflexus; species Thermoflexus hugenholtzii. Next base: position 15,010 of record NZ_FYEK01000044.1, on the reverse strand, counting down.
TGAGCCAGCGCCCGGCCTTCAACACCCACAGGTTCCCCTCCCGGATCTCCTGGGTTCGGCAGGTGGGGGAGGTCACCAGGACGATGACTTCCAGGCCGGAGCGGGCTTGGGCCTCCGCCAGGAACCGAATGTGATTCTCGATCCCTCCGAGGATCGGGAAGTAGTCCTTGTATAAGTGGACCACCCGCATGGTTTCCGAGCCAGGCTTGCCGGGAATCGGTCGCTTCGGGCCTGCTCATTTTACTTTTATCCGGCAAAGGCCGGTGCGCTCTTCCTGGGGGGATTCTTTATCGCCGGGAAGCCGTGCGGCTATAATCGAGAGAGCTGGGGGACGCACCGGCCTGACCGCTGAATCTCACGCGCGGAGGTGTGAGGAAATGACGTTGGATCATGGGCTGGAGGATCTGGAGGCGTTTCTGCGCCGTCTGGAGTCGGATCCGGAGTCGGTGGATGTGAGGGCGCTGGTGGATCTGATCCGGACTTTCTATCAGTGGATGGTGACCTCCTCCGCTCGTCTGCGGATGCTGGAGGAGCGGATGGCGGAGCTGGAGGAGGCCCGGTATCGGATGGAGGAGCGCCTGGCCCAGCTGGAGGCCGAATTCGAGGAGATGCGGCGACGCCATGAGGAACGCCTTGCATCCCTGCAGGCGCTCATCCTCCAGCAGTTAGGGTGGGCGCTTGCCCGGGGAGGCGAGTCCCTGTTCTCGTTGAATTAGGGACCTAATTCTCCGGTTGTTCCCTCAAAGTTGCCTCGGGCAGAGGGATTCTGTTTCCGCGAGGCGGCACGTGAAGGCGGAGCGGATCCGTTCTTCCGTTCTCGGTTTCTGGACATGGGCTGTCCCCTTTCTTTTGCTCGGATGGGCTCTTCATCTGTTTCACATCGCGGGCCCTTCCCTGCGGGGCGATGAGGGGTTCTCCTGGATGGTAGCGCGCATGGACGTGGGGGCGATCCTGCGCTTCATCTGGGAGGCACGGGAGCCCCACTCCCCGCTCCCCTTCCTGTGGATGAAGATTTGGATGATGGGAGCGGGGGATTCTGAATTCACCCTGCGCTTCCACTCTGTGTTCGCTACCTTCCTGATCCTCCCGTTGGCGGGCGTGTGGCTTTACTGGATCACCCGCAAGCCCCTGATGGGAGCGATGGGGATCGCCCTCGTGGGCATACATCCTTATATAATCTGGCTGGCCCAGGACGCGCGACCCTATGGGACGTTGGCGTTCTGGGGTCTATTTCAGTCCATGATCCTCTGGCGGGCCCTGCGCGCCAACCGGCTTCAAGGATGGATCGCTTACGGGTTGGCCAGCGCCCTCGCGCTTTACTACCACTATGCGATGCTGTTCGTGTTACCTCTTCAGGGAATGCTGACGTTGCTTCTGTGGCGTCATCGCTGGCGGGGGTGGATGCTCTCTGCTATCGCCATTGGGATCGTGTGGGCGCCTGGGGCAGTGTTCGCCTATCACGCCCTGGCCCCTTACCGGGGAACCGCCCTCCAGGCCCCGCCTCCTGCCGATGCGGCGGCTCAGGTCCTCCGGGTCTTCACAGTAGGCTGGACAGGGGATGGCTGGCCTGCGCGCCTGGCGGTGGGGGGCGCTCTGATCCTGGCCGGATCGGCTGTCTTCCGGCTTCTGAGGCGCTCCAGGAAGACAGGGATCTGGATGCTCGGACACCTAAGCGTCCCGATCCTGGCGACCTGGCTGGCTTCTCAGGGGCGAGCGGTCTTCGCGCCCCATTATATGGCAGCAGGGCTGCCTTTCTGGATTACCCTCATCGCCCTGGGGAGGTGGGGGTTAAGCGCCCTTCGCCCTTCATGGCTCCAGGTAATCCCGTGGTGGATGCTCGCTGTCGGTTTCGCTCAGAGCCTCTGGCACCACTATGCGCTGCCTCAATATGCAAAGAGTCCTCCCGTGCGGGAGCTGGTCTCCTTCCTCCGCCAGAAGGTGGCGCCCGGGGATCACATTCTGATCACCTTTCCAGATCCCGTTTTCCCATATTATTATCGCGGTGACATCCCATGGAGCATGCTTCCGGCCACCCAGCCGTTTCATCCTGAGGAGGTTCGGGAGCGCCTGAAGGAGCTGGCCCAGCGTCATCCCAGGATCTGGCTCCTGCCGGTGCACCTACCTTCGTGGCCCGGGTCTGAAGAGGTGGAGCGCTGGCTGGTTCGTCATGCGGATCTTCTGGAAGTATATCCTTTCGGCGTCCTTCGCCTGATGGCCTTTCGCCCTCTCCCTTGGGCCCTGCAGGAGATGCAGCGACAGGAGGCACGTTGGGCGGATGGGGTGGAGCTCCTCGGCGTGCGGGTGGAGCCCAATCACCCTTCCCACCCAGGTGGGCTGCTTCGGATCTCGACGGCATGGCGCCGATGGGGGGCGGCCCCTCAGGAGCACAGCGTCTTCGCCCATCTGGTGGATGAAGAGGGCCGGCTCGTGGCTCAGGATGATCACCCGGTCGGCCGAGGGGAATATCCACCATGGATGTGGGAACCGGACGAGGTGGTCTTCGAGCGCTTCGAGCTGCGGCTGCCCGTGGAGATCCCGCCGGGCCGCTACCGGCTGCGGATGGGACGTTACAACTGGGAAACGCTGATCCGCGTCCCGGTAGGGGATCAAGATTTTATTGAGATCGGCACGGTGGAGGTTCTGCCATAATCGAGAATCGAGCTTCGTGGGTGGCTCGATGTTGCCTTCAGCGCACGGATTGGCATGGAAGAAGGGGGAGATACACGAACCCCATTTCATCGGCTCGCACGTTGGGCAGATGAGTCCGGATTGGAAGGCGTTGGCCGCTCCGCCAGTTATACACGCCAAGACGTATGGCGGTAGAATGTGCGCTCCTGGATATGGCCAGCGTCCGCGTCTCCGGCAGGGTTTGTCCAGGAGGGATGCGATCGAACGAAATCGTACCATACCATGGCGGACCGTCCGCCTGGGCCAGAATCTTTCCGTCGGCGCTGAGCGCGTGGACGGCCAGCGAAAGATCCGGCAAGGTGTTGGGAGCTCCCTCCCACTCCAAGTAAAGATAGATATTAGAAGCGCAGCGCTGGGCATGTGCCCTTCGCAGGACAGGTCCTCCTATGAAGGCTACCTCAAGGTCTTCCCACCGCAACCCGGATTTCATCAGCGCGCCTGTGTGAGGGCCTGTTTCTTCATAGACGGTGAAAAGGATGAGATCTCCCTGCTGAATCCAACGGATCAGCTCGATGGGATCTGCTGTTCGGCCGCTGACCTGAAACGCGTATCCGCGAGGCCGATGGAAAGGGGTATCCGCCTGCACCATGATCACATCAGGATGCACTGCGGCGTTGGCCCGAAACAGCATGCCAGGTAGGAGATGTCCGCCGAAGACCAGTGCGCCCTCTGAGCCGATCGGGAAGAATCGATCGTGATAGGCAAGCCATTCGGGGAAATTCACCAGGATGGCCAGACGAATGGGGGCAGTCGGTGGAAGGCGTCGGATCTGGTCCAGAGGTTCTAAAGAGCGAGCATAGAGATCGATCTGGCGGTTCAGGATCAGGAGATCCATGATCACCATGACAACCACGGTCGAGCGCTTTAGAGTCCGAAGCCAGAGCGAAGAGGAGGTCCGGGTGCCCAGCCATATTCCCCAGAAGGAAGCCACGCCTATGGTCCCCAAATAGAGGAGACGACGGCCGTGCAGGAAGTAGCCAGTGGGGAGCCATAATGCCGCCGGGAGAGCGGCCATGACATGGAAAGCTGCTCCGGCGATGCCAATCCATCCATGTGGCCTCCGCGCGAGGACGAGTAAGGCAGCGATCATCCAGATCAACGCGATGCCCTGGATCCAGGGACGCAGGCTTTCTCCGAGCAAACGACTCAACCCGGGGAACAATGGGAAAGCAAGGGCCTGGAGCACAAACCAGCCTCGCTCCGCCAGCTCCTCCAATCCCCATGAAGGAGCAGGTGGCTCGCTGCGCGGGAGGAGCGGATAGATCCCTGCGTAAAGCCCTCCGGCTATCCCGTACGGGATCCAGGACCAGGTTCGTCGGGAGGCGACTATGCTCAACCCGCCCAGGAAAGGCCCCAGTAGAACCACGGTCTCATGGGTGAGCATGGCGAACAGGAACACAACGCTCAGCAGGATGTGCTTGTGAACAGGGCTCAGGGACGAGAGAAAAAGGGAGCCGCCGATCAGGAAGAGCAACGCTTGAAAAACGTGAAGGGAGAAGGCAGGCACAAGGATCACCTGCTCATCATAGGGGATTAATCCGAAGATCAGCCCTCCCAGCCACGCCACCGCGTTTGGAACACGCAGTTGACGGAGCAGCCGAACCAGCCATGCGATGTTTAGAAGGTGAACGGCCAACACGGTGAAATGGAGAGATAATCCAGCCTGTGGACCCAGAAGCCTGTGATGGAGGGAGGTCCACAGCAGGATCATCGGACGATAATACGAATGCCCCGGATGGGGCAGAAGCAGCTCCGGATAGGATCTCCCGTCGATGAGGGCAAGGTGGAGAAGATCGTCATAGAAAAGCGGGAAAAAGATGACCCGCGCGTAGATCGTCCACGGCAGAAGGAAGAGAATCAGAGCCCAAAACCGAAAGGCCTTAGATGCCATCGGACCTCGCTTGCGTTATGAAAGGGATGGAAAGTAACCCTTGGACCACCCGCATATAAATCCGCATGCGCTCCCGGCGCATGGCCGGCTTATGCCCCAGCAAGGCTTTGCTCCCCTCCACGCCGATCTGCCACAGATACTGGGCGATCAGGAAGGCCCGCAGGGCGGCGGCGGCCCACGTACCGTGATGCTTTCGGAAATACCGGATCTTGCTCCGCTGGAAGGCCAGATGCTGCAGGGCCGGCACCTGATCGCTACTTCGCCCCCCATAATGGATCACTTTCGCCGGCGGATAGTAGAACACCCGCCAGCCCGCCTGCCGGATCCTCCGGCACCAGTCCAGCTCCTCGGCATACATGAAGAACCCCTCGTCCATAGGCCCGACCCGCTCGACCACCTCCCGCCGGACCAGCATGGCCGCCCCGGTGACCCAATCCACTTCCTGGATCTCGTGATCCGGGCGATCCAGGACGTAATAGTGCGCCAGGATGGAGCGGGGCGCCCAGGGCTGCCACCATGTGCTCTCAAACAGCGCAGTCCAGAAGGTGGGAAACCGCCGGCGGGAGGACTGGACGCTCCCATCCGGGTTGAGCAGCTGCGGACCTACCACCCCCACATCCGGATGGGCGTCTGCAAAGGTGACCAGCTCCTCGATGGCCTGATCCAGAACTACGGTATCCGGATTCAACAAAAAGAAATAGCGGCCCCGTGCGACCGCCATCCCCTGATTGTTCGCCGCCGGGAAACCCCGGTTGGCCGGGTTGATCAGAAGCCGCACCTCGGGGAAGGCCTCCCGCACCCGCTCCGGGGTCCCGTCCGTCGAGGCGTTGTCGACCACGATGATCTCCCCCTCCAGCCTCCCCAGGGCCTGCCGGATGGAGCGCAGGCAGGGAGCTAGCCAGCTCCATACATTCCAGCTCACCACGATCACCGAGACGTCCATTGCCCTTCTTCGAGCGCTCCCGGCCAGGGGAGCTCAATGATCCCGACGCAGGACGAGTTCGCCGAGGAACCGCAGGGCTTCTCGGGCCGGACCCTCCGGGAGGTTCTCGAGGTAACTCTGGCTGCGACGGATGAACGCCTCCGCCTCCGCCCGGGCCTGGGCGATCGCCTTCGAGTTCCGCACCCGCTCAACCGCCTCGCGGATGAGGTCCTCATCCCCGGAGCTCCCGGCCAGGATGCGGTCGATGACGGGATCCCCGGGGTGCTCCTCCAAATAGAAGAGCACCGGGAGGGTAATCAGGCCCTGGCGCAGATCGTTGCCGACCGGCTTGCCCAAGACCTGGGCCTCACCGGTGAAGTCCAGGATGTCGTCCATGATCTGGAACGCCATCCCCAGATCCACCCCGTAACGCCGAAGGGCCTCCACCTGGGGCTCAGGGGCCCGGGCCAGCACGGCAGCCGCCTCGGTGGCCAGCTCGAACATCGCCGCCGTCTTAGCATAGATCCGTCGGAAATAATCCTCCCGATCCAGCATGGCGGCGCGGTCTCCAAATTGCTGGCGCAGCTCCCCCTCGCAGATGGTCATCAGCGTGCGTGCGAAGATGGCCATGACGCGGACGTTCTCGGTCTGCGCGGCCAGGGAGGCCGCGTAGGCGAACAGATAATCGCCCGTCAACACCGTTGCCGCCGGGGTCCAGATGGCGTTCAGGGTTGGGATCCCCCGCCGGAGCAGGGAGCCATCGATCAGGTCGTCGTGGACCAGGGTGGCGGTGTGCAGCATCTCCACGGCGGCGGCCAGAGCGATCATCGCCTCGTCCGCTTCCCGGTAGAGCCGACCGGTCAGCAAAACCAACATGGGACGGATGCGCTTGCCCCCCGCACGCAGCAGATGGTCCACCGCGGTTTTCAGGGGTTCAAACGTGAGGGGGATCGCCCGCATGCGGGTCTCTACCTGCTCCAGGTCTCCCTGGAGCCACTCCTGGATATGGACCAGAGCCTGCACCGAATGCGCGGTCGGAGGCATTCCCGTCTACCTGATTCAGAATGTTCGTCGAAGAACAAGCTTCTCGTCTCATTTTACATCGGGCGTGGAGCCTTTCCATGATCTATGGATCTCCGCCTCCGCAGCGAGACTCTGGGAGATCGCTTTCCTGCGGTGGGGGAAGCCGGAAGAGCCGGCAAGCGTTCGCGGTGGTTTGTCGGGCGATCTGCTCCATCGGCAGCCCGAGCAGCTGGGCCAGGGCTTCCGCCACGTTCCGCAGGTAAGCGGGCTCGTTACGACGGCCCCGATGGGGTTGCGGGGGCAGATAGGGCGCGTCCGTCTCCAGCACCAGGCCGTCCAGGCCGACCGCCCGCACGGCCTCTCGCAGGCTTTCCGCCCGGGGATAGGTGAGCGGCCCCCCGATCCCCAGGAGGAACCCCCATTTCACGGCGATCCGCGCCATTGCGGGATCGCCGGAGAAGGCGTGGAGGACCCCTCGGGCCCCGGGGCGGGCGGCGAGCCAGCGCTCCAGCTCCTCCATCACCGCCTCGCGGGCCTCCCGCTGGTGGATGATCACCGGCAGCCCCAGCTCGCCGGCCAGCTCCAGCTGGGCCCGGAAGGCTTCCCGTTGTGCCTCTCGAGGCGAGCGATCGCGATAGAAATCCAGGCCGATCTCCCCGATGGCCACCACTCGAGGATGTCGCGCCCAGCTCCGGAGCTGGGCCAGGAGCTGGGAAGAAAACTGCGAGGCCACGTGGGGATGAATCCCCACCGCCACGTAAAGCCCTGGATGGCGTTCGGCCAGCGCCAGGGCGCGCGGGATCCCTTCCGGTTCCACCCCGGGGAGGATGAGGATCTCCACGCCCGCCATCCGAGCTCGGGCCAGCACCTCCTCCCGATCCGGATCGAAGGCCGGGTCGTCCAGGTGGCAATGGGTATCGATGAGGATCGACCGCTCCATCACCGGTCTACTCTTCCAGCCCGGCCAGACGGCGGCCTTCTTCGAGCAGCTGAGCCACCCGCTCCGGCACGGTGGTCTCGGTGTAGATCCGCAGCAGGGGCTCCGTTCCCGAGAACCGGATCAGCAGCCAGCCGCCGTCCTCCAGGTAGAACTTGTAGCCGTCGGAGCGATCGATGCGGACCACCCGCAGACCGGCCAAGCGATCCGGTTGTGTCTGATCCAGGCGGGCTCGGGTCTCCTCCCGGCGTTCCGGTGGGAATTCCACATCGATGCGGGAGTAATAATGGGGGCCGACCCGCTCGAACAGCCAGCGGATCAGCTCCGAAGGGCGTTTGCCGGTCCGGACCATAAAATCCAACAGGTAGAGGCCGGCCAGGATGCCATCCCGCTCGGGAAGGTGCCCCCGGAAGGCGAAGCCTCCGCTTTCCTCCCCACCGATAAGGGCGTCCGTCTCCAGCATCTTCGGGGCCACATACTTGAACCCCACGCCGGTCTCATAGACGGGCACCCCGTAGCGCTCCCCGAGTTTCTCCAGCATAGAGGTAGTGGAGAGGGTTTTGACGATGGGGCCGCGCTGGCCGCGGACCTCCAGGAGGTAGAGGGCCAGGAGGCCGTAGACCCGAAGCGGATCAACGAACCCGCCATGCTCATCCACCAGTCCGACGCGATCGGCGTCGCCATCCGTGGCGATCCCCGCGTCGGCCTTCAGCTCCCGGACCTTTTCCTGCAGGTCGTCCAGGTTCGGCGGGATGGGCTCCGGGCGCTTCATCCGGGGGAAGATGGGGTTGCGCTCGCCGTGGATCTCCACCACCCGGATGCGCCCCGGGGAGAGCAGCCGCCGCAGCCAGCCGATCCCGTTCCCCCACATCGGATCCACCACAACGGTGAGATCCGCCTGGCGGAGGGTTTCCAGGTCTACTAGCTGCTGGAGGTGCGCGAGATAAGCCGGGGCCGGGTCGAAGATCTCCACCAGGCCTTTCGCCCGGGCCTCCGCCAGGGGCATGCGTTTCACCCCCTGTTCATCCGGAGGGATGCGGGCCTCGATCTCCCGCAGGCCCTGGGGATCGACGGCCCCGCCGAAGCGGTTGCGGACCTTGAACCCGTTGTCGGTGGGGGGGTTGTGGCTGGCGGTGATGTTGATGGCCCCTGCGGCGCCCCGGGCCACCACGCTGTAGCTGATCACCGGGGTGGGGACGGCCCGGTCGCAGAGATAGACCCGGATGCCATTGCCGGCCAGGACCTCCGCACAGGCCTCGGCGAAGTGCTCGGAGGCGAAACGGTGATCGTAGCCGATCACCACCCCGCCTTCCGCCTGTCCGGTATCCAGCAGCCAGCGGGCGAAACCCTGGGCGCACCGGCGGACATTGGCGAAGGTGTAATCGTCCGCGATGCGACCGCGCCAGCCATCGGTCCCGAAGCGGATGACGGTCATCTCAGCCCTCCCGGATCCCGTATTCCTGTTTTACCAGCTCCAGGTCGGCGTCTACCATAATCTTCACCAGCTGCTCGAAGGTCACCGAGGGCGCCCAGCCCAACTTGGTCCGCGCTTTGGTGGCATCCCCGACCAGGAGGTCCACATCCGCAGGGCGATAGAGAGCAGGGTCCACCACCACGTATTTCTTCCAATCCAGCCCGAGGTAATCGAAGGCCAGCTCCACGAACTCGCGGACGGAGTGAGTCTCCCCGGTGGCGATGACGTAATCCTCTGGCTCGTCCTGTTGCAACATCAGCCACATCGCCCGCACGTAATCCGGGGCATATCCCCAATCCCGGCGGGCCTCCAGGTTCCCCAGGCGCAGCTCGTGGGCCAGGCCCAGCTTGATCTTCGCTGCTGTGTAGGTGATCTTGCGGGTGACGAACTCCAGCCCCCGTCGCGGGCTTTCATGGTTGAAGCAGATCCCCGACACGGCGAACATCCCGTAGCTCTCCCGGTAGTTCACTGTGATCCAGTGGGCGTAGACCTTGGCCACCCCATATGGGCTGCGGGGATGGAAGGGAGTGTTCTCGTTCTGCGGGACCTCCCGGACCTTCCCGAACATCTCACTGCTGGAGGCCTGGTAGAAGCGGATGGTGGGATCCACCAGGCGGATGGCCTCCAGGAGCCGGGTCACTCCCAGGGCGGTGAACTCCCCGGTCAGGACCGGTTGCTTGAAGGAGGTGGGGACGAAGGATTGGGCGGCCAGGTTGTAGACCTCGTGGGGTCGGTGTTCCCGCAGGATGTCGATCAGGGAGGACTGATCCAGCAGGTCCCCCTGCACCAGCGTGATCCGATCCTGGATGTGCCGGATCCGCTCGAAATTGATGGTGCTGGTGCGACGCACCATCCCGATGACCTCGTAGCCTTTCTCCAGCAGGAACTCCGCCAGGTAAGAGCCATCCTGTCCGGTGATGCCGGTGATCAGCGCTCGCTTCCGCTCCATCTGCTTCTTCCTCCCTCAGGGTTTGCGATTCATCCGGATCCGCCAGGCCGGGATCCTCTCCGCGGATCCCTGAGCTCAGGCCCGGGAGCGGGCCTCCCGGGCGCGCGCCCGCCACTCCTCCAGCACGTCCCGCAGGGATTGCTCGAAGGGGATGAGGGGTTGCCATCCGACCCGCTCCCGGATCCGGGTGGTGTCCGCCACGCTGACGGGGATGTCCACCGGCCGGAGGCGTTGAGGGTCTACCTCGATGCGCACCTCCACCTGAGCCATGGCCAGCATGGTTTCCAGCACCTCCCGGATGGAGCGGGGGCGTCCGGAGCCGATGTTGTAAACCTCCCCGGGCTCCCCGCGTTCCAGGAGCAACCGGTAGGCCCGGACCACATCCCGCACGTCGGTGAAATCCCGCTGGACCTCCAGGTTGCCCACCCGCAGGACGGGCTCCTGGAGGCCGGCCTCGATCCAGGCGATTTGCCGGGCGAAGGAGGGCACCACGAACCGGGGGGCCTGCCCCGGCCCGATGTGATTGAACGGGCGGGCCCGGATGATGGGCAGGGCGTAGGCCCGCGCATACACGGCGGCCAGCCCGTCCTGGGCGACTTTGCTGAGGCCGTAGGGGTTGGCCGGTCGCAGGGGCTGCTCCTCCCGAATGGGGAGCTCCTCGGGCCGGACGAGGCCATACACCTCATTAGAGGTCACAACGAGGACCCGAGGCCGCAGGCCCAGGGCCCGCAAGCCATCCAGGAGATTCAGCGTCCCCCGCACGTTGGTTTCGAAGGTCCCCCATGGATCCCGCCAGGATTCCGCCACGTCCGACTGGGCGGCGAGATGGATGATGCCCTCCGGAGCCACCCGGGCGAGGGCGCGCTGCACCTCCTCCGGGTTGCGCAGGTCCACAGACATCATCTGCAGGCGATCGGGCAGCCCGTCGACGGGCCGTCGCGCCCAGCCCCAGAGCTCCCAGTCCGTGCCCTGGGCCAGGGCGGCAGCCAGGTGTCGTCCGACGAATCCGCCGACGCCGGTGATCAGCAGGCGCAACGCAGCGTGCTCCTCCGATCGGATGAGGCTCCGGCCTTTCCGAATTATACCAGGCACGCTAACTTTCCTCTGATGTTTCTGAGATATTAGTTGAATGTGGATCGCTGATCCCTCGACCGGAGGGCTTGCATGCCGGAGCTGTTCCATCGCTATCCGGGCAACCCGATCCTGACGGCCGGGGACTGGCCGTATCCGGCCAACTCCGTGTTCAACCCGGGTGCCACCCGTTTCAACGATGAAGTCCTCCTCCTGGTGCGGGTGGAGGATTTCCAGGGGCTTTCCCATCTCACCGTGGCCCGCAGCCCGGATGGGCGGAGTGGCTGGCGGGTGGATCCGGAGCCCACGTTGTTGCCGGATCCGCTCCGCCATCCGGAGGAGTTCTGGGGGATCGAGGATCCCCGCATCGTCTTCCTCGAGGAGGAGGGGCTTTATGCGGTGACCTATGTGGCCTATTCCCGTGGGGGGCCGCTGGTGGCCCTGGCCACGACCTCGGATTTCAGAACTTTCCATCGTCTGGGGCCGATCCTGCCTCCGGAGGATAAAGATGCCAGTCTGTTCCCCCGGCGCTTTCGAGGACGCTGGGTGATGATCCACCGGCCGATGCCCACCTCGCCCCGCACCCGGCCCAACATCTGGATCTCCTTCTCCCCGGATCTGCGGCATTGGGGGGATCACACGGTGATCATCGAGGCTCGCCCCGGGGGCTGGTGGGATTCGGATCGGGTGGGCCTGGGACCCCAGCCCATCGAGACCCCGGAGGGATGGCTGATCCTGTATCACGGCGTGCGTCAGACCGCCTCCGGCCGGATCTATCGGGTGGGGATGGCGTTGCTGGATCTGGAGGACCCGCGGAAAGTGATCCGGCGCAGTGCGGAGTGGGTGTTCGGCCCCCGCGCGCCCTACGAGCGGGTCGGAGACGTGCCCAACGTGACTTTCCCGTGCGGCGCGGTGGTGGATCCTCGCTCCGGCGAGCTGCTGATGTATTACGGCGCTGCCGACACCTGCGTCGCTTTGGCGACGGCGGACTTGCGAACGCTCCTGGATTATCTCCTGCATGCGCCGATGTAGGAAGAAAGCTTTTTCCTTTCGGAAAAACCTGGCGAGGAGGTGGAAATCCGATGGGGGAGCGTCTGCGCATCGCGCTGGTGGGGACCTACGTGCCCCGTCCGTGCGGGATCGCGACGTTCACCCACGATCTGGCGAAGGCGATGGCGGAAGCCCAGGGGACATCCCAGGGAGGGGCGGAAAATCCTTCGCCCTTCCTCTCCACCGTTCAGGTGGTTGCCCTCACCAACCCCCCGCAACGCTACGATTACGGGCCCGAGGTGGTTTTCGAGATCCGGGCCGATGTCCCGGAGGATTACCGGGCGGCCGCTGCTTACCTGAACCAGGCGCCCATCGATGGGGTGTGTCTCCAGCATGAGTATGGGATCTTCGGCGGGCCGGACGGGGCGTATGCGCTGGAGCTGGTGGAGCGCTTGCGCAAGCCTCTCGTGGTCACCCTGCACACGGTCCTCTATGAGCCTTCGGAGGGCCAGCGGCGTGTGCTCATCGCCCTGGCCCGACGGGCGGATCAGGTGGTGGTGATGGCGGAGCGGGCCCGTCAGTTCCTGGTGGAGCGCTATGGGATACCCGCCGAGCGGATCACCCGAATCGACCATGGCGCGCCGGCGATGCCCCTGGAGGATCCCGAGCCCTATAAAGCGCGCCTGGGCCTGGATGGGCGTCGCGTCCTGCTCACTTTTGGGCTTCTCAGCCCTAACAAGGGCATCGAAACGATGATCGAGGCGATGAAACGCCTGGTCCCCCACCATCCCGATCTTCTATATCTGGTGGTGGGGGCCACGCATCCGGAGGTGCGCCGACAGTTCGGCGAGGCCTATCGCCGGTTCCTGGAGGAAGAGATCGCGCGAGCCGGGCTGCAGGCGCACATCCGCTTCGTCGATCGCTACCTCAATCGAGAGGAGCTCCTAACTTTCTTGATGGCCGCCGATATCTACGTGGCGCCGTATCTGACGCGGGAGCAAATCGTCTCCGGAACCCTTACCTATGCCCTGGCCTGCGGGAAGGCCATCGTCTCCACCCCCTCCTGGTATGCGGAGGAGGTGCTGGGGGAGGGACGAGGCCTCCTGGTCCCCTTCCGGGATCCGGAGGCCATGGCCCGGGCCCTGGATCAGTTGCTCTCCAACCCGGAGGAGTGGGATCGATTGCGTCGGGCGGCCTACGCGCGAGGGCGGGAGATGGCGTGGTCCATCGTCGGCGCTCGCTATCTGGAGCTGTTCCGTCAGGTCCTCGAGCGCCCGCGGCCCGGCCTCCGGCCGGCGTGGGTGCTGGCCCGGCCGCTGAGGCTTCCCACCGTCCGCCTCGAACACCTGCGCCGACTCACTGACGACACCGGTATGCTGCAGCATGCCCGCTTCGCCATCCCGGACCGTCGGTTCGGTTACTGCACGGACGACAACGCCCGAGCCCTGCTCTTCACCGTGCGGGAATGGCAGCGGACCGGAGAGGCCTCGTTGCTCCCGTTGATGGAGGTTTACCTGGCTTTTCTCCAGCATGCCTGGAACCCGGAGGCGCAGCGCTTTCGGAATTTCATGGCCTATGATCGCCGATGGCTGGAATCGATCGGTTCGGAGGATGCCTACGGCCGGGCGATGTGGGCTCTGGGGGAGGCGGCCGCCTTCGGGCCGGAGGGGATCGCGGAGCCTGCATGGACCCTGTTCCAGGAAGCCTGGCCGGGGGCGTGGTCTCTGGAGCATCCCCGGCCGTGGGCCTATGCCGTCTTGGGCGGGGTGGCGATGTGGCAACGATTCCCTGGGGATCGGAGGATCCGGACGGGCTGCCTCGAGCTGGCCCGACGTCTGGAGGCGCGTTTTGAGACGTATGCCCGGCCCGGCTGGTCCTGGTGCGAGGATCGGATCACTTATGACAACGGGATCCTGCCGGCGGCGCTGATCGCCGCGGGTTACAGTCTCCAGGAACCTCGCTGGATGGAGCGGGGGCTTGCGGCCCTGAACTGGCTGGTGGAGATCCAGACGGACCCCCAAGGCGGACATCTTTCCTTTGTGGGCAACCGGGGCTGGTTCCCCCGGGGAGGGGAGAAGGCGCGCTTCGCCCAGCAGCCCATCGAGGGAGCAGCCATGGCGGAGGCGGCAGCCTGGGCCTGGCGGGCCACGGGGGATCGGATCTGGCTGGAGGTGCTCGAGCGCTGTGTGGGCTGGTTCCTGGGGTGGAATGATCGAGGATGCGCGCTGGCCGATCTGAAAACCGGTGGATGCCGGGACGGGCTGGAGGCCACAGAGGTCAACGTCAATCAGGGCGCTGAGTCCACACTGGCTTGGCTGCTGACCTTGAACCTGGCCCATCGGTTCCTGCGCCCGTCCCCGGAGCCGGACCGTGAGGCGCAGCCCCGCGCCCTCTCGCTTCGCCGCTCCTGAGGCCCCCAGCGGTTCCCGGCTTCGCGAAAGCGCCCCGGCTCCGGGGAATTCGGGCGGTGGAATCTGGAGCCGTATCCCCAAAAAGTGCGCGGCATGGGTTGACGAAGAGATGGGCTTCCCATAGAATTCGAGAGGATCGTTAAGCCGCGGCGGTGTTTCGAGGGCGATCCGAACGACGCACTGGATCACGCATTGAAGGCATCATTTCTGACCGAGGTGGGATCGATGCCTGGCCTTTCACCCATTTCGTTGCTCCTGCTCATCGGCGGTGTCCTGGGTGCGACGCTGGCGCTGGCGGGGATCCTGGCGCTTCTCTTGCCCTGGCTGACCCGGGAGGTGCAGGCGGCTTATGGGCAGGCGCCTGCCCCCGCTCGTCCAGCTGTAGCCCCCGCCGGAGAGGCTCCCGCTGCGCCGGCCGCTCCTTCCCAGCGCATCGGCCCCTGGCCCTTTGTGATCAGCGGGCTGGCTTTGCTCGTCGTCCTGGCCGTGATCTTCTATCCGATGCCGCAGCCTCAAGGATCCGCTCCCGCTGCGCTGACGGAGGGAAGCGCCCCCATCTCTGCTCCGGCGACAAACCCCACGCCGGCGGCGGTGGCCCTGAAGGGGGATGCGGAGAAGGGGAAGGAGCTGTTTTTGGGCACGTGCGCTTCGTGC